>CAYZIY010000014.1:0-42894 GCA_964478715.1 uncultured Planctomycetales bacterium
AGATAATGAATGGCTTGTCCGCCAGGCGGCCTTAAGGGCCATCCCCTCGTTCCTTGAAGCGAATAAAGACCATGCCACCAAAGACAACCTCGCCCTTGTCCTTAAGATGTTGAAAGATAACAACGAATATGTCCGCGAGGCGGCCTTAAGGGCTATCCTATCGTTCTGTGAAGCTGACGGACAATTGGCTGTCCAAATAGAAAAAATATTTTCTGAAAAAGGAATCAATATATCCCTTCAAGAATTACCCCAAGTTTTTGAAATCTTCAACCAGCTGTCTATTAACGGATTATTCTTAGGCGACCAGGAATATATCAAAGCTTATATCTACCGTTCTCTGAGAGAAGGAAAACCCAAAAAAGATGTTATCCGGGAAGTTGAAGGCACCATTCTGCCTGGCCTTAGAGTTCTCTTTACTCTTCTGGACCATGATAAACCCACCTTTGGCCTTGAGATTCACCAGGCGATAAACAACCAACACACACAAACCGCCTTAGAAGGCAACCGGTTGCTTTTAAGATACCTCGCTTTAGTCCAGACACCCCACAGCGTCACCCCAACAAACTTCCAGGGAGAAGAATGGGAGGAGGGAAGGCTTCTTGAAATCAGAGTGTTGCCCTCTCACATTGTGGGCTTAAAGCTTCTTTTAAGAGAGTTGATCAAGCTTCAGCTTGTTGCGCCAAGCCCGTATACCTTTACCGTAGGCCAGGGCTTAAGAAAAGAAACAGTCCTTATCGCCGCTGCTAACTTCTTTTTCCCCAGCGGATTACCGGGAACTCTGCCCATCGGTGATGAAGCCCACCATGAATCAAGCGATGAGGTAATCTTCCCGGCTATCTGGTTCTATACCGGTGCAACAGTCGATGCTAAGGAGGGAGGAGATCCTATTTATTCCAGGCAGTCTAACATCCTGGCCAAGTTCTTAGGACGGGATTATGACACGGAAATCTGGCGACTGGCTATCTTATGCCTGGCGGCTTCCGGATACTTGAAAGATCCTTCCAGCGCTGTGGGCCGGGCCTACAGAACCTTTAAAGACAAACTCGCTGAATTCTATCGTTATCTGCAGTTACTCGAAGAGGAAGTCCAAATCTTATTAGGAGAGGCCATGACTGTGCCTGTGGGTGACGGCAAGGTGGACCAAGGCCAATTCCACCATGCCCTTAAGACCCTGCGAAATCAGATGGAAAGAAAGACCGACGAGAATGCCTTTATCGAATATCTGGATTTTGTCAGAACGCATATAGAACATCTTGAAGAAGTTCTCTTCTCGGATGCATTTGAGCGAAGGCTCATCAAGACAGCCTACTTCAACGGCCTTGCAAGGATGATGGATCTCCTTAAAGAAACAGCCCAGGACTCTCAACACTGTGATCAATCTCAGGCCATGGACATTCTTAAGGATGCGAATCTCTGCGCTTTTGTGCTGCCCTTCAACGTCCTCGTGCTGCAGGGGTCCGTTGGACAAATATTGTCAAATTCTAAGTCCCAATCTCCAAGTTCTAAGCGAGCTCAAAACCCAAATGTTCAAGGTTCAAAACAAGATGCTGAGTCTGAGCTTTTGAGCTTTGAGACTTTGCGCTTATTTAGAGTTTCGGGCTTAGGACTTAGGATTTTAGATGGCAGAAATTATCAGCTGACGTCTGCAGCCTGCAGCCTCTCGCCTGTGAGTGCCTTGATCCTGCCGATTCTTATCGGAGCGATGGAGGGACATCGCCAGGCCGCTATTGCCAGACTGGCTTCCATGCTCGCGGATGATTTTCGAACTATAGATTATGATGAAGGCGATGTCAAGGTCCTTTTAGCCATTTCTGGCGATATTCATCTTGAAGAAACCATCCAGAGGCTAAGTACCGATGAAGAGATCAGGGAGCAAGTACTTGATAATCTAGCGCATGTTTTTGTTGAAGGTATGTCGGAGCTTTGGGATGTGGCTGATTCTATCGATTTTGCCTTCAGTGATTATGGTGATTTGGCCAAGCAGATTATTCTATTGGTGCCAAAAACGACCATTCAGTTTATCGATTATGAACAAGAGGTCGAAATTATTTATAATCAAAACGTCGTAGAAAATCAAGTTCGGTATTTAGGTTTGCATCAAAGAATTCCACCGCAAGTTAAACACTTTCTGCGCAATCAGCTGCCAAAGGATTCTGCTGTCTCGGCTGAATACCGAATAAGAAAAACACAACCGGATCAGGCACAGATGGAATTTGTCTTAAACTTTATCAAGGATTCCGATCATTCACATAAGCGCTTCACAATAGCCCTCAAGTATTTACTCAATTATTTAAAAGCCGATAGCTGGATCGATATGGCCCAAGTTTTACGGGATCGTAAAAAGAGCTGTAAAAAGCGCATCGAAGAACATGAGAACTATGAGGAAATGATCCGGGAGCGTAAAGAAGATGGCGGATCTTCTATCGATTTTGAAAGGGATGTTCTTATGGGCGGGTTGCGTCCTCCGGTAGGTAATCCTCACGAAATCGCCAGAGAGATTACGCTCATTGATTTTATCAATGGTCTGGATTTTAATAATATCAACAAGCTCTTTAGTCAAGAGCTGTTTGAGACTGGAAGAATTCTGGCGCCTCGCACAAGGCGGGTCCGCAGTATTAAGGATTACCTGAGGATGTATATGAATGTTTTCCCTGTTGATCAAAACAGCGAAAAGATTGCTGAGATGAGCTTGGTGGTGATGAGCAAGCTGTATCTATTCCTAGATGAATTTGATAAATTGCTTAAGGAATTAAGAAAGGCTCTGGGCAAGGATGACGGAGAGTATTTTAAACAGGAAATCATCGTTTTGCGCAGGGCCAATATCAGATCAACAAAATCTGGTATCATTGATATCTTTCTTAAATTCCGAGAACTTTTTCATACAGGCCGGATTGAAGAAGCGCTGAAAGAATCCAGAGATTTGTTCATTAGTTTGGATTCCGATTTAAGCGCTAGCAAATATCCGACGCGTATTGACCGGAAGTTTACGGCAACCGTTGTCCACCGAGCCAAAGAACCGGAGATCCAGCGTTTATTGGGCCGTCTCAATGATATTGATTTTGACAGCTCCCGATTGATTGCCTTCATGGTGCCTTTAACCATGAAAGATACGCCCTTTTCGTTCTTGAAGTTTCCCGTTATTCACGATTTCAGCACCGATATTATCGGATTCAGCATGGAGACCGATCCATGGCGTTCTTTTGTTGATGCTTTTTATATGGACGAACAGATAGACATATCAGGAATAGAGCGGTCTTATCCGGCGGAACCATTGACGATGCAGATTGTTGGATTTGGCTCACGCGTGAGTCTATTATTTACGGAACTTCTTAAGAACGCTGTGGTCTATGCGAATTTTGACCCGATTAAACGAACTTTGACTGGAAAAATCTATGAAGATTTCATTGAAGACGATGAGGGTTATCATTATATCATTGAAGATAATAATGAAGGCATTGCTCCGGAAAATCTGCAGGCTGTTTTCTATACGTGTGTTTCAGAGATCGGCATGGAATATCACAAATTTGCCGGCGGCGGCGTTGGTCTGGCGGAGGTTAGAAATATCGTCGAGATGCACGACGGTGGTATTCATGTTATCAGCCGTCAGGTTCAAGAGAAAGCGTATGAAACAGTATACGAAAACGGAAGCTTTTCAGAAATCAAGCCGATTGATGAAGATGATCAAGAGAAGATACTGCGGCATAAGACAGGAACGAAAATAACAATTACTTTTCCTTATCCTGTTATTGATCTTAATCAAGCCCTCCGCCCCGAGAGCGAGCGGGGGGATAATAACGAGTTGCCCTTAGATCTGATGGATAATGAAGAAGCGGATGAGGCTAACGGCAAAGATGAAAATCAAGAGAATTCCGGGGCGCAAGCTCTTTTCGGCTGGGAGGGAATAATGGTCGCTCTGGCCTTGACAACAATCGTCTGGCTGGCCGCGAAACTGATTAGACGTCAGACTTTGGCATACGCTCTCTGGAGCCGGGGGCCCAATGGACAGATTGCTGCCAACCCGTTTGTTATTCTTAAGCTGAATCCCCGCCAAATCAAGACTCTTAAAAAATTAAACGGAAATCGCCTTTATCTGAACATGGGCGTTCCTACCAATGCCGATCAGCTGGTCGCACTCAACAAGCTTCGCCCCCGTCCCTCATTAAAAATGTCGTCACAATTCTTAAGTGCACCGTTTGCGGCCTCTCAACAAGGGTTCGATGTGACGGTGGATATTGTCCTTTTTGATCATCAAATCAATGAGCGGCGCCTGCATCAGACGCTTGTTCTTATCGTCGACTATATCCGGGCCGGTATTAATGTCCATCTGATTGAGTTTGACCGGTTTTCTCTCTGGATGGGAATTGTCCCTGAGAATCAGATGATTCGTTTGATCTTTCAAAATCTTCATACTCCGGTTAAGAAGGCAAACGATCTCAGTGAGCTTGATCGGCAACACCCGCTGGCTCTTTCCCATGGACAGGCGCGGACATTGGCAGATGTCATCCGTTTGATTGATATCTGGATGGCTCTTAAGGCCAATGATTCTCAAAGACAGGTCAAGATGATTGCTCTGGCTGCTGTTAGAGCCCATGCGCTTAAGACTTTGAAAGACAGATCGGAATTATCTGCCATTTTATTCCTTATTCCTCTGATGGGTACAGCCAATATGTTTTCTGCGTCAAAGCCGCAGGAAGAAAAATGGATGCTGCTCTTTCGAAAAGCTAAAAGTTATTTGGATAACAAACAATTCAATGAAGCTATTGGATATTATCAGCAAGCGATCGAATTGTTAGAAGACCGTCAGGTCCTTTCGATCGAAGAAAAGGGCGCGCTTCTTCAGATGTATCTCGAGCTGGCCGGAGCGCTGGGTGAAACCGGAGAAGAAACAGAAGGCATTAAATATCTCAAAAAGGCCTTCGAGCTTGATCCAAAGAATTTTGCCATCCCTGATCTTTTGGCCCGGATCTTTCATCAAACCGGAGATATCGAGAAGGCCGATCATTATCTGCGGATATGCGCGAAAGTTCTGCTAGAGAATAAAAAGGATGCTAATCCGCAGCATACGTATCAAGTATTTAAAAATATTTTTGAATTCTATTTGGAAATTCGTCCGGATCAATCATTCCTCTCAAGCTTTGTCCGCGAAATTGTCCTCAAAGCCCCTCAATTCCGTACGACATTTGCCTGGGGCATCCAGTCTTACAGCGATATGATCGAAGATCATGTCCAAAGACGTGCCACGCTTAAACAATGGGCCCAGAAGATAATTGAGATGCCAGAAGTGCAGAAAGATATCGAGGTGATGGTCGGTTTTTCCATTGTGATCAGCAATCTTTTCTTTATCGACGAAAAGCCAGATGAAGCGATCATTGTTTTGGATGAGGCACAAGAGAAAGCCGAGCAAGACGAGATCGATCCGATTCAGAGATCGAGAATCTATGCGCTGCGTTCAAGGATCTTACGGACACAAAAAAGATACACGCAAGCCCTTGATCAGATGGAAAAGGCGCGGGAGATTCATTCGACATGGATGCCTTATATTGCTGAAATTATCCATATTCATTTTGAGACAAGAGATTATCAAGCCGCTATTGATTTCATATTGAAGATCCGCAAGGATGAAAAAATTAATATTCAAGACAATTGGAGTAACTTAGGGTTTGTCAAAACGGTCAGCCACGATTTGGCCGCTGCCTATATGTTGATCGGAGAAAACGAAAAGGCCCGTCGCTTTATTGATGAGGCCATCCGATTTACGGAGAGGTACCTTGACCAAGGACATACCGACGGGATCAAGATTCACTTAAGCGCTCTGGCGTTTAAAGCGGAGAATTATAATCATATCAAACTTTGCGACAAGGCGGTGGCCTTGCTTGAGCGCGTCATCAATCTGCAGGAAAGACATCAGGCCTTATCGGCCCGCACACCCAATGTTTATTATGAATTAATGCGCGCGCACTATTATCTGGGGGATGAAAAAAATTATGACAAGGCGCTGACTGTCTTTCAAGCGGCCCAAAAGCAGGGTCAGGTCAATGCGGAAATCTATAATCTGGCCGCTGTGATCAATGAGGTGCATAAAAACCGTAAAGAAGAGGCTGTGAATCTGTTTATGAAAGCGGCAGAGGAAATGCCGTCGGGAGAATTAAAAGCCCATGTATATTTTAATATCGGCTTGCTTTATCTTGAGCAGAATCGCTTAGAGAAGGCCGCCGAGTTTGCCGCGATGGCCAGAAAAGAAGCGGCTGAGTATGCCTCCACTTATACGCTTGAAGCCTTGATTGCCATGGGTGAGGATCGCTTGGATGATGCCCACAGGCTGTTTCAAGAAGCGCGGGTGCGGGGTTATAACCACCTGATGGCCAGCGCGCATATGGCCATGCTCTATATGAAACGTCCGGATCTGGGCAGCTTTGAAGGAGAGCTCGAAGATATCTATAACAGAAAAGCAACCGATGGGTTTCTAAAATATATCCAAAAAGTTGATCAAATTGATCGGCAAAGCTTTATCACCCCGCTGGTCGGTTTGATGGACCGCCTGATCGATATCATTGATGATCTTGAACAACAGCTGGCCAAGAGTAATGGTAATGGAAATAAAGCGGGGCAAAAACAAAAAGGAAACGGTCGAAAAGCCAAAAAAGTGAAAAAAGTCAAATCCGCAAAGAAGAAAAAAGATTCCCGGGATGCCCAGCTGAAGCGATCTCGCAAGCAGGTAAATGATTATCTGATGTTTGTTTTTGGCGTTTTGATCGCTTCTTCTGAAGGGCTGGCTGACCAGAGACTGCTGGCCGTTTTAAACCGCATGGTGGAGCTGCCTCATATCAAGGCTGATCAGGATCTTCTCAGTCAGCTTGATGAACGGATCGAATGGTTAAAGAAAGAAATTCCGCATGTAATTAAGCGGGAGAAAATCAGCCGCTTACAGGCGCGACTGCAGGAAGCTCAAAAAGCTATTGAGGGTAATAATCCGGTTGCGGCAAAGTCGATCCTTAAAGAATTAACGGACAGTGCAAATGGAAATGAGATCAAAGACAAGGCGCGGGCTCTTTATGAAAGACTCAGAGGGGAAGAAAAAGAGAAGAAAAAACAAAAAGAAGAAGAAAGAAAAAAGGCACATCAGAGAGAGATTAAGAGAAAGATTGATGCACTTATTGAAGATTACACGGGTGACCGAGCGGATTTTGAGAAGTCTTTAACTGCTCTTTGTGATGAGCACGGTGATATTTCCCAATATTTGGAGGATGTGAAAAAGGATGCCCTTGCACGGATTGAAGAAAAGGACCGTTTGGCTCTGAAAGAATCGGTCAACATGATTCTCTCGGGTATGATTCATAATGGCGCCAATGATATGGAAAGAAAATGGGAGGCGCTCCGGATTCAATATAAAGGCCGTCTTTCCGATACTGTTATTGAACAAGAAATCACAAAAGCAGGCGAGAAGATTAAAGCTATCGAACACAAGAAGACGATCGATCAAATAACGGATATTGCAAGAAGATTATTAATGGACGATACTGAAATTTCCGTGGCCAAGACTGAGGGGATTGGGCAAGCCGCTATGGATTATATCGGGCGGCTTGCCCAAAAACAAGAATTCCAAAAAGAAAAGAAGGCTGCGATCGAAGATTTCAACAGACAGGCATTGGGACTGGCACAAGGTAATGACGCGCAAAAAGTTCAGAGGGCTCTGCAGTCTTTACGGGTCAGATTTACCGATCGCTTAAGCGAGCAGGAAATGCAGCCCGGCCTAAAGGCGGCACAGGCACAGCTTGAGAAAACCTTAAGAGGGTCTAAAAAAGAAGAGATCAGCGCGGAAGATCAAGAGTGGCTAGATGATCAACTGGAGATTATCAAGAAAGATCAGGATGCCGCTTATGCTAAGGGAGTAAAACAGCGCGCTCAGAGCATTCTAGGGAGATTTCAAGACCGACAAGACTTTCCGGGGAAAAAGGAAATCATCGCTTTAAACAAAGATTCCTATTTCGGTCACTGGCGCGGCGAAAAAAGAAAAAAGAAGAAAGTCCAACAATCCACCAAAGATGATCAGCTCGAAGCGCTCAAAGGGACCCTTGCTTTATATATTGAAGATTATGATTTCCGTGATCCCAGTTTTTTTGAAGAAAGCTTGGTTACAGCGGAGGCTCAGTTTAAAGATAAAATTTTCCCTCAAGAATTGCGGAAACATTTGCAGGAAGCCCGAGAGCAAGTTCGATCTTTTGAAGAGTCCCGGGCTCAGAGAGCTCAAGAATTTCAGACAGCGGCAGTCTCTTTACTGGGTGACCATTATCAGGATGAAAATAGGCTGCAGGGCGCCTTTATCGCTTTGGCCGAACAATTTGAAGGAGACTTAACGGAAGAGGAAATCCGCGACACGTGGAACACCTTTTCAAGTGAAGCGCAAGCTCTAAGAGACCTGGAGAAAAAAGATGAAATCAAAGCACGTAAGCGATATGAAGCTCAACTGAAAAACGGAGTACAAGACCAGCGACCGCTCAGAGATAGAATACTTGAAAGTGCGCCTTGGCTGAAGGCTTATCCTTTGGGCGAGAAGATGATTGCCGTCTATTTGGAAGCTTATCAGGGTGAAGAGGAAGCCGAAATTGCGGCAGAATTCAGAGAGATGCGCAATCCACGCTATCTCTGGCAGGCGCTTTTGAGGGAATATTATGAGATCGAAGGGGCGGCCAGCCAAATGCGATTAGCCGTGGCCGTGGATAAAGCCGTGGTGGCTGAAAATCTGACTTGGGAGCAGGCTGAAGAATTTATCCTTGAGAATTTATCAGTCATCTTAATGCCTATTTTCTTGATCGGCGCTATCAGTGATTTTCGAAAAAGACAGATTATTCGCTCTCAGGATATCACAAGACGAATATGGAATAATATCTATGAAGATATTCGTCAAATGAGCGATCATGCGCAAGTGCCGATTGAAGGATCCCGTTTTGAATTGATTTTACAAGAGGCTAAAGACGCCCTTTGGCGCATTGCCCTGGGGCTTAACAATGGCGCGATCGATCTCTCTGTTAAGCTTTCCTTAAAAGGGGATGAACGGCACCGATCTAGACTGGATGAAAGAGTCCGTTTGGCAGTTTTCTGCTCGGCCTTTAATCCTCCTCACTGGCGGCACATTGTTAATGTTCTCTCGACAATTGCGCGGTTTAACTGCCACTTGGCTGTTGTGGGCTGTCAGGGTCCCAACGAAATAAAGCCCCATCTCACCCAAACCCAATATATGCGTTATGAAATGAGCAGTATTATCGGTCGATTCTTAAAGCCGCTTACACGCCATATCCATTATCCGGGCAAAAAGAACTTTTATGGTGAGCAAATCAATTATGCCATTCAGAGAAAAAACCATGATCTTCGACTCAGAACCTATTATATCACCGGCAGTGATCACTACCGTCGATATGACGACTTCGGCCGATTTGATACCCTAGGCCAGCTTGAGGCCGATCAGAGAAAGACAGAACTGGCTCTTTGCGGTGAAAAACAAACTGTCTATGTTGTTTTTGTGCGGGGCGAAGAGCCTCAGTGGATCCCCTCGTCAATCAAGACCCATTTTATGCCCACGACCTTCCAGGTTTCAAGCACCGAGGTACGCGCCGGTGATATCACCGGTATGCCCTATGCTGTATACGAATATATTAAGAAAAACAAAGTTCCGGGATACGAAAATTTGTTTGCGCTTGTGATACCGTTTAACGATATGCTTGGCTTCTTCGGACGCGTCAATGCACGAAACGCTGCCTATGTGGATGAAATGATAAAAAAAGGTTATACCCAGCGGATTTTTCAAGAACACGAAGAGACAATTTTCGATCTTCTTTTTCTCAATGTGGAATTTTATCGTCTAACAAAACCACTGGATATTGGTTCCAGTATGGTTGTCCGCTGTAAGATTATTGATAATGTCATGAAGATTTATATGTCCGTTGATGCCTATCGTGAAATAACCCAACGGCTTCCCGGGAAAGATCTTTTAGGGATCGGTTTGGCCGTTTGCGTGAAGCATGAATACGCGGAAGTTGAAGTCGGCATGACTCACCAGGAGGCTTTGGTAGAGCAATGGACCGTAGAGGGAAGCCAGCGCGTGCGGGATAGAATAGAACAGCTACAAACTGATTACGGGATCAGGTCTGAATCGCAAAAACAAGTCCATTCACTCCAGCAAGGCATCAGGGCGCTGAGAACTATTATTCAAAGAAGACTCGAGAATCAAAGAAAGGCCTTTGTCGCGGTTTTGGGAATGCCTGCTGATGGGAAAACAACATTTTCGCGTATTATCGGTGAGGGCAACACAGAGATATTAAAGCCCAACGGCATAGACACCTATATTGAATACGATGCTCATAAGCCCTTAAGACCCTATCGGCCGAGTAAAAAGAAAATCGTATTGGTGGAAGGATATCATACGCTGGACTGGATTAAGAGTGGATCAATTCATCCGGATATTTTTGTGTTGCTTAAGCGCGAGGAAGCTTTGCGCGAAATGGCATTCCTCGGTCGTTATTATAGAGAAAACAATATTCTCAATCCGACCATACAACAGATTGAAGATGCGCAAGACGAATATATTTCGCGATTTATGGCGATCAAATCGGTCTTGGATGAATTTGGAAACATTCACTGGGATCTTATTATCCACAATGATAAAGAATTAAGTGATCGCATGAAAATTAAACTTGGGCTTACCGCTCTGATCCTTCCGATTATGATCCTCGGCCTCTCTGACTCTGAACTGGATTTTCGTTTAAGGAAAAGCAGCTTAAGATTTCACATCAAAACAATTGTAGAAAACCTCCGAGAATCTCTTAAAGGAATAGAAGGGCTTTACGTGGATTGTTCATCACTGGCCGTTGATGTGACGGTCTCCAATAAGCCCTTGGCCATTGAGCGTATTCAATCGCAATGGGGATTTAATCTCCGTGAAGTTCAAATCTTCGGAGACAGCCCCAACGATTTTGGAATGCTTAGCCTTAAAGGCATTCAGCCTGTCTTTGCCGGAAATCCGGAAATTCTTATACCTGAGCTTAGAGAAAAAGCGATTATAGTTGAGGGTCCCAAAGGAGTTGAGATCTTCTTAAGGTCATTAAATGATTTTAATTATAAAAATAGGATTATCGACTGCGTTTGGAAAGAATTAAGAAAGCGCAATGAAAATCAGGTTAAAATTTTAGTGGATAAAATAACTGAAATGTCCGATCATGCTGTTTGGTTTATACATCAAATAAAAGAGATGGAAGGCGTGGTCAATCAAATCGGCGCGGCGGCGCAAGACCTGGGAGCTCGACGGTGTGAAGCGGCCGATATCGAGCTGGCGGCCTCGGAAATTATCTATAATGTGTTTGAAGAGGCCGAAGGTCCTGTGGATGCCGTGATACTTTTATCGAAAATACTCGACGGAAATCGCGAAATGATCCGCGTGATTGTGATGGATAACGGCCGCGGAATTCCTGAAGATATCAAAGCTTCAGACGCCCAGCTTCCTCAAGATCTTATGGCTGAGGGCGGGCGGGGCTTGTTCATTGTGGCCAACATAATGGATCGGCTTGAGGCGCAGACGATCAAGAATGAAGGAAGTCAGGTACTTTTCGAGAAAGCAATAGAGAATCAACAGCATGCGTCTGCTTTACTCCTTCCGCTTTTAGGGATGTCTGAAACGGGTAAACCGTTTGATGCGATTTCCCATTTCAATGACTTTTATAGCCTTTATCCCGCTGATGAGGAAATACTGCTTGCGCCAAAACAAAAAGATGATGATCTTATGCGGTCACATCCGGATCTGGCTGTTTTATGGATCATGTATTATTTTGCCGAATGCTTAAATAATGGTGGAGATGAAAATTTGACCAGCGTGGTAGAGGAGCTCCTGGAAGCTTACTGGCAGGAGTATGCTCCCGATAAGGTATTTTTGCAGAAAGTGCGTTCTTTAGCGCATCGCGTATACTTAACCAGTATGTTTGATGAACCGGTTGTGATGTCAGATGAGCTGGGCGCCTATATTTCCCTAAACGATGCTGACAAGATCGAGCGTTTGCATGGGTTTTTCTTGTTCTTCTTCTTTTCAATGGGCGGGGTGACGGAAAACAAAGAGCCCAGTCGAGGTGAAATCCCTGAAGCCTCTGATTTCTTCGGCAATGAACCGCCGGAAGTGCGGCAGCGCATCAATGAGGCGATTGATCGCAAACAAGTGAAAATCAAACGCCTGGGGCGGCTTCAGGGCAGCGTGATCGGCGCCAAGGGATTGACCGTCGAGACACATATTATCACAGAGCCCATTTCACGGGCTCCGCCTATTTTTATTCATACCCGCCGCAGCGCTCACACACTGCAAGTTTATTTCTCTCAAGAAGTTCACCAGTGGCTCCATCAGTATTTTCCCCATGAAGCCGACCGTTTTATCGCTCTTTTTGCCATTTTCCATTTTGAAATCCAGAGGATGTATTATCGCAATGATTATTTCCGCGCTCGAAAAGCTTATCAGGAAATTATCGGAAAGCGTCGCGATGTCGCTGATAAACTTCGCGTCTTAAGCGAACGGGCCCGACGCACCAGGATGCCCGCCTATCGAAGTTTCGAGATTGATATGAACTTATCCCTCATTGCTCCCGTGGGTTATGATCTTATGCTGAGTCACCGAGGAAATCAGCAAGAATATCACTATGATATTCAGGCGCAAACTTTGGTGGATCAAGATCCCCTAAAGTCGGTCAGCCGAAACGAAATCGAAAACGCTCCCAAAAGGGGTTACACAAAAGAAGAAATTTATCCCAAAGCCATTCGGGGTCTCATTACTATTCTGGTGCGCGCTTTGCCTCATTATCGGATGCAAACGATCAAATCAGCGGGATCTATGAAGATCGAAAATATGCCCGCCTTTTTGCAAGTCAATTTCCACGATGATTTGATTCAGGTGGAAATGGCTGCCAAAGACAATATTATTTCTTTGAGTCTTTTTAGCGTCTGGATTGCGCGTCAAACCGGTGGTGTAATGATAGATCTTCATATTCCGGATCAGCTCTTGGCTCAGATTTTAGGATCTCCGATGTTGACCTCGCTTCCGATCGGGTCTTCGCTTCAACTGAGAGAGCTTGATCTACAGCGGCTGAATACGGAATTTTCTATTTTGCCCGAAATTGTTCTTTTGGATGAACTGATGAATGACAGTCTGCGGGAAAGAGCCCTTAAGCATATAGTATCCTGCTATGACAAACCCTGGCTGATGATGTGGAATACCATCCCCGGAGATAAACAAGGGGAAGATCTGCAGGTGATGGTGTGGCCAATCTTGATCATTCTTGGATTTGCCAGAGGCCGTCAAAATTCCCGGCATTCAGGGAACAAACATATCCAAGCGGCCAGCGCTAATTATATTCGGGGACTGAAAACAGAATTGGCCCAGTTTGCGGCTATCAGAAAACAGATCGGTTGGAGCGTGGCCGTTTATGGATCAGCCCGAATCGAAAGCCCCCAGACGGAACGAATCGCCCTGGTTGTTTCGCGAAATGGAGGCAGTGTTGTGACAGGCGGTGGCCCCGCTCAGATGGAAGCCGCCAATCGGGGCTGTTTCCTGGGAGAAAAGGGAACGTCGGTTAATATCACGATTACTCTTAATGGATTTGAGCCTCCTAATCCTTATTTTGATATTCATATCCCTTGCGCCAAATTTGCCTCGCGTAAATTGATGCTGATTTACGGTCGTAGTGCTTTTCTCTTTGTGCCTGGGGGTTTTGGCACACTGGATGAGCTTTTTGAAGTCCTGATCCTTAAAGATGCCGGCATTATCTCGGCGGATGTTCCGATTATCCTGGCAAATTTTGAGGGCTTTTGGGAAAATTTTGTTCCGTTTCTTTATGAGCTTTATGGTGCCGGCTTGATTAGAAATCATCCCAGTGATCTGGTGACGCCTTTAAGGCTTGAAAAAAATATATTGGAAATTCTTTTGGATTCACGGCGTATTGTTCAACAAGAAGAGGATATTGATTTTGATCAAATCAGCGAAGACTTTGCCGCTATCCAAAAGAATCTTCAAGGGATCACCAAGGCCGTTACGATTTTGGGAGGAGAACTTCAGGCAGAGCCTCCAACAATGAAATTTGCTAAGGCTCTAACGAAAGGGCTTATCCGCAAAGGCTATTCGATCATCCATAATGTCGGGGACGAATTAAGTGCTCTGATTGAAAGACAAGGGAGATCAATTTCTTCATCTTCTTCTCATAAATCAGCGCAGAGAGCCAAGGCCATTTCCTTAAGACGGATTTTAGGCAATCATGCTGATCAGTCTGCCCAGAGCCGGATGTTGCGCGCTTTGGTTAATATGGAGCTGCGCACCGCCGCGGTCAATTGCGCCCATTGCGGGCTTATTGCTCTTCCCGGCGGTTTTGAGATGCTCAATGGTGTTTATGACGCTCTGACTTTGCTGCAGGTGGGTAAAATCAAAAATTCATTTCCTGTGATAAAAATGAATCAGAAACGCTGGATAACTCTGGACCGCTGGATCAAAAGCTTGCCGTTCAAATGGGGGACCATTAGTCAAGGGGATCCCAACCGCTACCAGATATGTGATGATCCCCTCGAGGTAATCCGACTGGTCGATGAGCAGGCCAGGAAAGAAGACGGTTGCGCAGCGTTTGTGTTTGTGATTCTATTAGGAAAAATAGAAGAAAATGATCATGAAAAAAACAGCATTACAAGATCGAAGAGATTGATTGAATGTTGGAAAGAAACGGACCATGATTTCATGCACATACTCTTTTTAATATTGAAATGCTTGATCAAATTAGAAAGAAAGAGCCCTGATGATAACAGCATGAGATCTTGCAGAACGGAAGTCGAGTCAATTTGGAATTTAGATATCTATCCCGAAATGGATCGATTGCACCATAAGTTGTTTCAAATAGAATTTGGTTCAAAGGATATAAATTTATATAGAAAAGATTATTTGAGATTCGAAGCGCTGGTCAAACAGTATATAGCGAAAGTATTAAAAGTCCTCAGCATGCTGGAGAATCAAGTCGACAACGACATAAAAGAGCTTACCAACACAGCCAAAGCAACTTTATTGATGCTTTCGGATCATTCAATCGTTAACAGTTGCCAATCTTTTGATTTGAATGAAATGATAAAGAGAGTGCTAAAAGTTTTAGCTGGTGCCAGAAAATTAAGGCACATCAAGATTGAATTTGATTTGGATGGAGGATTATTTCATTTTTATGGATCATATCAGGCGTTGGTTCGAGTGATACAGAATATTTTGATCAATGCATTTGATGAACTGGAAAAAAATGAACGCTTGGATCGAGTAGTTTATGTTCAGACATTTCTTAAAAAAGAAGACAGCGAAGGAGTAATTGTTATTAAGGACAACGGGAAAGGAATTCCTCAGGAAGATATTTTAAAAATTTTTAATTCAGGTTTTACCACTAAAGGTAAAAAAGGAACCGGGCAAGGTCTTGCGATCGTCAAGAAAATAATCACCAACCATAATGGCACAATTGAGGTTGAAAGCAAGGTTGGAGTCGGCACGACCTTTACGATTCGCCTGCCGCTCAAGGATGTTCGACTTTCTGCAATTTTCTTTGCTTTCTCGCTTGGAATGATAACTCCAAAAGAGACGCGAGAGGACTACGCTGATTTGCTGGCCCGCTGCGGGGTAGGCAATCTTGTGGCAAGACGCTTTGAGGGGGCGCAGACCTTTGAGCATATCACTGGTTTCTCACGTTTTCCGCAGCCCGATTGGCGCGGAGGTCGCGGTCCGCATGTGTCCTATCTGCGCATCGGAGAAATGAATTTTATCGACGGACGCTTAAGACAGAAGACCGGTGTTCAATTGGCCAATCAGCTGCCGGGAGAAAAAATATTTATCAGAGATCTAGATCGGGTTTTGGGCAACTTCTATTTCTTTTACAGTTCAAGCGCCCTGGCCGCTTTGGCAGGACTTCGAGATGAATTATCAGGAAAAATACATCTGGATTTGGGCTGTGGAAGTGGATTGTTAAATTTAGCCGCTTACCGTTTAGGCGTCAGGCAGTCTTTTGCTGTGGACTGCGACCGTTATTCATGGCCGATTCGAACTAATCTTCTGTTAAATGAATTTGACTCAAGTAGAATTAAATTTCTGCGCTGCCGTGTAGAGAACCATCGGAGTCTCAAGCGAAAGCTTAAGAAAGTATTAAATAAAATTGAACTGGTCACGATCAATATGGGGCCGCATCCCTGCTATCATGGCGCTAACAGTGAGGCCATGCGTTTTATGAAGAACCTGCCGCGGGTGAACATTGTTATCGGGGCGGGTTACGGACGTTTTGAAGAGCCTGTCTTAGGATCTGATGAAGATGAAGCAATTCTCAGGCGGCAAGGATTTGAGATAATAAGCCGGATTCTTTTAGAGACGCGCCAAAAAGGTTATGTGGAGGCCTTTGTGGCTTCGAGAAACAGCTCTTACGCTTTTGCTCTCTTGATTCCATTGATATTCGGTTCTATTGCCGCATACAGCCGTCAAAGTGTTTATGAACAGGCGCTAAATCAACTCTTTATCCGATCCCTATTGATGAAAAAACTCGGTGACAGCCGTCCGAGCTGGCTTGAGATTGCCAATTCTCCGTCGGTGCATCGCAAAAATACCGCAATCATCCAAAGGGCGGCGGGCAATACCATGATTTTTATGGCTCAGAAGAGAAACTCCAATGGAACAATGCGATTGCTTAAAGACGAGCTTCTGCCGAAAATCCGAGTCAATCCAAAAGATTGGCTGTTTGTCATGCCCGAAGGAGCCCGGGGCTTGCGTGAGAGTGTCGGCGAAATTCATTATCTTTATCGCTTGGCCGAGATTTTTGATATCTGGATCATTGAAAACATTGTTAGTTATTTCTCGCCAAAAAATATTGAGGCTACGCTAAGAAGGGCCAGCAGCCTTGAATTTACTCACGATGAGCTTTATCAGGCGATTTTGCTCAAGCTTTTCTTCCGGCGTCTGATTCAGGATTATTCATTTCAGTTCCGTCAACTGCGCGTGCTGGGTGAGCTCGCCCATCAAATCGAAATCCCTTACGCTGTTCTCTGGAGGGAAGTCCAAAACGTGCGCCGGGAAATAGACCGCCGGGGCATTGAATATCTGTTGCGTATGGAAAAGGTACTCGGTTATTTGTCATCAAATGCGGTAGATTTAACCCGGAAGAATTTCCGTCGATTAAAGAAAGTCAGCGAGCTCCATGAGCTTCCTCAGAGCATGTTTATCTGGACTACGCCCCGAATGGCCCCGGCCTTCAACCACTTATTGACTCCGATAGGACGAGAGATCCAAAGATTTAAACCCCGTAAACTTTCAGCCTTGCTGTTTCCGATGATCTTGGGGGCTCTCAATCATGTTGAGCTTGCGTCGGGTTATAGCCGAATATCACATTTAATGAAAAATCACACTTCGATTAAAATCGGCCCGGATATAGTCATAACATTATCGATCAAAAGACTGAAGGTCTCTTTACAAATTAGCCAGGAAGGGCATAAGCCAGAGTTTCCCAGGCTGCGATATGGCCGTTTATGGCGATCAGATCGTCACGGGATCTTTGCATTGGCCGAAAACGGAGAAAGGTATCCATTTACTATCAAAAACGTGTCCAAAAATCCGCGGACTAAAGTACGTCTTGTCATCACCCTTCATAGTCAAGTCAAAATCGACTGGAAACCGGAAGCATTGGGGGCTTATCTATTCTTTGATGGAATGATCATCTTCATTATTCTGGGGGGCATCCAGGAAAAAATCAAACTGAAGCGCCACATACAACATCTTCTTAATAATAGGAAAGACAGAGCTAGGACTCGCAAGGCTTATCGCCTTGCCTATCGGGCTTTGACGATTAGAAGTGTTCCGCCTTCTGCCAGAACGCTGGCTGATATTCTGGATTACCGGGAAAGCAGTGTAAAGCGAATTTATCAAAAAGAAAAATTGAAACTCACAGACAATACCGAATACCGCTATCGTGTGGCTTACGCTTCTTTAATTGAGGCCCATAATGGACTAAATCCGACCAGAGATCAGATGGCTGAAAAATTAGGCGTAACAGCCAAAAGCGCTCAGAGAAAGTGCAAAACATACGGACTGGAATTATCTGATCCGCTTCTTTATAACGGCCATCCTTATGCCCCATTAGCCCGTTATGCTCAGGGATTGACAGATAAAGTTCCTGATCCAGTTAAAGTAAAACTATATGCCTTTCGACCCAATCTTTATCGGGCTCAATTGTGGGGCATTCATTTTAACGGTATTCCTGCGTCTTTGGGTAAAGAAGCCTATGTTCTCTTTAGTAGATCAACGGCTCAAGAAAACGGAAAACATGATAGTCGTAATCTTTTGGCTTCTTTTGTGGGCGTTAACGGGCAGGGGCCGGTTCATGAAGATCCCCATGTGGAATATGAACTTATATTCGAAAACAATGATAAACCCAAAGTCAGAAAACGAGAGAATGCCGTTGAAAGGAATGCGCGGCTTATCCTCAAAAACAAGGGTTTTCCTTATGAAGATTTTGCGCCGTTTATCCGTAAAAGTAATTCTTTGGAAAAACTTTTGGAGAAAGTCTTACTCTTCGAGAAATATGGTGTGCCCGTGAAAGGATATATTTCCCTCTTAGCCAGAGGGCGAGGACATATCGAGATGGTTTTAAAAACCAAGGCAGATCAAAGAACAGAAGAAGAATCATCTCCCAGGAAGACGACAGAAATAGAAGATACGGTTGCGGCTCTGGAAAGTGCGAGAAGACAGCTAAAAGAGGCCGGCTTGAAGTGGAGCTTGACTAATCTTAAGAAGCATTTCTGGGATCTCTATGAGACAGCACGCGCTTTGGGTCTTTATCAAGAACAAAAAATGTCTCATAAGACGCAGGAGTCATCGAATAAGAAACGATTTTATGCGTCTTTTGATAGTGATATTCCAACAGAAAAAGAAGACCGAGAAATGATCAGACGGTGGAACCGGGATGAGCTTCCTTTCGAAGAATTATTGCAGAGATATTACAAAACAATCAGATACTTGGCATCAAAAATCATTGAGCAGGCTCCTTCGCGATTAAAAACGAGAGGCTCTATGATGATTGAGATCGATGACTTGGAACAGGAAGGCGTCTTGGCTCTTAAAAGGCTGTATGACAGCGACTTTGTGCCGGATGAGAGGAGGGCTTTACTTCGTACGGTTGTCTGGAAAACGGTAAACAGAGGCATGCGGGCCGCAATCTATAAGGTGGATGATCTTAAAATGAGCCAAGGGCGCCTTGATTATGAAATCAGGGTTGTTGATTCTCAAATGAGAGGTTTCTTAAGTCGAAAAATTGATGAGGAAGAAATTGCCAGTGAAATCATACGACGTCGTCTGAAAGAATCATACGCAAAGGAAGGTCAAGACAAAGAGCCTGATACGGCAGAGATCAGAGAGCATGTCGCGCCGATGCTTAGAGAAATCGATCAATTGCGCGAAACCCTCAGGAGACTTCCTATCAGTTATGAACAGTGGCTCGCAGATAAAGAGGGTGATGCGTTTGCCCCTTATGAGGTAGGCACGCAACACGGAGATTTCCACAGCAATCCGCATTCGGCATGGCTGATTGAAAGAATAAAGAAAATATTGAGGCAGGCTCTTCTATGCAAAATTGACGATCATGGCTTAACGGTTTATTTTCTCTATTATTATCACCGTCTCACATTCTCTCAGATCGGTTATTTATTTAATCAGGTCACTCGGGAAGCAATCCGCAGCGGACCCTTTAAGAAAGCCGAAAGAGCCATGATAGACCACTTTAAAATCTACCGTCTTGATCAGGATATTCAGGATATCTTTGATCAAAATCCCGGTTTGTTGGAAGACCTGCACCAGGCAGTTCTTTTTGAAATTCAAGAAAGAGTTTATCGCATCTTAAAGGCACAGGGAGTTAGCAGAGAGGATATTGAATGGGTTAAGGCAAGAAAAGAAACAGCTTTGCGGCAGATGATATATAGAGAGAAATCTGCAGAAGAAGAATCATTGTCCGCCCCTCTCTGCAGATCGAGAAATCTCTCCGTCATTCTTGATCCATCGATGGCCTTAATGTTGGCTCTGGGAGTTTTTCAAAAAAAGAACTACTGGTATCCGGGTGAATTGCAAGGACAAGAAGATCAGCCAGAACCCAGCAATGCGCAAATTGTCAATTTCCTTCGTTGTGCTCATCGATTTCTTGGCGGGCAGGATTTATCCATTATTTTTGAAGAACGGCGTGGTGTCTCGGCGATGAAAGTAGATATTCAGAAACGGATTATTATTCTGGACTGGCAATGGGTGAGAATCGCTCCCAGGTTTTATCGGGGCGATCGGGATTCCCGTTTGTTCCAAAAGCTTCTCAATGATGCCTTGGATCATGCCCGCAGTGCTTTAAGAGGCTTAAAGAAAGATCATACCTGGCAGAGGAGTTTCAATTATTTTGAGCGAAACCCGGCGCAATACCCCAAGCTCATGGAAGCAGCCAGGATGTTTCAAATGAACTTTCAAAAATCGTATCGCAAGTCTTTGAGACGCGCGGCCAAAAGTGAAAAGACAAATCTGTTTGAGCGTTTGATTAAAGGTTTTCTTTTTGAGATCAGGGCTTTAGTCAACCGATTGCTTTATCACGCCACGCAGCCTTATTTCTTTGATGACTCAGACGGGATCTACCAGCATTACGAGAAGGTAATTCTCCCGGAAATGGTGGAAAAACATAAACGCCTTAAGAAAGGGAAAAAACTTCGATTTTATGTGCTCTCGCGACGGACCGAACGCCGTTATCTGTTTGACTGTGATTTGTTGGCGATCATGGCCTTGGAAGCTGGTTTGAAAAATTTCGAGATCATCATCACATCGCGTCTTTTCGATGAATATTGGCGGGCTCAGAGCGAAACTTACGGAACGCACTGGTTTACAGGAAAAGATCAGCCTCTGACAGCAATGCACCGAGACAGGATCGATGACTATTTTGACAAGAGCTGGCGGGGGAGTTTACGGGTCAGGCCCGATGTGAGAAAACATATTCGTTTTGTTAAAAGACAAGTCGGTCGCTTACACGAAAAAGAGGCAGATAAATTTGATCTGGTTGTTTATATTGGAATAGAGTACCGGCTGGAGTTGATTATGCAGGAACAGGTTTCCGGAAAGAGACCTGTCTCTAAAAGTGACCGTTATCTAACCAATGTGGTGGCCGGAAACGTTATTGATCTCGCCAAAGTCGGCGGGATCATTTTTACTATTGCTCCGAAATTGATCCGCCACTCCTGGCTGGTTGAAAAGATTCAAGTCGATAAAAATGTTGAGACAATGACTTCGGTTTTCTTTGAACCTAAGCGTTTGTTTAAACAAAGCCGTCTGCGTCAGAGCCGGCAGCTTATGGGAGACGTTCACCTGTTTCGTAAAACTGAGAATGCCTACAGAAAAGAATTTATTGATCGAACCTATCAGCGGATCGAAGAAAAATTACTGAAGGTTAAGCCGTGGCTCAACATCAATATGCTTCATACGGTGTTTTCCATCTGTAAAGATTTTCATTTTCGCGCCCGCAGGAAAAATGGGGAACCCTATATCGTCCATCCGATTACGCTGGTTCTTTTAAAATACGCCTCGAGAATATCGCGTGAAAAAATTGTCAGATTGCTTAAGGCCAGCGATTTTGACAAACGCTTTGATGAAGCCCTCGAAATTGATGTAGCGGTCGATCTTTTGCACGATCTTTTTGAGGAATGCGAAACGATGCTTAAAAAGTTTCCCGATTTACAAGAAAAGTACGGACATTCCCCCTATGAAGTAAAGACAGCGGTCATCGAACGGATCGCTGAAGCTTCCTCGTTAAGGACCGCCTATGAGATTGTCCGCAGGATAGATATCATCACAGAGAAGGAAGGGGAGGAAGCCAGAGAATTTCTTGGTCGCATTCTTCAAGAGGGCGATGTTTTTGACCATAACCGCAAGGCCTATGACCGAACCTCAAATTTGATCAGTCCGAAATATACCTGGGATTTGAGAAAAGGCCAGATGTATTTAGACAACTTGTTGTGGTTTATGGATCATCCATTGTGCCTGATTCCAGAGGATATCAAAGAAATTCTCTGGTGTATGTTGGAGGATATCTACACGCCAGAATTACAAAAAAGAGGCATTGATCCGGGCGATTTCGAAATTCGTAAGCTCAATGGCTGGATGGTCTTTGATGGTCTGATTGCCCTTTTAAGTCTGGTGGTTCTTTATGTTCTCATTAGAAGAGCTTTACAAAAAAGAGACAAAACCATAGACCGTTCAAAATCATGGGCTTACAATGAAAGTAAGCCACGACGCTGTTACGAGGGGCTGCCTGGCCGTAGCCTTGAAAGAGAGCAGACCTACCTTTCCGTGGCTGGTGGGGGTATGCTCTTGCCGGCCAGGCAGCCCTTTACCTATTTTCCAGATCAATCTCTTATCTTTAAGCGCTTGCCTGCAAGAGGTAATGGCTGGCCCTTCGACTCGGCTTTGCTTCACTCGTCCTTCATAATATTTAGGACTCGCTCGTTCAGCCTCGCTCAAGGTATTTATCTCGATCGCTGGTTTATCCCGAGCAATGTCGAGGGTTGGGGGTATGCTTCAGCCGGCATGACGACTGTTTCTAGTTACGGCAAGCATTCCTTTGATCTGCTAAAGCTATACGAATTAAGCAAATCGGAAAAATTCTGGCTCAGCCCGGGATTTGCCACGGCGAATCGCGTTGAAGTTTGGGAAACAATCATCCACACGATCCTTGAGATTCACAAACAATCAGATCTTCTCTATGGACAAGAACAGAAGCCGAGACGTCTGGAAGCCATTTTCTTGCCGTTTGGATTTTTTGCACTTGGCGGGATCACAGAGAAAAAACCGACTCTGATCGAATTTATGCGAATGGTGTTGCGCGATCCAACTTTTATCGAGGCCTTCAAAGATCTCAAGAGCCACTATAGGACTATTTCCCGTCAACTAATCAAATTACGTCAGTATATTCCACGGGATGTTTTACTTGGAATTTACCGGGAAGTCAGGGCATTCAATGATGAGGAGATTATTTTTCTTGCCAGGGATATGATGAAGGAAATACTCCTCGATGAGCCCCATCTGCAAGATGCCGAGTACTGCTTAAAATTGGATCCATTTAGCCAAAAGCTTTTTGTTTTTGGGGCACTTAACATCCACAATATAGTGATACGCGAAAAACTCAACGGATATTTATCAATCATATTGAGTTTTAGAAAAATTATCAGAGATGATCCCCACGGCCGACAGGCCCGTGCCGGGTGTGAAGCCCTCATGAGAATATTTGTTTTCTTGCGGACTTTAACCATCGAAACCAAGCTCCAGCAGGTTAAAAAACAAGAAGCCGCCGCGGAGGCTAGTAAAGATAAAAATTCTCTTCAGGCTCTGATTTTTGCAGTTTTGATTCTTCCGGTTGGAATGGCCCGTGAAGAAGATGAAGAGGACGATGATGAACAAGACAAAGAGCTCAGAAGAGCGATTCAAAAGAATAAGGCCGTCAGCGTCGGGAAAATCGGGCACGTTTTTGGCAGGGCCTTGAGAGAAACATTAGAGCCTGCGATGAAGAAATGTGACTGGATTCTGGATCTACTTTATTTACAAGCCCTCAAGGAAGACGAGTTTGAACATCAATATCAGTCATTGCGGACATTGCTCGATCATATCTCTCCGTATAGTATAGTGAATCGTGTCAAAACCATCGACCCTGATGTTAGAGACACCTTTATTATTGTCAGTTATCCGGAAAATATGCGCATCAAACCGCAACGCGATAATGAAATCAAGGTCGGTCATTTTATTCACTTGATCAATGAGAATTTGATCGAACCGTTGAGACATTACAATATTATCGTTGATTTATTTAAGAAAAATAATCATCCGGGGCAGGCCTATCGAGTCTTTATTTTACATGTGCTTCTTTACAGAATATCCTACCTGCTAAGCGCTCTGAATGATTTAGAAGGCAAGGGAGCGATTGCATCCACGCAAAAGAGATACCGGCAGTCAGAAATTATTCATCGGTTCCAAATCTCCAGAGAAGAGTTCAGATCTGTTTTAACAAAAACCCTGAAAGACATCGTGACAGTTCACGGCAGAGAAATTGGACCTTTCAATTACGAATTGTGCGTTAAAAAGATTTTGAGACGTATTAAAAATACTCGGCTTCCCGTTATTCTAACGGGTCCAAAATTAGAAATCTTTGCGATCGGTAAGCTGGGCGAACTCTGGCGGCAGAGCGCAATGAGCAAGATCGCCCTGGCTGAGAAGCATATCCGCCGAGCCCATTTGCAGGCGCAATATAAGGAAGGTCAGCATGATCGGTATCAGGAATTTATGCGTTTATCATTGCGTCTGTTTGAACGGGCCATGAAAGAAAATTCCCAGCTTGACTGGGAGAGCTTTAGCGGTAAAAAGGCAAGTGCCAGAATTGATTATTATTCCCATGCTGGCCGCGAAGCGATTTTTGCCATCCAGCATGTATTGGCGCCTCAGAGCCATAAGTGGCAGGCATCGCCATACAGAGCAAGACGCAGAAATCACAGAGAATTTATTCCCAAATACCTGATCCGCGAAATGTTCAATGGCATCTTCTTTATCGGTTCTGACTTAATGACTCAAAGGATTTCCACACCACAGGCGCGGATTATTTACAGCTCCCGGTCCAGAATGGGATCAACAAGAAGTTTTCGACCGTATCACTTTCCGGTTTCCTCCAAGCCAGGCTATGTCCGGTTGTATGCTTTTGGAATGCCGATTGTGTCTTTGTTTAGTTTTGGCAGTGTCCGATCTCAAGAAAGAAAAAAAGAGCGCAGGCTTATCCAAACAAGATACGACAGTAAAGGTCGGATTGTTCGAATTGTTAATCAGCAGCATATGACACTCGTCCGATATGCCTACAAAGTCCAAAGCCATGAAGGTGGATATCCGGATCATGTGAGGATGATAAATCTGTTTGCGGATACAAACGATATAGAACTTGATTTATTATCGGTAAAAGGGGACGAACGATTCAAGACATATATAATAAGATTTGAAAATCGGCAGTCCGGATTCTTGGAAGTATTTATTGACCACGAAAGGATGTCGGTTTCGTTGCTTACATTAAATATTGAGAGATCCTTTTGGCGGAGGGGTATCAGCGAGTCTGTTGTCAATTGGCTGGCCCTTGAGGCCCTGCGACGAAAGTACCTTTTAGAAATTGATCCAGTCGAAAGCTCTCATCTATTTTACCTGGCAAAAAGATTTATCAATCCCCAGCAAGTTTATATTTTTGATCATAAGCAAGATGATTGGGTTTTTGTGAGCTTGACTGATGATCTGATGAGCGAACAGGTCTTTCAGCCGCTGGCAATCTGCGGAGAACCTTATACGGTTGCCAATCCCCACAAAAAAGCCAATTTTACGAGGACGTATATTCAACGCAGAGAGGATGAGCTCGTTAGTGATTACGACGCTCATGTTTTTCAGTTATGCTCCTTGTTAAGATATGAAAGTACATTGCGGACTCAACTGGATGCTTTTGTTCATTATTTTCTGTCCCGAAGTCAGGGCAGGCGCTCCGGTCAACGGTTGATTAAAGGCGGTATGAAAAAGGCCAAAGCTGTTTTTCATGAAATGATCTGCCTGGATCAACTCGAGAAACAGGGATTTGAAGTGATTGATTTTGAGGTTTTTGTTAAAGGGAAAGAGATCGATGCGATTGTCAGAGATAAGACCAGTCGTCGATTTCTGGTTGAGGTGCTCAATGTCAGTTCCCAAAGAACCTATGAAGATATCGGAAATTATGTTTACGATAAACTGGAGATTCTGGCCAACTTTGAAAACTTTCCCGAAGCGCGAAAGTATCGAGGCTTAATTTTGTGCGTCTTTGACAGTCATCTGTCGCGGCTCGATTATCAGATGTTGGCTCCTATTTATCGAGCCGCGGCCCCGTATAAAGATTTCGTTTTATTGAAATTTCCCCGGATTGATGTGGATCAGACATTGCGCGATTTGATTGACGGTTTTTATGCAGAGATCGAGGCCTTAAACAAGGAAAAAGAGGAATTCGATCTCGATAAAGACGAAGCGGCAAAGCCCGTTACCCCGCCGGTCTATAACGATCAACGCCTCTATTACAATATCGGAGACGAGCTGCTTAAGCAGTTAAGGCCTCGGACTTATCATTTTCTCTGGCATTTTGTGTTTGATTTTTGCGCGAAACACTCCGATGCCTTAGGGTGGCTGCCTTGTTTGTGCATGCGTTCAAAGCAAAGACAAGTGATCGCAAGAAAGATTCGCGATTTCAATCCTCAACAATTTTATGATGATATCAGAAAAGACCAAAGCCTCATTACGCGCTTCAGCTGGCGCAGTATCTTTCATCCTCTCTTTAAAATGGATCCCTGTGGCTTGATACGGCATATCTATTATCAAGCCGATCGAAAAACCCAGTTTGCCAAATGGCTGATTTCCTTGGCAGAGGATTCGGATGTGGAAAATTCTTTCTGTCTGGCGTGCTCCGCCGTTAAGATCTTGCCTCAACGATGGAGCCGAAAGATCAGCCAGGTAAATCGTCCTGATGGGACGACTCTAAAGAATATTGATCATATCTTATCCATTTCGGACAGTAGCTTGACCGGTGAATTTCTTGTTTGGGCCCGGACGCAAGCACAAAAAGCTTTCTCTCATTCTGATGGTTGCTTGTTTGGCTTGAAACAGATTGTCCCAAAAAGCTTATCTTGGCAAATCGAAAAAATTCAAAGATACTCGAAACGGGCATCATGGCATGCATCGGGCGTGCTCACAGTCTTTGGAGAAAAAATTTACCACAGCGCCTCTCACTCCCGGCGGAAAACCGTGGCGGTTGAAGAACTCGCGTACAAATTTCTGGAAACGCTTTTAGAAAAATTAGATCAAAAGATTGATCAGTGCAAAGTAAGAGAGCAGTTAGAGAGAGATAAAATTATTCGTTGTCCACCCAGGAAAGCTTACCGTGATGATGACCTCACCAGTCCTTATGCTTTATTTCCGCTTTCGGTGGTTGCCACCTTGCTTTTTATTTATAGTTTTATATTTCAGGCTGAAAAGGCTTTGGCCGAAGACAATCAAAACAATCATCAGGATGACAGGCTTGCCATTCAGTATCGCGCGCCGCCGGTATTTTTTGAGAGACCGAAAGTTATGGGTCTTGATATCCAGATTCAAAAGATAACCGGGTTATCCAGCTGGCAGTTCTATCATCCCCGCTTTGCTCCTATCCAAAAACATAACGAGGCTTCTAACCGACCTTTGAGCATTGAAGAATCTGAACGACGTGATCAGAATTTCTCCGATAAAGCCCATCATGCCGCCCGTGATTTATTCATCTATAAAAGTTTAAAACATATGACAGAGTCTGATATTGCCTCGGCTATACTTACATTGGCCTTTGCGGAAGGATTCGAATATCTCGAGCCCAGACTGGATGCTACAACCCAAGGACCGAATCAATATGATGTCTTATACGGTTCGTCCGCTTATCTGTTCGAAATTCTGCAAAACCGCGGTCTTATTCCGCCTGAATTCTCCTGGCGCCTGCATCTAAATGTGGGGGATAATCTTTACGGCGATCATGAACACAAGCCGTTTGCTATTGAACTAAATTATCGGAAACCTTTAAACGAAGATTTTGATCTCAATTTCTCGCTTTGCTTTAATAATTATGATCCCCTTCGGCATCCCTGGAGTGTCAATCCGCAAAGAGGCACAGCGCCTTATTGGAACGCTCAAGACCGCACGATCATAACTCTCTCTTCGCTGCATACTATTCTCATTCCTTTAATCATTCTGGGAACATTAGATGAAGGAAGAGTCTTTCTGCCAACCCGCAACAAGTGGATTGCTCTGAATGCGGCTTTGACAAGAGGCGAAGATTGGGCACGAAAGGTTCTTCTAAGCTTAACGAAAGAGCAGAGACTGCAAATCCAAAAGAATTTATTAGAGGAAATCGAAAAGGTTTCCGGCCTAATCAAGAGAGATTCCGGACGGTTTGTGGGAGATACGCCCTACATGATTGCCTTGATAAATCTACTTGGGTATTTCAAAGAGGCGGGGTCTATCGATATTTTTGAGCGCATTATCCGGCATAAAGGTCTTCAACATCCGGTTATCTATGCGGCCTCGATAACGCTATTGGAATTCGGTTTGGAGGGGATGCGAAAACTTTTTGCTTTGGCTAAGGACAACGATTCTGATGTCCGTTGGAATGCTTTTGTGGGGATGAAGTCGCTGGGAATCGAAAAAACCCTGCTTATGATCGAGGAATCTCTGGCCGTAGAACAAAAAGCCGATATCCGTTATTCGATGGTCGGGTATTTACATCAGCTAGCCGACGGGCACAGAGAACAGCTTTGTCGGATCAAAAAAATCATTGAACCATATCTGGAAGATCCTCATGAGAATGTCCGCATCGCGGCCAGTTATTTCTTTGCACTCTTGGGGGATCAAGAGGATGTGGCTTTGCTTGAGCGACTTTTACGGCAATTTCCGCACCCGGCGGTTCAAAGACATTTACAGGGACTTCAAAAGAAAGTTTCCCTGCAATCTCTTTGGATGCCTTTAGGTCTGATCATTGTTATCGCCGGACTAGCCAAACAAGCAAAGAATTCCTGCGTCCAGTTTTCCAGATTCATCCCCGAAGACAGACTCAGGGAGGCTCTTGTTCAGCACATGGGGAATATGGGGCGGACAGCGAAGCAGCTTTCGGTTTCTGTCGGCATAATACGCAGACGCATTGCTATTTACGAAATTGATCTGAACCAGGTAAAAAGAGAGGGATTGAAGCGGGCGATCAGGGAAACGGAAGGGGATGTGAATCTGATCTGCCGTATTTACCATCGGGGCAGGAAAGAAGTATACGCTGAATTGGATCGGTTCGGTCTTCGGAAAATGCAGCGGCGATATTTGGACAAATCTGAAGAGCATTTCGAAAAAGATACAATCATTGATGCTCTGATTGCAACCGGTTATGAAATCAGAGCGGCTGCAGCAAAGCTTGGGATGCATCCCAACACGCTTAGCCAGAGAATCAGAAAGTTTCAGATCCAGAAGTCTCAGAGGCTGAAGAAAGCCCTAAAAAAGAGAAGTAGAATGCATGCACTTCTTCAGATCAATGCGGGTAATGTCTGGAAAACGGCACGGATGATGGACATCCGTTTTAAAGATGCTCTCAAGCAAATGGAAGCCTATGGCCTTCAGCAAGAGAGAGAAAAAATCGCCGCTGAGTCGGCGCGGATCATTAGATATTTAGATCAAACCTATGGAGAAATCTCTTTGGCAGCTGATCTTTTAAACATGTCAGAAAGTTGGCTAAGAAAATTGATTCATCGTTACGGTCTCTCTTTACATTTGGAGCGGGCACGTGCACGCTCGTATTACGCTATGGTTAAAGCACTCGTTAAGAAAAACGGCAATATCACTCAGGCAGCTGAATACCTTAGACGTCATCCCCAACATGTATGGGTAAGTATTCAGGTGTTTCCAAAACTGAAAAGAGCTCTTGAAGAAATCAAAGATATAGCCGGATGGCTTCATAGAAATCTTGGATCAGAACGCAGGATTATAATTTCAAAAGAGCAAAGACAGCGTCTTTTTGAGATGGCTGCTCAAGGCAGCGACGCGGCTATGATCGCCATTGCACTGCTCTATCGTTCGAATGGTAACGGCGATAGTATTATCCGCTTGACGGATCATGAAAACAATATCGCTGAAACGCATTATCATTACCTGCCGACAGATCAAGAAATTAAGAGACTTTCCAATCTGGGAGGTCCAATCCAATTGAGATTAGATGGTGTTTCGACGGATTTGGAAGGGCGGTTAAGAATATTTAGAGGAATAGATATTCATCGAAGAAAACAGACCTATATAGATGTCGGGCCTGTCAGTGAATTATTGGCTATCTGGATTGATCATCAAACCGGTTTACCGGCTGCCGCTATGCTTTGGGACGATCTTCGCAGTGGAAACACGAAAACTGATATTTTTGTTTTTGATAGAAAAGGAGAAAAAATCAATGTTAAAAAAGAACGTTATTGTTTCTATTTAAGGAAAGGCGGAATGGTCGCCAGGGCCATGGCACGCCAGTTAAATGAAAATTCAATTCGAGAGTTTTCTTTAGGAGCCCTTTTTATACCATGGATGTCTTTCTTTGGTGTGATTACATCTTCATCCTTAATAGATTCGCTCAACCGAGATAATATCCAAAAGATGGTTCTTTTCTCTGATCATCATCAATGGGGGATGGATATTATTTCTCTGCCGCCGCTGATTCACTCTACGCTTCTGACATTTCCGCATCTAGAGTCACTCATAGTTGCCTGCAGTCATCCGGAGATCGTAGGTTATATTGATAAACGCATCGAAATATTTAATATCGATCAACGATCGCAAATCGAACAAATGAGCGATGTAGATTTGGCCATGACAGACAGGCCCTATTCCTGTAAAGGCGCTCGATATGCCTTTAATCCTGATTATCTAAAAGAGACAACTCTGTTTTGGCAGCGAAAAGAAGATCGCAGCCATCATATCGCATTCCGCTATAAGAATGATGCTATGCATGAAGCTTGGGATTTCCATCAGATCATGAAGCGTTATTTAAGGCAATTGGGTTTTAGACGCATCAATTATACAAAACCCCTGATTAGACCTTCAGCCTTTGCCCTCCGAGAAATTTATAAGTTTTTGCGTGTGTCCTGGATGACGACAGACCGCACGCCGTCTTTTGTTTTTGTTAATCCCATGGCTAAAACCAATAAAATGACATTTTCCGAGGTCCTCTGGGCTTTTGTGATCAAGGGCCTGCTTGATCGCGGCAAGATTATTTTACTCAATAGAGGAGTGGGTTTTTTGGATCGCAAGAAAATGGAGTTAATCAAAGAAAGCTTTTTGGCGCTTTATTCTGACGAGTTATGGAGACGTGTGATTGTTTGCGATTTTGAAGACAGCGTTGAAGGCCGGGCCGAGGTGATCGCGGCGATTCATTTCAGTCAGCTTGTGGTGACCATTGATACCGCCATTGCTCATTTGGCGATCCAGCAGAAAAAAAACGCGGTGGTTTTGACAACCGCTCGGACAGGCCCCTGGCTGCCGTCACAAAACACCAGACTTAAGAAAGTGGACCTTATCCAAACTAGAGAAAGCCGGGTGATTTCGCAAGATATTCTTGCCCAGGCCGATGTGTTTGGCTCTCAAAATTTAGCCAGTTTCTTGGTGCTGGTTTCAGCTATTGGGCTTTTAATAAGTGTCATATTAGCGGTCTTTTTAAAAAGTCACCAAAGATTAAGAAAAAGATTTCACAATCAAAAAGCTTTGGAACAATTTGAACGGGCTATCATCTCATTAGAACGGAGAGCAAGCCAGGCGACTACTCTTTTGGTGGCTATTGGGGGAGATATCAATGTCGGGAAGTCAACTTTAAGAAAAGTCTGCCAACTTCCTTTTAGAACAAAGAAGATTGAATTAGACCGATTCGTTCAATGGCTTGATCATAGATTTAGTTATCAAAAAGCTGCGGTCTGCATCAAGCGCGCATTGGAAAGCGGAAAATATCGGATCGTGGTTATTGAAGGTATTTATACATTGGAATTGGAAAGATTCCTTAATCATGCATATGATTTTAAATGTTTTGTCTGGGCGGATGGGCATACGAAATGGCTTAATGGCGGGGAGTCTGTCGTAGAAGAATCACCAGAAAAAGGACAGATAATTCATTTGCATCATCTATACGGAAAATATTATGATTTGGTTATTAATAATAGTGCAAAAGAGTTTCTTGCGGCATTCTGGTTGTTGCCGATTGCAGGTCTTACATCTGAGCAAAAAGGTTTTCACGGAATTACTTTCCGAGCTTCTACAACAGCAGGCTATCAGGTAATTCATATACATAAACGCGATTCGTCATCATGCTGCACGGTGGGGGAGCCGCTGGGATATCGAACAAGCGCTTTATTGGAAATTATCGAAGGAATCTTAGAGGATCAGATTTTTTTCGGCGAAGAGGCCTGGCTGGGGGTTATCGAGGTCCATCTTCAAAATCCCTTTTATACAAATGATTACTTTGGATTATGCGAGCAGCTGGCAGCTGCATGGATCAGACAGCATAAAACAGAATACCTCAAAAAAGCTGATCTTTTTGATGTGATCCGTTCCTTAAACGAAAAAGAGGAACATGCAATCGCTCATTACGCAGCCGATCAGTTTAGGCGACAAGGGTATGACGGCATTATCGTTTGCGATGGAGAAGAGGTCATCATTTTGGATCCGACTCGCGCGAATATTATTGAATGGAAACACTGCAAAAGTCTGCAGGATTTTCATGAAGATCTTTCTGCTTTTCTCTTACCCGCTTTCATAACTGGGGTAAAAATAGACCGCTCGATTGCTTTTGCCATGATCAAGCCGGATGGGTTTGAAAAGCGGAATCAGATCATCCGCGATCTTCAGGACAACGGATTTGAAGTGATCGCGCGTGTTGATACGCTAAGACCACTTCAGAGAAAGGTGATGGAAGAATTTTACGCAGAGCACAAGGGCAGGCCGTTTTTTGATCTTTTGCTGGATTATGTGACCTCAGGTCCGGTGGTTTTGCTGATCTTAAAACGCAAAGGTCTTGCCTGGAAGCGATTGAGGCGTCTGGCCGGAAAGACCGATGGTGCACAATCCCATACACTCCGAAATATTTACGGCACAGAGACAGATCATTTCACAAGGGGCAAAGATAACGTGAAGATCATCAAGAATAAAATTCACTGTTCGGATTGCCTGGCTTCTGTTCGGCGAGAGATAGGGATTGTTTTTGCAGATTTTAAGAGTTATGAAGACTCACAAGACAGAAAAGAATCCCTTGTGATCCTTCTGTCTCTGACAAAACAAAGAGAAATATTGACCGAGCAGGAACAAGAGGTGCTCGACCATTGGCGGGCTTGTCACAGAGAGCAAATAGAAAAGGAGATAGAAAGGGCAGAAAATCTTCTAGAGAATTCTCACGCGGAAATTCAAAGCCGTTTAAGTCATTTTATCATCGATCAATTTGATCTCTATTATCTTGATATATTTATGGACATTGATCAAAACGATCGTCTTATTGATGCCGATCTGCGGCGGCGGTTTACGACGCTCATTGAGCAGATTACCGATCGAGAGAAGGAAGGGTTATCTGCTCAGAAGCAGGATCATGACCAAGAAATCCAACAAGAGTTTGAAGATCTCGATAAACCGACGAAGGAATTTATTATCAGGACCTTTCAGAAAGAAAAACAAGACGATGCTGGAGAAATCAATCAGGCGCAATTTTTTGATTGGTTTATTTTGATTCCCGTTGAATTATGGCAAGTCAGAAGCTTGACCGACAGGGTGACGCTTCTTCTTCAAAAGGGAAGCGCTATCAGCCCCCTCGAATTGAATTTAGCCAATCAATATTGCAAAAAGATCCAGGATCTTTTTGGCCGACATCAATTCGGCGGTCAGCTGCCTTTAAAGACTACCGACACCCGCCATCTGAGGCGGAGGCTCCTTAAGAATCTAATAATAATCGATGATTATTATGCGCGCGCGGTGGATGTCAACGGTGTCACAGCCAAAGGTGATCAAGATGACGAGACAATGAAGGATTTGGTTGATCAACATAATCCACAAGAATTTCTGGATCATATCAAGCGACAGATGCACGAAATCTCAGCGCAAGTGGATAATCTGCAAAACATCGTGGAGTATGCCCGGAATAAATATGCCCGGTCACAGATTAGAAAATTACGGGATCGGATTGAAGATGCGTTTAGCCGTCTGGAAGATTACCTGATTCTGGTAGAAAATAAATTGGAGGAAAAGGACCTAAAGGCCATCAATCAATCCATGGATCGTTTGCAGGAACAAGCCTTTGCTGTTTATGCCAGCGCCGAAAAGGTTTTGGGAAAAACAGATCTGTTTGATCAAAATCGCTTTGAGGATGGACATGACAATGAAATACTTTCTGCTTTTCTTCTGGTTATTTTCTGGCGCAAGGCGATCATTATGGCGGGGCAGTGGCTTTATCAAAGGAGCCATTCTTTCAGGTCTTTTCTGCCTGTCGATATTTTAGATAATTGTCGGTTTGCTTTAAAGAGAGAAGCGATCGCTCTTTGTAGCCAGCACCGTTCTTTGAGCCAGCAAGTTGTTAAGGATTTGAAAAATATTTCGGCTCTCTATAAAAAAGAATACCCCGATCTGGCTTTCAGATCGATATGGGCAACGGAGCAAGATTTGCTGGATATAAGGGAAGAAGGATTTTTAGCCAGCGATACAAAGTGTAAAAGAATCACTTTATGCGCTTCCGAAGAGGAAGCGGTCACTCTGCTTTTTAACAGATTTCTGCGGCGCAAGAGATTCCCTAATCAGGATTTCTTTGGTGTGATCTTTCTTGTCCGCGATCCTTATCCGGTGTGGGGGCGCAGCCAGGAAGACATCCTGCCTGAAAATCTGATCGGCGTTTTGTTTTATGACAAAGAAAATAATTCATTAGTTGAAACAAAATCTTTCCTATACGGATTGATTTTGCCGTTTGGCTGGTTCGGCCAGATCGAAGGTGCCGATTTAGATTGTCAAAACCGGGCCACGGTGTTTCGTCTGCGTTGGACGCTTTTAATCATGCGCGAACTTGATCTGGGACGTTTTAAGAAAACCGTTTATGCCTATCGGAAAATGATTTCCCCTAAGCGAATGGAAAAAAGATCGAAAAGAAGAATACAGCGTGAAATGCGCAAATTAGAAATTTTAAGCACAAGGCCTTATGATCCGCAGCAATGGAGAGGGGATGCCGCCATTTTAAAAGCCTTCTTAAGAACGAAGGGAAAGACCAATGCCGATAATCTTTATCGCTCTATTTTGGTTGTTCTTGGAAGATTAACGCACATTCCCGTTTTTATGGAATTTTATGAAAGCCTTGAAGCCGAAAGGCAGCTGGTGGATCTTAACTATCATAACCCGGCAACTCTTTATCAGGGAGCCGCCGATAATTTAAGAATATTTTGGGTTGCCTTTCATATCGCACGGGAACAACCAGAAACATTTTCACGATGGGTCGTTTTGTGGCCATATCTTTTTGGGGAGGAAAGATTTTTTAGTGACGTGGCGCTGATTCAGGAAAAGGAAGATCTTAAGAGCCTCTCACAAGGACAATATGACCAGACAGTTTCCGAACCGATTCGAACGGCCAAAAAATATTCCAGAGGCCAGAAAGTCAACAGCCGCTCAAGCCTTTTGTATCGTTTAGGGTGTATTACGCAGGTGAAAAAGAGCTTGGAGGATATGATCAGCACGCAATCGATGTTTAAGAGTCGGTATTCCCGCGATCTTACTCGAAACAAGTACATGCCATTGATCATCAAGAATCTAAAGCCTCAAGAAGTTGAAGCCATTGAGCAGGATTATAGAATTTCTCCTTCGGCATGGTTGACGCGACGTTCTCAAGGAGAAGATAAAGCGCATGGCTTGCTGGATGAAGAATGTAAGCTTTTTTATTTGATCCGAGACACCGATTCGCAACCCAGTATAGAATTCAGGGGGGCTTATAAACGGCTTATAGATCGCCTTTTGGATCATCCAATTGTTTTGCGCCATCTAAATAAACTTTTTGACCGCGGAATGAGATTTTTGAAATTTTGCAAGTCCGATCGATTGTTGGTCTGCCGAATTCTTCGCAAAATGAATTGCAGGGAAATTCAAGGCCTCAGCAAAAGATATTTATCTCTGCGGATGTCTGTATATTTTGAATATCCCAACCTTCTTCCTGACCAAATCAGGAAGGCAGATTCTGTGGCGACTGATCCACAGTATATTATTCAGGAGTTCTCAAATCAGGAGATTCCCGAAGATCTCAGAATAAGAAAACATCAGTCCACCTATAAAACGATAGTGGATGTTTTATGCTTGGACCCTGTGGTCGTTGATACATTTCTTCTGAATTTAGAGAAAAGAGAAAAGAGACGAAAAAGATACATGGAAAAGTGGAAACAGGCACAGAGGGTGGAGCAAAAAGAATGGCGTGCCATACAGAAGGAGCTGTTGACTTTTGAAGAATTTCATTACCTGATCATGCTCTGGCAGGGACGATTTGCTTTAGATCAAGATTTGCAAGATCGGCTGACTCATTTTCTTAAGCCGATTCTTCAGCAGTCCTGCCTAAAGACTTTATCGAAATTTCCTGAAAAGAAAATAGAATTTCTTGGAAAAATATTGACGGAGCATCATAAAAAACAACTCAAAACAGCCCGTGTGGCCGCTCGCTTTCTTGACATAACGGCGGATCTCCTTAAGGAAATGAGACGGTTTGGGTGCGAACCGCTTACGATCATGAAAAAGAAAGTTATGAGAAATCATAGGGCTAGGGATCTTGAGAGATTCACAGCGACTTTGCTTGGTTATACCAGTAGTTCTCAAGACACCTTTAGCTCTCGTTGGGTTATTTTGGCTCTTCTTAAAGCTTCATCTGAATATTTGGATAGGGAAAACCAGGATATAATTATCCGCCGACAACAGGCTTACAGACAACAGATCAGAAAAACATTCGAGAGGATGAGAAATAATCTGCAAGGCGCCGATGGACAAACTTTTAATGAGATCAAAATTTTTATTAAAGACCTGACTTGTGCCTGTAATCTGGATCGAGAATGGCAGATTGATCTGATAGATGAATCTCTGGGAGAGAGTATGGGCGATTTCGAGAATCAACTGGGCAGAGAGAGAATTTTGTATACTAGCGGAATTCAGCATCAGAGAGCCAAAATCAGTAGGATGTTAAGGGATCTTAAAAGCGTCTTTCGTGACTCATCAAAGTCAGATTCACATATTCGGGCCAAAGTGGATGAAATCGATCGGGAGATCAAGGCTTTGCGGGCCCTGGAAAAAACAAACAAAATTGAGCCTGAGGATGAATACTTTTATCTGGATGAAGTCAAAGATGATTTGGAGCAGTTTTCTAATGGCAACGGGAACAATGGAAACAATGGCCACAGACAGATCAGCGAATCGCTGAAATCAACCCAAAAACAACATCAACTTGATAAGCTAATGACCATTACCTTTTTCTTGACTCAAAGATTAAAATCTTTGCGTAAGGCCAGGAAATGGACACAAAGGCAGGCGGCCGAAGAGATTGGCGTGCATCTTTCGACTTATAAAGGATGGGAGCAAGGTCGGTCCAGCATTAACGAAGGTAATATTGCGGCCATAGCCGGGGTATATCAAAGAGAGCCGGCTTTCATTTATTGCGGGTATGATCTTAAAGAAGGTTTGTTAGTGGCCAAATCTCTCGGGGGGCGCATCCAGCTCTTAAGGATCCATAATGGATGGAATCGTTCTCAGTTGGCCCAACGAGTGGGAGTTTCGCTGGCTACGATTAAAGATTGGGAAAAAGATATCAAGTCGCCAGTGGTCCAAAACATCATCAAGCTGGAAAGGATTTTTGGCGCTAAACCGGCCACAAAGCTTCGCTTAGTCTCAGGGATATTCCTGCCTTTCTTTTTGCTCTCTCTTGGAGCAATAGCTCAAACCGAAGATCGGTTTGACTTGTCGTTATATGATATTCTTATCGAGTTACAATATCGTCAAGAGCATATTCTCCGGCTGGTTCAACTCTTTCGCGTATTATTAAACGAAATTCATTTTACTCGCCGCCGCAAAGAAATTATATCTGCCGCAAGGCATCAAAATTGGCCGGCCTTGGTGCGGTCGCTGGAGACTCTCAACCAAGCGCTTAAGAATAATCATTACCACAGGAGATCATCACCCCGAGCTCTTTCCAGACTTTTAGCAACGGGTCTACAAAGAGGTGAGGAAAATATTTTTGATGAGATTCGGCAATCAAACCTGAGTAATCAGGAGCGGTTTGACGAATATGAAGGCTTGTTGTGCTGTGTGCGCGCTTGTCAACTGATGACGATTCTCTTAAGACTTTGCGATTTGCATATACGGGTTGCCGATAATTACCGGCATGTTTTTTTAATCCTTTCTTTAAGCGAAAATCAAATGATGTTTATCGATCCGGTGAATGAGCTCGAGCTTTTGGTGAATGTCGATCGCCATTTCATCATGGGGGGCTCCTATTATGTCCATCGGAAACAAGATCAGCAAAGTGAGCGAGCCGTAGCTGTTTTAAGACAAATTTGGCAGAATTATCGCATGCGAGAAGATTTCATCGGCTTATTGTCTGATCAAGAAAAAATCGCTGTGATGTATCCATATTTCCGTCTACAGCCATATGGGGCTACACCGTCTTATTATTTTAATTTTTCAGCTACCTATCAAATTCTGGGCGATAACAAAAGCGCTGTTGGGTATGCTTATCGGGCTCTTCAGCTGGACCCAGGCAATCAGGATTATCGGGAACATTACAAGACTTTATCGCCGTGCTGTGGATTTAAAGACAAAAAGAAATTGATCCAAAAAGAAATGGTCGGCAGCCGGCCGGCTTCCTTGGCGCAAATTGATTATGTGCGCGATGTTCTCAAAGAGGCACAAAAGATATTTGGGTTGGAATCTCCGTATGCGTCTGTCATTAAACGAATGAAGACCATGCCTGTTTTGGCCGGATCAATGGATCATCATGAGACGCTTGTCTTAGATAGGAGAATTCATGTTAACGATGGCGCATTGATTTCTCTTTTTGATGTTTTCAGGCGTCACGAATTACTCGAATATTTGATGATTGATGCGATCATGGAAACCGGCGAAAACCAAGAGAAGGCGGAGAAAATAGCCGAGGAACTGTTTTGGACTTATGTTGATCACAGGCAAGAGCGCGATAAGATGACAGGGAAGGTTCGCTCAAGCGGTCATCTGGAGGATGGAAAACAATGGAAAATACAAAATGTGACAATACGTGATCGTGATTTGATCAACCATTGGCTTCAATACCGCCGGGATCATCCGCGCTCACCGCCTTTGCTTTATGGCGATCCGTTTTGTCCTCGCTTTGATCCCTGGAATGAAATAATCTTTTTCCCCCATTTAAGACCGCAACCTACTTTTCCAACTCTCAAACTTTTTTCAGCCGACAAAAAGGGAACTGAAAGAATCGAAGCCCTTACGCGCTATGAAGTCATCCATAAAAAGAAAACGTGGGAAGGCCGAGGGCTAAAGGATGTCCTTTATATTTCGGCGATTGAAGTAGCGCCCTGGAACAAAAGAACGAAAAGACAGGTGCGTCTTATATTAGGGAAGCTTATGAAGAGGCTTATCAACATTTCGATTGAGACTGGCTGTGCGGGCTCCATCGAAATCAAGGCAGAGGCTAAAGAAACGCACGATTTTCTTCAATCCATCGGTATGGGAATAATTGGTGGAACCAAGCATTGGAATGAGGCCTGGTATCATTTCACGCCGCAAGGAGCGAGAGAATTCGCTCTGGCAATATCATTATCAGCCATCTTTATTCCTTTCATTTCGCTTAAGGCGGCTGTCAATTTCTTTAAGGCAGTTGATGAAGAAAAAAATATCCTCAAGATTTTGCACCCAAATGAGATGCCAGCGCTTGAGGCCGTTATCTTTCCGGGCATCACTCACATCATAATCTTTGCCGATTACGGAAATGATTGGGAAGCGGAGGCCTTAGCGCAGAGAATCGAACAGTTTGCCGTAGACTATTACCCGATTAAGATTTTGCATGATGTTATTTATTGGCCGGGCAGGATAAATTATTTGCTTCATCGTAATGAGTATGGATTGCCATATCATATTGTGCTTGCAGGCGGAAAATTTGGCGGTTGCATCCGCAAGCAGATGACTGAAATTACAGAAAATCTTCTCAGAGGTCCGGATGGCTCGATCACTTATCTGACACTTCCTGTTTTAGGACTTACTTCGGACATGATTACTCATATGCAAAGGGCCAAATTCCCTGAAAATCTTTATCAACATTCACGCAGTGGATTATCGCTACAAGCTTTCTATACAATAGAAGGAATTCATTATTGCTGGGAAGTTCCTATTGCCGATCGAACAATCAAAAATGCGCTTCAGGTAATATTTATCAAAGACACAGAGGTGTTTGGTGTTCTAAACGCAAAGGGCCGAAAGACACTTTTTATTAACTTTTTAACGGCCTCTGAAGCTGTAGATGTCTTTTTAGCTGATCAAAAACAAAGATTCAAGGGCAACGCACTGAAAGACGGCTTGGTCCAATCGCTACTGATGCCTGTTTTGATTTCTGTTTTTGGAATGGTGGGAAAATGGGGGACGGATTCCGATTTCCGCAAGGATGTGTTCCTGAGGGGCAGATCGATGCATCAATCGGGATCCGCCCTCAAGAAGAAGGTCAAGGCAAGGTGGGCGCAAAAAAGGATCTTGTCTGACGGGACGAGAGAGTATTTTGATGAAGGAGGGCGTGTGGTTTGGGCGCGAGTGCCAACTCCCAAAGGCAATATCAATGTCCGGCTCAATCTCCAAAGTGGCGACTACGGAATTCGCTTTCAGGGCCGCTTGATTAGCGGAATCCAGGATTTGGGTCAAGAAATGACTGAGCTTCAGTGGGGAATTTACGGCGAAGACGGTGATAAACATTTGATGGTCGAAAGTCTCTATTTGAAGCAAACGCATCAAGATCGGGGAATCGGTTCGGCAATTATCCGCTGGCTCTCTCAGCATGCCTTTTGTGAAAAATATTATTTCGGCAATTGCAGTACGACAAATCCGCGCATTGTCCGCGCTGTTATGAAATACTTAAAGCCTGAGTCTGTTCGATTGAAAGTCTATAGAGAAAAACCGCCGATGGGATTGCGGGAGGTTTCTTTACGTGAATTCTTACCCACTATAGGGCGGTTTGCTTTTAAAACGAAGAAAACGCCTTACGGTCATTTTGTGATTGATGAGGATTTTCGAATCACCATCAACTCTTTTGAATTGGCCGATGAAAATGCGCGACCGCTTTGTTTTAGGGGCCAAAATCATCAATGGCGCCGCACGGTTGAGATTGAAAATTACCGGTTTGTCTATTTGCTTCATCCGATAATGAAAGACGCAGACGGGCAGCCGCTGCGGATCGATTTGGAATACGGAAAGCCAGTTCGCATTGTTGGAAGGCCTATCGAAATCTTAGCTTGCATTTTTGTTCCACTTTCTTTAGGAGGAATTGATCATCGTTTTCCCCAAAAGATAGAGAGCGTTCATCCATTTACAAATGAAAGAGTTATTTTGTTGAAAAAATATTTTACGTCTCGCTTAAGATTCCTGCATGAACATCAGAGTCAACCAAAAAAAAATGATAAGGACAAATTCGGCTTCAGCTTTAGTCTGCTTGAAGGTGATAGGATCTTACAGCTCAATGAGATCAGGATTTGCGATTCTCAGAGACAAGGTTGGGCAGCGGTCTTTGTTCAAGGTTTGATCAATCTGGCGATTGTTTTGCGCCTGGATATTCGCATTCCCAGAGAAAATAATCCGGCGATAATTGGACTGTGGCTACGTCATCTTTTTAAACAGGTTTTGGCACTAGAGATTTTAATTGATGGAAAAGTATATGAGCCGACGGCTCGGCAGAAGATCAAAATGTTGCCGGCCGTCGGCTCTGCTTTATTCCGCGTTTTGGACCGCTACGGCAAGGTGTTCTTTGATCAGCGAGGACAGATCGACTGGAGCAAAACCCAGAAAAACTGGCCGGATAATATTCAAATTTTTATTGCCAATGACCGTTTGCATATTCTAGGAAATAATTCCGCCCAAAAGACCGGCCGGATCTCTGGCGAAGTGCAATATCAACGGGAGGTTTCAATCACCGGCAAGGTCACTGAAAAGAGCATTGCGGCTGATTTTGATGCGCGAGAACTTTCCGCTGTCATCATCCCTCTTGTCTTTGGGGCGGTAAAACTGCTTGAGGTCGATCTGAAGCCCGACCAGGAGGAAATGCTTAGAAAGGAAATCCGCCTGGCCTTAACGCGCAGAGATTTTCGGTCAGGATTGATCGTGAAAGATTTTCTGAAAGCCACCGGCGGCAATCTCACCGAGGCGGCCCGGCGCTTAGGCTATAAAAACAAAAAGACCCTTCAGGTCGCTTTAAGAAAAACCAAGCGGCGGAAAATGCCCAAGCAGGCCCGTGCTTTTCATAATGCGTTAATGAAAAAACGCGCACGGTTACAAATTCTTATTGAGGTCATGAAACACAACGGGAATGTCAAAGAGACCGCGAGAGAAGAATATCATAATCAAAACAGCCGCAGCTTACAGATGAAAATCAACAGGCTGGGCTTGCGTGAAGCCATTGAGCGGATTCGCAGAGAAGAAATTCAGGATGTATCCGAGCTGGGCGTGGATATGATCGACGATGAAGAACTTGCGATCATCATTCGGGAAACAGAAATTCGCCTGATGAAAAACATTTTCAAGGCCCGTCTCAAAAGACTTCTCAATACCCTGCGTTTTCGCTGTCATCCCAATTTTGCCCCCCGGGGATTGTCGGATCTCACCACAGCTACTTTTCGGCAATACCAGCTGATGCGGGAGCTCCACCGGCTGATTCGCGATGAGCAAGATATCACCCTGATCGATCGTCAAAAAGATAAGTCATCACTTGAAGCCATCTTGATTCCGATTTTTATGGGGATAATTATCAGAATCATAGATGAAGATAAATTATTATTTGCACAAAAGGATCAAGGGAAATCATTAAGCGGCTTTGTTCTGCCCATATTTCTATTGGGTTCTTTGGGTAGTCAGAGGGAAGATGAAAGGGCCTTTTTTAGGCGGATCATGATCCAGCAGAGAAACGCCTTGATTCGCCTATGCCAAGAGGTCGATTCTGGATCGAAAATTTCGAATAGGCTTTTAGGCCCCAGACATTTGAGACAATTATGCGGAATTTGCGCCTATGATCTCGAAAG
>CAYZIY010000015.1:0-36581 GCA_964478715.1 uncultured Planctomycetales bacterium
GAGTAGTCACGATGGATTAAAGCGTTTAAAATCGCCTCACGCCATGCGTCCACAGGTATTTCATAAATGTCATGCCTATCAAAACCTCGTACCTCACTGCGGATATTTAAATGCTTCTTTAAGAAAGCCACGGCTTCATTAAACTGTGTAAACAGATCATCACGCACATCCTTGCGGTCGAATATATGAAATTTCTCCTTCCCCTTAAAAGCGACCAAAATGCTTTCGGAGTGATGAATAGCTTTCTCAATGTTTGAGGCGAACATCAACGCCCCGGCATTCGTCATCTTGTTCTTATCCAAAACCCCGACGCTTGAAAGTACCATCGTCACATTTGCCTTGCTCACTTTAAGCGACGTGCCGGTCTCTTTTAAAAAGGCTTTAACCTTCGCAAGGGAAACGTCCTTAATGCTTGCCTTATTGCACACCAGCGACTCAAACGAAACCGTGCCCGTCTCACGGAAAAAGAACCGGACTTCCTTTTGCGTCATCTTCTGTGTCACGGCGTCAAGCCTGCAAAAATACCCGCTTGATGAGGAATAGGGCTTTTCTTTGCCTTCGGGCACTTCTACAACAATCACATCACCGGACTGCTTCACGCTTTTAATATGTATCTCAGGATCACAATTGCGGGCAATAGCGTTAATATCGGCTTTCATCTTGTTCGTGAGCTTCTCGCCGGTGACTTTTCCGTTATCATCAATACCCAAAAGCAGAAACCCGCCTCTGGTATTAGCAAAAGCCACAATATCCCGGTCGATCTTAGACGTGAAGCGTTCCTTAAACTCCACGCTCAAGCCTTCGCCTTCTTTAATGATCAGTTTTAATTCTTCGGTTTTCATAGTTTTTAATGTTTGTTCAAACTATAATTATAGCATCACCGCTATAAACAACAAAGGCAGAACCTCAAAAAGTGAAGTTCTGCCTTTGTTACAAATTGGCTCCCCCGCGAGGACTCGAACCTCGGACCTAGTGGTTAACAGCCACCCGCTCTACCGACTGAGCTACAGGGGAATAAATCAAAACAGATAATTATCAAAGTAATGTAGGCAAATTATACCTAAATTAATCGAAAAGTCAATACAATCATCGTCCATACAATCAACGCCCATCCATCCATGTTTCGTCGAATGAAAATTCGTAATCTCACATTGAAAATCAGACAATTTCCATTATAATGACTTTTATGAAGAAACTATTTGTTGCTATTTGCCTAACCCTGATCACCTTTTTATATTGCAACATTCCTGCCCGTTGTGATTCAAACTCCTGTCCATACCCATTTGATGCCTTGAAACATAAATCCATCGTATTTTCCGTTCAAAAAGCCATTGGCGCCATCCACCCCAAGAAAATGTATTATACCGTAAACGGTCTTCCGATCGAACTTAAAGGATATTTTTGCGTTTGGCTTCAATTACAAAATGAAGGAAACGAATCGGTCATCTATCGGGACAGCTTTGGATTAAATGCCCACGGAAATATCATTTTAAAAGACAGCGACCACAACGCCTATCGTCAAATTTTCATGAATCCCAAAGAAGAGACAAATATTGTCCTTAAACCCGCCGAGACCTTGGTCCTGCCTCTTTTTTTTGAACCACCTACCGCGCAGGCGCAATCTTTAACCTTAAGTATTCCTGAATTTAATATTTTTGGCTTAAAAAGTTTTTCATCAGATAAAGATCCTCAGAATATTTCTATTTCTATTGCTGAAGATAAAATCCACTCGCTTGAGAATAGCCAACAATATCTTTTTCTTAATCTTCAGGATCCTGTAGTTGAAAATAATTTCACCCTCGCCATAACCGACTCGCTTTGCCTGGGAACCTTTAAGACGAAAGATCACCCTGCTTCTTTTAAATCTTTAGTCATTGAATACATGATCAAAAATCTGGATCAAACAAAGAAAAAAGTTATTTTGGAAGATCTCAAATTTGCTCTCAAAGATGAACACGGCAACCATTATGAAGTTCTCAAGCAAACGCCTTTAAGAGGAACAACTTTATATCCTGAGAAGAATATTTATGCCTCTGTTCGCTTTCAAGCGCCTGTGGACACAGCCGAGATGTTAACACTCTCCATCAACGCTAACGGTCTGAGCTACAGCAAGCCTGTTCTTTTAAAAATACTCACCCGTCGCATCTATCATAATGATAATTGCCGGTTTTGATTCAGGCGGGAATATCCTGTGAAATATCTCTTCGTGCGGTTAATGAGATACCCAGCGTGGAAAGGTCGGAATATTCCAATGAGCTTCCCAAGGGAATTCCAAAACCGATTCGCGTTATTTTAACCGGTAAACCAGCTAGTTCTTTAGCTAGAAATAGAGCCGTTGTCTCCCCCTCAGTATCCGGATCAGTGGCGATAATCACTTCTCTTATATTGTTTTCCTTGATGCGTTTGGCCAGCCGGTTAATTTTTAGATCATCCGGACCTCTTCCTTCGGCCAAAGAAATAGCTCCCAATAACACATGATAGAGGCCGCGATAAACGCCTGTTCTCTCAATAGCCAAAACATCTTTGGGATTCTCTACAACACATACCACGTGGTCATCCCGAGATGAATCAGAGCAAATCATACAAAGGTCTGTTTCGCTTAAATGATTGCATATTCGGCAAAACATCATATTATCTTTTAAACGATCTATTGCTTGACTCAGTTCACCAGCTTCCTGCCTAGGCTGCTTCAAGAGATGAAACACGATTCGTTCGGCACTTCGCGTTCCGATCCCCGGAAGTCGCGAAAGCTGGTTGATTAAATTTTCAATCACCCTGGGATAGTACATAATTAAATCTCCCTATGCCACTTGCTGACCACTTTTCCCTTAAATGTCTTGAGCGCGCTTTTAAGCTCTTCGCTCTCATCCTGCGGTTGATGATCTGCGCTTATTTTCATTTCGATTCTTATCTTCTCGTGAAGCATATCAGAGATCACTTTTTCAATTAAAGAACGGTTATTCTTTTGTTGAATAGTTTCCATATGAAAAGAGGCTTCTTGCGGAAAACTAATGACGAGACATCTCTGCTGGTAACTCATCGGAGCCCCCTCCTGCAAAAAAGTTGCCACCGACATTTTTTCTTTGCTGATTGCATGCGTTATGAAATCCCATGATTTACGTATATCTGCAATCGTAAGCGGTAAGGCCTCTTCACTGTCGTTTTCCGGCTTATCTCTTTGCTTTTCCACTGAACCGATATCAATGTGTCCTTTTCGGTTTGATAAAACATTCATCCGTGAGGGTGACCCTTGTTCATCAAAAGGAATTGCAAGATCATCTCCTTCTTTGGCAGCCAGCCTTGCCAGAGTGATTTCAAGCGGGATTTTATTTGACCCGACCACCCTGGACATTTCTTGCGCCTTGATCAAAACATCAATCATATTCAAAATAGCAAAAACGCTAAAAGCCTTGGCCTGACCATAAAGATTCTGCTTTATCGAAGAAGGATAATCCACCAATGAGCTTAGATCATTTCCTCCAATTTTGATAATAAGCATATGGCGGAAATGCTCGATCAGGTCCTTGTTAAACTGTTTTAGATCTTTCCCTCTTTGTATAATCTCATCAAGAGTTTTCAAAGCCTTCGCTGCGTTCTTTTGAGCTATCGCCTCTGTGATCTCAAACATCATCTCCAACTCAACAACGCCCAGCAAGGCAAACACATCATCTGCAATAATCTTTTTCTGATTGATGGCGCTAAGTTGATCAAAAATGCTTAAGGCATCACGCAAACTTCCTTGAGCCGACTTAGCGATAGCATAAGACGCCTCACTGTCAATTTTCAGCCTCTCCTTGATGGCAATATCTTCGAGTACTTTGATTATCCCCTTGATAGAAATGCGCTTAAAATCGAACCGCTGACAACGCGAAATAATCGTTGAGGGAACTTTATGAGGAGCCGTCGTCGCCAATATAAACTTAACATGGATCGGCGGTTCTTCCAGCGTCTTGAGTAAAGCATTAAACGCCTCGGTGGTCAGCATATGCACTTCGTCAACAATATATACTTTAAAGCGGCTAAAACCGGGAACAAACTTGACATTTTCTCTTAATGTCCGTATCTCATCAATCCCACGATTAGACGCCCCATCGATCTCGATGGTATCCATATTGGTTCCCTTGACGATTTCCTGGCAGGCATAACATTCTCCGCAGGGTTTAGCGCAGGGGCCCCTTTCGCAATTGAGAGCTTTAGCCAAAATTCTGGCACAAGAAGTTTTTCCAACACCGCGGGGTCCGCAAAACAGAAAGGCATGGGCGATCCGATTAGCCTCAATGGATTTCTTAAGAAGTTGGCTGATATGAGACTGCCCGATTAACTCATCGAAAGTCTGCGGACGGTATTTTCGGGCTAGAACAATATAATTGATGTCTTGCGAATTCATTTATAGAAACTGTATTTGATGGTCCATTATTTCCATTGTGCAGAATGTTTCGGCATAATCAATCAGGTTCTGAATACATTGATCTATATATTTCCTGTCGTTGCCGATCATACTTATACCGATTAATGCTCTCTGCCACTTGTCGAAATGATTGAGCTCGCAAACTGAAATGTTAAACTTCTTTCTGATTTTATCTTTGAAGCTTTTAAGCTTTTAAGAAACATTCGTTTATCTTTCAATGATAACGCGCTGGGAAAATAGACTTCCAGGGCCAGATAACAAAAATGATATGTTGCATCAAACATAAAGAACGACTATGTTTTAATGATTCGGTAAGTGGGGTAGGCAAAGTTTACATCCGGGGTATTACTAAAATCTTGCAAAATAGCCCGTGTCAGCTGATCTTCGGTTGCTCGCCTTTTCTTTGTTTCCGTAAGATATCTTAATGTTAACTCGACACCGCTTTCTTTTATTCGCACATAAACAATCGGAGTTAGTTTCCCGTAATAAATCATGTATCGCCTAGTCATGGCCTGAATCATTTTTTGCATCGTTTCCCCCATGCCTTCAGCGTGTTCGCAGGCATGTTTCATCATAATCTCTTCACCATGCTTCCAATTACTTTCAAATGTGACCAACACTGACATCTCATTCCAGATAAACTGAAAACCATGACTGTAATTGTAGTTTTCCTTTTTAAAAATGGCGCTGTTGGGAATATTAACAATCCGTCCTGTGCTATGATCGGCGTCTACCCAATTGCCTATCTCAAGCAATGAAGTCTGAAAAATCCTAATATCGATGATATCGCCCTTTACCCCGCCTAGCTCAACGCGATCCCCTACCTCAAAAGGCCGACGCACAAGGATCAAAATCCAGCCGGCGATACAGAGAATGACTTCTTGTAAAGCCAAAGCGATTCCTGCCGAGGCCACACCTAAAAACAATGAGAAGGAATTAATATTTTGGATCCAGAGGAAAAAAATAAAGATAAGTAAAAGGAAATTAATCAGATAAACGATATTCTTTCTGAAAATATGCCTGGCCTTGATATCATTGACCTGCCTGTTAACAAGACCGACAAAAATAAAAATAAGCAAATAGGACACGATAACCGCAATAGCTGTTTGCCAGATTTTTCTTTGAATCATTGTATAAGGGACAACGGGATTCTTAACATCTTTTAAAAAAGCTTCAAATGAATTTGAGCCGAATCTGCTATCGGGGGTTTGTGCCAAGCATACTCCTGCCAGACAACTTGCAAAGAAGAAGATAAAGAAAAAACTCAAAATTTTAATATGTCTTCTTGTCATTGATCTTAATTAAGGCGCCACATCATACCCTGAACCGGAATCAATATCTTCTTGTTGGGACGAAGTATCCGTTGATCTGGGCTCATTGAATGTTTGCCGAGTGATATCATCAGAGATCATTCTATTCCAAGGAGATTCTCTATCGGAGTCATCATCGTAATAGGGAACATCAGCGCCTTGCTCCATTTCATTTTTGAGTTCCATTTTTAATATATCCCTAAGCAGATTCGGGTTCTGTCCGCTATATTGGCTGAGGACATCTCTCCATTGATTTCTCCGACCCTTAATGCTGCTCATCCACCGATTAAGCCGCTTCTTATTGTCTTTACTTAAATCAAGCGGACTGCCTATCTGTCCGTTTTCATCGACAACTACAAAAAACCCCTCTTTCAGATCAATGCGGCTGCTCTCAACTCCCTTACTAGTGAAACCGATAATATAGACGGTATTTTTAAGGACATTTATTTGCGTGTCGTTTTTGACAACAACCTCCCAGGCGGTTCCGCGGGCCCCGCAAGTGGCAGTGGGAGTTTTTACCTCAAATGTGACGTCTTCGCTTAAGTTTTCAATCAAAGAAAACACGCGCCCCTCTTTGATTTCAACCTGTATAAGGAATTTTCGCAATATGATTTCTGTCTCGGGACCGATGCTGACGATGTTAGTGCCGGTGGAATCCAAGGCAATATCGCACCAAGATTCTTCCGCAGTCTTAAGAACGGTCTCCACTTTCAGCATCATGTTCTCTTGAGCCGCAACCCATTGATCGGCCGAATCCTTAGTGAAGACCATTCCTTCAATCCTAACGATTGCAGGCAGGCTTTTTTGCGCCAATGCGTAAGAGCTGAAAACCAAAAGGAAAAGTAAAAGAAATAAGGATTTTTTTCGCATATTTTTATAACCTATATCTATTATAAGGGACCTTTAAGAATTTTCCACTGATTTGTTTTTGATTTCATCCAGCTTCTCTGTATAATCATGATCGTATTCCAGCTGTCCGGTCTGACTATAGGTCTTTTTGTTGATCTTGACTCCGTTTCTATAAGTATCCCTGAAATGCAAAACGCCATTTGGGTAATAAACGTTTTCAATCCCTACCTGCTTTCCGTCTTTGTAATTTCTTTCAAAGAAAAGAACACTATTTTCATCATAGGCCCGAAAGAGACCGTTAAGCCTTCCTTCGCTATAATGAATTTCCTGATGGAGAGTACCATCAGCATAATAGGACCGATAAGTCCCGTGAATCCTTCCCTTTTTATATCGTGTCTCTGCTTTGATCTTTCCATTGGGATAATGCTTGCTCACCACTCCGTCTTTCTTTCTAAAGGGATTGATCCTATCTAAAAAACTTCGTTTTTTCTCCATCGCATGAAGATATTGCATAGTCCGGCTTCCCTGAAAAAGCTCCGGCTCTCTTTGGATCTCTTTGATCTTGCTCTGAAACTCATCCTCTTTAGAATCTCCTAGAGGTCCTTTGCGATAACGCGATATCAGGGTGCGGATAGCCTTGTAATAATCAAACGATTTCCCCTTTTCAAAATAATCTTTGGCCACCAATTCACTTTTATAATCAGGTTCTTGGTTTAAAGATCTCATGCGCTGGTATTCCTTTTCCAGTGCGACGAGTATCAAAAGAAGAATAAATGTGCAGATAATAAAAATCAGAACAACCATATGAACCAAAAGGTTAATATGTTTGTGAACAAAGTCTTTTAGCGGAGGGAAAATGAGGCTTCTAAGTGGATCAACAAAAATGCAGGTTACTATAAATACGGCTAGAGCTATTTTTAAAAAGCGTACAATAAAAAGATAAATCTTTTTTTCTTTGATAAGCATCGATTACGTCTTTTCTGTTTGCACTTTTGAGGCGATGCAAAAAAGCGACAGCCCGAAAGGAAGCGAGCGCTTTTTTATAAAAGTATTCTCAAGAAATAAAATCTGTCTCAATAAATTGTTCAGCCATTTAAACGTTGGCTTCAAGTCGGATTCCTTTCTACGGTAGCTTTTCATCAATATTTTCTGAATAAGTCTTCTGATGGCGATCAAAGGAAACAACAGTGTTACGCGAAAACTCATTTTATCTATTCGGTATCCCGATATTGCTAAATATTTTTCGATCTCTGTTTTTGCAAAACGGTGTTTAGTTTCCACATCCGTATCATGGTGGCTGCGTAAAAATTCATAGGCCGGAATATGGATCAATAAAATCCCATCCTTTTTAAGGATACGATAAAATTCATTCAAAGCTTTTTTAATTTCTTCATTTTCAAGATAACTAAGCACATCCGTACAAAGAATGATATCGAATTGGTTCTCTGAGAAGGGAATATCCAGAACCGAGGCCTGTTCAACGCGGGAAAGGTTTCTCTTTCTGCAATAGCTAACAGCCTTGAAAGACCGATCGATTCCGTGGATTTGAAAGTCTTGAAAACATGTCAACAATCCTCCGGTTCCGCAACCGGCATCCAGGATTTTTATATCTTTAGATTTAGCCTTTCGTTTCACATAATAAGAAATAAGATCCTGTAAACCCAGATACCACCAATGGGTCTTTTCCAGGGCAAACATTTTTTCATATTCTTGGGATTTCATCAAGCATCAAGACCAGTAATGCGCCTTATTTTCTTTGTAATAGGCAATAGTTTGACCCAATCCTTCTTCGAGTTTTGTTTTCGGCGACCACTCAATATATTGACGAATTTTTGTAATATCGGAATAGAAGTCTCCCGGCTCTTGAGCCAGTCGCTCTTTACTAAAAGGGGCAAGCCCCCAACGTCCGCAACCGGCAATTTGAACAATCGATTCGGCGAGCTGTCGAAAATTCTGAGGATGATCATGGCCGATGTTGAAGACCTCTCCTTCTGCTTTTGGATTTAAAGCGCACATTAAGATTGCCTCAACGGTATCTTCAACATATAAAAAATCCCGAAGAATATCTCCGTCTCCAAAAACCGGAATGGTTTGATTGTCCAATGCCAGACGGATAAACCAGTTGGCCACCCCAAAGCGTGAATGTTTCATTTGAGAACGCTCTCCATAAATATTGGTTAGCCTGAGCGTTGTTGACCTGATACCGAAATTATCGTGATAGATTCTGAACATCTTCTGGACGGTTAAGCTAGAAAGCTCATAAATACCTTTGGGATTGATGGGATCTTCTTCGCTGACGGGAAGCCTTGCCGCGCTTCCGTATTCTCCACGCGTTCCAGTGTAAATCAGTCTCACATCTGGATTATTCTTTTTGCAGGCCTCCAGGAGAATTGCGGAACCTTTGATATTGATATCGATATCGGGAAACGGATTACTCAAACTTAAAACATGATCGTTCTGACCCGCCAGATGAAAAATATAATCCTTATCTTTCACCAGAACATTCATACTGTTTTCATCGCGAATATCGCTATAATTTATATCAATATCTTTCTCAATCGGTTTGATGTTAAAGAGATTTCCCCCCATCCCCTTGAGCATAGCGTCAACCAAAAGTACTTTAGCGCCACAACGCACCAGAACTATGGCCAAATTGCTTCCGATGAACCCCAGCCCCCCTGTTATGAGTATCCTTTTATCTTGAAAATATTCTTTAAAATTCAACATGCGGTCTTACCAGCAATTTCCCGCACCACATATTGGGGCGTCTGATTATCGCTCAGAAAAAGTCGACCGACATATTCACCAATCAATCCCAAGATCAGCAATTGCACGCCCGAAAATATCATGACCGCAATGATCAAAAAAGGCCATCCAACGGGAATATCCGGCCTGATCAATTTCTCGATCACGACAGCAATGCTGAGAATCACACCCAACATACTAAAAATGATACCCAGAATCGAAGACAATCTTAAGGGGCTAATGGAGAAGTTGACAAACATATTAAACCACAATGATAATAGCCTCTTTACATTGTAGCCGGACGATTCTTTTTGACTCTTTTCATGCTTCACTTCAATCTTGCCAATCCTATTGGTACAGCGCAAGGCCAAACCGTCAATATAAGGAAATGGTCCTTTGTATTTGATGATTTCCTGAACCGTAAAGCGGTTGAGACATTTAAAGCTGGAAAGATAGAGATCTCTGGGTTTCCCGATCAGAAAACTCGCTATCCAGTTAGTAAAGTTTGAGCCCATATTACGAAAAATATTATGGTTCTTCTTCCTGTAATAAGAATAGACGACATCAAACTGATGCTCTCTGGCGTACTGGAATAATTTGAGGGCTTCCTCGGGAGGATTTTGAAAATCATCATCCATAATCACCACATAATCGCCTTTGGCATGATTCAAACCGGCCATAACCGCATTGTGTTCACCAAAGTTACGCGCCAGATCAATGAATGATACACTTCCTTCATATTTCGAAACTAATTGCAAGCATCTATCTTTAGTTTGATCTGTACTTCCGTCATTGACCAAAATGATTTGAAGCTTTTCCTGATCAAATGTTTTCCTCAATGCTTCGATAAGGGATTGAATTGTCGTTTGGCTATTATAAAGAGGAACGAGGATATCTATTGAGCCGTTTTTCATATTACGGCCTCCTTTTCTCGTATTTGATTAAAGTCTCTGATTTAATAATATATAAAGGAAAATCCTTAAATATCATATCTTCTTCTTCGATATTATTAAGTACAAAATCATTCCGCTTTCTGACAAGATATTTTACAAAACTGTTGAAGGGCTCGAAATAGAATTGGCCAATCTCAAGGTACAGCCTATTATAATGCATTTTATTTACCAAAATATAGTCGATTTCATTATTTAAACAAAATCGGTACAGTTCGCCGGGATCTTGAGCGTAATATGCATTAAAGAAAAGAAGTGTCCTCTTTCTAAGCGTCTTCCATGCTTGATCGAAAATAGGATTTGATAATTCATAATTGATATAGGTTATTCTTTTTGCAAAAGTGGGTATATCATCTGCGATGAGCGGATAGGCGGCAATGACACTATTCGTTGGCAAGCTGCCTATAAAATCATAAAGTGGCTTCTTGTTCGATACATTAATGAGATAAGTATTTCTCCGGATATCAACATTTAAAGCCATGAATATTAGTATGCATACAAAAGCTCCCCCGATAATATATCTGTTTCTCCATTTCTTCAATATTTGAGCAATAAAGGCAGCGACAAAAATAATCCCAACAATGGCCATCGAATATCTTATATATTTGACAGGGATATATAATTTAAATAGAAAAAAAGAAGCTAATAAGTAGGAGAGAATCCCTGCGGCAAACAAAACGACGATTTCAATTGGAAAAAGTAGCCTCTTTTTGGTGTGTTCCCTGATTAGAAATACGCCTATCAAGAAATACCATATCCACAAGAGAGTTTCTTGATTATAGAGTATCGGAATGCGAGGATCTTTAAATAGCATTATTGTCATCTGGTTGCTTGAAGCCAAATATTTGCCCGCTTCCTTCGCAACTGGCCTAAGAGGCAATAAGTTGTTCCATCGTCCGATACCCCGATAATATTCCATTTGGTGGATGATTTTTTCCTTCGATAATGTTTTTCCGATTTTTGGATTACTAAAAAAAAGGTACTTTCCCGCTACTATTAAGCCACAAAGACCTAGGCACACAATTATGATAACAATCTTTTTTCTCGATTTTGTTAGCCTCAATTTACATTCGGTAAACTCTAATAATGAAAATAAATAAAGAGGCACGCTCAAAATAAAAATAACTGGATAAAATAAGGTTTGCATGATAAGAACGACCGAGGCCTTGATTATTCTTTTGTCTATCATATAAAACAAAAACATTGCCAAGAGGGGATATCCAAAAGACCTCGGAAGACCGCCTGCCATACGGCTGAAATATTGATGATTAAGCAAAAAAAAGGCTGCCGCTAAAAGTCCTGCCCAGGGATTTACCATTTTGTTAAGTATCTTATAAAGATAAAGGCAGGTCAATACAATGCAAATGACCGCCACATAATTTCCCGCATAGACTGGATCAACAGCAAATGAGATGAGGAAATAGAGAAGCGTAAATCCCCACGGCATTTGAGCTTGAGCATAGTCTGTCAGAAAGTCATTTTGAAATAGTAAATGATTGTGCAATTTTGGAATCCAATAGAGACATATCCGGGCGTCATCCGCAATTATGAAGCGATTGAAAAAGGCAGGAAAATAGAAATAAATTCCGGCAATACAAGCAATAATGCAAAGCACAATCTCTGTTTTGAATCTACGCCATATTTTCGATTTTATTGAGAATTCCACTCTGCTTTTCCCTGTTCTCTTTTAATTTTACGTAAATCAACTGCGACTTCTCTTGCCGTTTTCATAAATGTACTTCGCGAATCCGGATCGCTTTGCCATTCGACAGGAAATTCCTTTATCCGGTATTCTTTTTTAAGGCCCTTAAGAATAATCTCAATATCAAAAACTGACCGTTCGATTATACAGTTTCTATAAAGCTTTTTCGCAATAGAATTTTTATATATTTTTAAGCCGCATTGGGTATCGCTTAGTTCTTTTGGAACTTTTAAATAAAAAATACAAAAATAGCGAAATAATGTACTTAATATGATGCGCTTGAATCCCTGATCTCTCAAAGCTTTGCTGCTTTTTTGATTTCTTGATCCATGCGCAAGGTCGCATTCATTTTTCTTGAGCAGATCAATTCCTTTGTGAATATCGTCAATGTTAAAAACTGAACCGCTATCAATAAATAAAATCAAATCACCTTGAGCGTGTTCGACACCCCTTTGTACAGCCCTGCCCTTCCCCCGGTTTGGCCTATAGGAAATAATATGTTTCTCGATATTATCAGAAACTTCAACCCCTTTCGCTCTTTTAGCTGTGTCATCTTCGCTTCCGTCATCAACAATGATGATTTCACCTGTAATCTTATGATCGAGTAAAAATTTTTCAGCTTTTTTTATGTCTTTTTGGATTTTGTGGGCTTCATTGTACGCGGGAATTATGATGGAAAGTTGCATAAGCATTAAGGGAGTTCCGCAATCTACAAAATAATAAAAGCGAATGGCGGACCCGCCTCATCATCCGCCTTCGGCGGAATAGTCGGCGAGGTCTCGCCAGAATCTTTGCTTTGCAAAAATTCTGGCGGAGAGGTCGGGATTCGAACCCGAGGGCCCCATAACAGGGCCAACTGCTTAGCAGGCAGCTCCGTTCAGCCGCTCCGGCACCTCTCCGGCATCTTATTGCAGCTTAAGTCACTGGCCACATAAGTTTTACGAATGCTAGGGTCATAGCAAGATATTTAATTTGTCATCTCAAGAATCTTTTTTCTTTTTTTTCTAAAAAAATCCTGAATCAGTGATGCGCACTCTCGCTCAAGAACCCCATTCTCTATTTCTATTCTATGATTGAGACTTTTATGTTGAGCAATATTAAGAACGCTACCGCAGGCCCCGGATTTGGAATCGCATGATCCGAACACCAATCGCTTGATCCGCGCCAAAACAAGCGCTCCCGCACACATACAACAAGGCTCAATTGTAACATATAACGTACTCTCCTGCAACCACTTACAATTTATTGTGTTGGCTGCCTGCGTTAATGCTATCATTTCAGCATGGGCTGTTGGATCTTTTAACATTTCGACCTGATTATGTGCTTTAGCAATCACTTGATTGCGATGAACGATCACCGCTCCAACGGGAACTTCATCGATATCGTAAGCCTGTAAGGACATCTTCAATGCTTGCCGCATGTAAAAAATATCGTTTCTCATTTCTTCTTCGGGATCAATTTGGCGGGTAATATGATTGTCGTTGTTGTACCCTGCCTGAGATTGCTTTTAATTTGAATGTCTCCATTGGCCTTTTTAATGATTGAATAAACAACTGAAAGCCCCAGTCCGATATTTCTCTGAGAACGACCCTGGCGGGTTGTAAAAAATGCATCGAAAACACGATTGAGGTGCTCTTTGGCAATTCCTGTTCCGCTATCTTTAATTCGAATATACACTTTGCGTTCATTCCCTAAGTATTTTGTCGATAAGTGCACTTTGCCTCCATTGGGCATAGCCTGAAGGGAATTTGCCAGGATATTGGAAACGATTTGTTTTAAATCCACTTCATTAACCCAAACAAATGAATTTTTCTTGTCGATTGAGCAAACAAAGCTAATGCCTAAAGAATCCATTTCAGGTTTAAAATAAGTTAAGCAATTTCTGACAACGGAATTCGCTTGACATCCCTCTTGCTTAATGCCAGCCTTTTCCTTATTCAAAAGCAGGAGATTTTCCGTGATTTTACAGCATTGTTCCATTTTTTGAGTGACCTGTGATATCATGGACAACATATCTTTAAACTCTTTATAACCTATATATTCAAATTCCCGGTGTTCATATTTTCTTAAGAGTCTTCTGAGATGGCTTAATATGGCATCCAGCGGATACTTAATTTCCTGTGCCGTACCGGCAACAAAAAGACTCAAGGCATCCATTTTGGCGTAATCTGACTTTTCTTTGAAACGATTAATACGATCAGTAATATCCCGACCGATGGAAATGATGTATTCTTCATTCTCAAAGGGCATATAAACGGCAATGACTTCGACAATCTTAATAGCTCCGCTTTTAACAATGCGTTTTATCTCAAAAGAAATGGGAATGGTCGATTTTTTAACTTTATTAAAAATTCTTTGTTTCCATGCACGTGATGACAGCTTCTCTTTATAGAGTTCGAATATCTTTTTCTTTTTCAACTCGCTAAGACTATAGCCAAGACCTTTCTGCGCAGCCTCATTGGCAAAAACTATATCCCCGTCTCTGCTGATGAGCAGAAATTCATAACCCATATACTTCAGAACGGATTTCAACAATTCCAAGGATGTTTCGAAGGATGACTCATGACTGGATTTCGATTTTTGTTGGTAGATTTTCATCATTTTTTCATATTCTTTAATGCCCCCGAACGGGGTATTCGCCCACCTTGAGTCTTATGCTTCAGGGCAAGACCTCATCCCCCCCCGTCAATGGCAAGAGACAAAAACCTGAGATTCTATGCGCCTGGGAAGATTCGAACTTCCAACCCTTTGCTCCGTAGGCAAATGCTCTATCCAATTGAGCCACAGGCGCATTTATCGTCTTTTTAAATGTTTTAATAATTCTTTTCGGTTTAAATCAAGCTGCTGGGTGGCTTGATCAGGATTTTCAGAGTATGCTCGGCAAAATGCGGTCACATCGCCCATATTTTTCACACCCTGCTTATCCATGGTCTCAAGAACAAAAGCTCTCAAATTAACCTCATCGATAATATCTTTGGCGGTTAAACCGGAAGCCCGAGCCAGTTTATCTCTAAATATAGTGCTTGGTGAAAACATCTTTGTCTTTCGCTTCTCAAAATCGTACTTGAAGATTTGAGAAAGAAGAACTGTTTTTTGCTCCATGCCGCTTGTTTCGGAAATTTCATCGACAACCCGATAAACCTTATCCTGAATATGATATCTTTTGAGCAGAATAAAAACATCAACCAGATTGACAAGAACCTCTGGAATATTCATCGGTTCGTTTTGCAGTCTCAAAATAGCTTCTCGTGCGGTGGCCGCGTGAATCGTTCCCATGCAATATTTTCCTACGTTTACGGCCGTAATCATATCACGGGCTTCCTCTCCCCGTACCTCACCAACAATGATCCGCTCGGGTCTCATTCGCAAAGAATTTTTTACTAAATCGGCCAGTGTTAATTCTTCGTCTGTCTCCAAACGGGAACAGCTATCCTCCATATCGGTATTAAGCTCTAGGGTATCTTCAATAACAACGAGTCTTTCTTTGGCCGGAATAAAACTAAAGAGCGCATTCATGAAGGTCGTTTTCCCCACACCCGGTCCACCGGAAATAATAATATTGGCCGGTCTTACAGATAACCCTTCGAGATACAGCCAGATCTGCGCCGCAACTAGATGAGTCATCGTCCCTTTTTGGATAAGATCGATAACGCTCAAAGGCTCCATCTTGGCCTTGGTGATTGTGATTTGAGGCCCGAATGGACTGACAATAATATTGGCGCGTCCTTCCAAATTGGGTAACTCCAAATTCATCACCTTTTTTATCTGAGTTCGGCCCGAAAATAAAACCAATTTTCTCAGGAATAAATCCAGAAATTTATAATGAACGAATCGCTTGCCAGTGGGAATCAGTCCTTTTTGGGAATGATGAATATAAATTTCTTTTAGCGAATTAATCATAATGTCTTCTACGCAAACATCCTGCAAAAGATCATCGATAATATCATAGGAAAGAAATTCCTTGATAAAGTCAGTCCTCTTCTGATCGCTGTCCAAACTGATCGCCTCTTGAGCAGCCGGATTTTCGGAATCTTCCGCCTGAGCTGATATCACCGATGCGTTAACGGCCGCTTCTTTTTCCTTTTGGGGCTCAAGCAGACTGATTTTTCCCCATAGATTCTTTGTGATATAATTTTCTAGATGATATAGATTTAAATTTTGCATCAGATCTCCCGTTTTTCGGACCATATTCTATTATTATCTAGAGGGCCTGTAAATAGAAAGTCTCAATAATCCGTTTCCTTATCTGACAAGGTTTTAACAGTAACACGGTTTTTATCCGTAAAGATTTCTTGAGCCAATGTCATCACAACCTGCGCGGTTACTTGATCTATGCTCTCCCCATGTCTCTGGTGACGATCATAGCCTAGCGTGTAAAGCTCATCGAGGGCTGTTTGAAAACTGACTGAGCTGTTATCCGCAAGCCCCATCTGATGGATTCCTTTGACGTAGGTTTTGATCTCTCTCAATTCTTTTTCGTCAATCAGCTCTTTCCTAATTCGCTCAATCTCATCATGAATTATTCTCTCAATCTGATCGATGTGCTTATTGGTTGTTGCCACATAAAAAAATACATAACCAGAATCAATCCCGGCCACATAATTTCCTCCCAGGCGGTAAGACTGCCCGAATTGATCGCGGATATTTTGAAACAATCTTCCCGATAAAGGTGATGCCAGAATTTCGCTCAAAACACTCATCGCATAGAAACTGTCTTCATCAATAGCAGGCGCCAGAAAACCAACCATTATCATAGCCTGTTCTTTCTCAATCGTCTGCTTATAGGTTTCACTTTCTTGCGATGAAGAGACAGGAATATTCGGCAAGCTCACTGTATCTGTATCTTGTTCACCGAATTTTTCCCTCGTTAACTTCCTCATCCTTTCCTCATCGAAATCACCAACAATGGATATGACAAGATTATCCGGAACCATATACTTGTCGTAGTAATTCAGGATATCCTCTCTTTTAATGTTCGCGACACTTTCAATCGTACCCAAGCTATCCATCGAATAAGGATGGTTGTCAAATAAAAGTTTTTTCATCTTAATATACGTTTTATGAAAGACACTGTTTTCTTTTTCTTTAATATGCATAAAGATTGCATTTTTTTCCTGATCTATCTGTTTTTGAGCGAACAGGGGTCGATGAATAACCTCATCCATCATGTCCATAATAAAGTCTGCATCTTTTTTAAGGATTTTTGCTTGTAAACCAAAACTGTTATTCCCCGAAAAAGGTGACAGCCGGGCACCCTTCTCTTCAATCAGACGGGCCATTTTCTCACGTGAATATTTTCTCGTTCCTTTGGTCCAAGTCCTTTTCAAAAGATTAAACAGTCCGTTTAGCGACAGGCTTTCCTCTCTGACGCCTCCCCTGGCGACCAGGCTTAAAGAAATGCTTGGAAATAAAGAATTCTTCTTCAAAATCAGCGTTGCGCCATTAGGCAAAACGGTCTTCGATATTTTCCCTGGCTCGTTTTTGTCTTTGACCTTTTTATCTTCTTTTTTTTGGTTACGAGGAATCAATGTTACGATATTAATCCTATCTTTTGTAAAATACTTTTGGGCAACATTTTGAATATCCTGCCTGACAACAGCCTGAATACCTTGAAGATACTTTTCGTAAAATCTATGGTCTCCCGCAAAGGCCTCGCCAAAAACCATCTCAAAAGCCTGAGAATGGGCATCTTGCATTCTATAAACATGATCACTGATCAGCTTTTGTTTGGCTTTTTCAATTTCCGCAACATCAACTCCCTTTTGTTGAACCCGTCTGATATGCCGCTCTATCTCTGCCACAACATCTTGCATATCATCTTCTTTAATTTGACAATTAATTTCGAATAATCCCTCATCAACGGGAGAATAATTAAAAGTCGCTACAGAAAAAGCTAGCTCTTTATTTTTGACGATATCCGAATAAAGCCGTGAGCTTTCGCCCTGTCCTAAGATAATCGCCAGAAGATCCAGAGCAAAAAGATCTGCGTGAAGAATACTAACACCCGGCACAACATAAGAAAGATGCGTCACGGCCGTCTGGAATTCTCTTGTTGCTTCTCTCGGGCCTATCTGCTTGGGTTCTTTAGGAAGATTCCGTAAAACATAATGGCCGGGCTGGTGTTTTGAAAAATATTTCTCGGCTAAATCGAAAGCTTCCCTCTCTTCAATACCGCCTACAATAGCTAACACCATTTGATTGGATACATATCGTTCTTGATAATATTGCTTCAGATCTTCATAGGTTAATGTTTTAAATATTTCCTTTTCTCCAATAATGGGATATCGGTAAGGATGTCTTCGGTAAAGAGTTTCAAAAATCATCTTGCTTAACTGTCTCTGAGGATCGTCATTGTACAAATGCATTTCCTTTAGAATGACATCCTTCTCTTTGATAAATTCGTCTTTATCAATCGTAGCTTCGCTCATCATTTGCGAAAGAACAGATAAGCCGATTTCCATCGATTCAGCAGGAAGATCAACTTTAAATGATGTATAATCAAAGCTGGTGCTGGCATTGACATATCCGCCATTGGCCTGAATCGTTTTGGCTAATTCGCCCACCCCGTAATTTTTCGTTCCTTTAAAAATCATATGTTCTAAGAAATGCGTGATCCCGCTTCCAAGATAGGGATCTTCCACGGCCGAACCGTTTTTAACCAGCACATTAATCGAGACAGTCGGATGCTGCGGAATTTCTTTAACCACAACGGCCAGTCCATTATCAAGCATTTTACGGGCATAGGGCGAATCTTCACCTTGAGCCGTTAGCGTTTTTATGCAACTGAGAAATATTAAGGATAATAAAAACACTATTGTTTTATTCATGACATTTTTTATTCTAACCATAACTATCTTATTTATTTCGTAAATCATCCAGATATTTTTGAACATCTTGCTGTGCATTACGCGAAACTTGCGTAAAGATATAAATAATCAGAGAAAACTGCCAGCAGTCCTCCGGTCCCACAATCAATCCGGTATGGACATCTTCCTTGCGCTGCAACTGATCTAAATGCACATTGACAGCCTTCTTGAGATCATCTTCATAGATATCCAGAGAATATCGATCGTTTTGATATTTCAGCGATGGAAGATGTACGCCGCGTATAATCAAAAAGCTATTTAATAATGCCTCGTTGAAACCATCCCCGCCCTCAAATTCAAATCCCTTAAATTGCGGACTCTGAGGCGGCAAGAGAATGGCTGGTTTTTTTACCGTTATCTTGCCTTTTCTGATCAACGTATCGTTTTTGTCGCGAGAAGACGCTGATAACAAGACATAGGGAACATGTGTATCTTGATCACTCGCAAGATTTTTAACGCGCGCTCTGATAATCTCTGTTTCCCTCAAGGCTTTTTGCCAGGATTGCTGTATATCCATAATTTCACAAATGATAGCTTAAAATTCAGTTTTTCGGAGAGGGAGAGATTCGAACTCTCGAGCAATCTTTCGACCGCCACACGCTCTCCAGGCGTGCGCTTTAAACCACTCAGCCACCTCTCCTGATCGATCCGATATGGTCCGATTTGCTTTATTTAGGAAACACCAACAGCAAAAAAGAAGAAACGGATATGAATGCCCCCGAAAGAATTCTGTTTTGCAGAATGAAACGATCTAAAGCATCTATTTTTTTATCTTCGAGCTGCGGAATGATTCTTTTCTTAAGACCGTACTCCCTGGAAAGTGTTTGATTGAGCATATTGAACGCCTCAGGAGAAACCAACAAGATAATTCCCATAAAAAATGCAAAAGAAACCATAATTTGCATAAAAAGTCTGAAAACTTCCACCCAAACCGATAAATCCATCATTTTTCAACCTCCTTCTTTTGCTAATAGTATATCTAGTTTTGTTAAAAAAACAACCGCTTTGATGGCAAATTATTTCTTTCTATTCTCTTTAGAAATCTTTCCGAATGAGCCAAAAATAGCATCCAGCACATTACTCCAGATAACATTGTTTTCTTTATCCACTTTGATAGTATCGGTCACCGAATGGTCTTCAACGCTGATAATCTTGATTCCGGTATCAAAGTATTTTTCCTTATTGTTTAAGCTGATCTCATGGGACCATCGTACTTCGCCTTTCATGAGAACCGGGGCGCCTTTCCCTGGAACGTAAACATCCATCTTTAGTAAGTCCCCTTTGTTCAATTCTTCGGGTGATTGCAGGCAAAGACCCTCAGCGCTCACGTTTTTACTGACAGCATGATGCTTTTTTCTTTCCGTCTCTTCCTTCTCGGTATCGATGTGCTGATAGTCGATTTTCGTATGAATATCATAAGAAATTTGAAAATAGACTTCGACTTCTGTTCCGTAACGCGGATACTTTCTTCTTTCGTTTTGATTTTGATTCATAATAAATCCTTTCCTATGGGACTATTTCAAATAAAATATCAACAATTGCCTGGTCCAGCTTTTCCTTCATTCCTTTTAGAATTTCTTTTGCTTCTGAAGTCGAAGAAGCTTTTCGGTAAGGGCGATCGGTCGTTAAGGCATCGTAAATATCTGAAACCGTGAGAATTCTGGCCAGCAAACTTACCTCTTCGCCTCTCAATCCATCGGGATAGCCACTTCCGTCAAGAAATTCATGGTGATGCCGTATCGCATCGCACAATCTGCGCAGGGATCTGATCGGCCTGATAATGCTTTCTCCGATTTCGGTGTGCTTAACTATCAAAGCCCGTTCTTGCTCATCAAGTTTTCCTGGCTTTCTCAATACGTCATCATAAATCCCGATTTTACCGATATCGTGAAGCCGGGCCGCATCTCTAAGCGTCTTAATATCATTCTCACCTAATTTCATCCTTCTGGCAATCTCTGTGGCATATTTTGCCACGCGATCCAGATGTCCGCGAGAATACCGGTCTTTGGCCTCTACAGCCAGGGCTAAGGCAGATATAGTCTCGAAGTATGTCTTCTCCGCGTCTTCGTTCAGTTTTGAATTCTCAATCGCCACAGCTGTTTGCAGAGCGACATTTTTCACAAGGTTCATATCGTCAATATTAAAACGTTCGTCTTTCTTTTTTTTACATATGGCGATAATTCCCAGCGGCTTTTCATGAAGAATCAGAGGAGTCAATAAAACAGGTGTCTGGGATATTTTTCTCTGAATCTCAATGGGGAGCCCTTCCTGTTGAAATTCATAGACAACTTCGGTTTCAGATTTTTGTGCCACTTCTTTCAGAGCCCCATTATTTGTTTTTATTGCATACTTCCCGAGATCACTTAATCGATGGCCATAAAGCGACTTGATTTTAGCGCAATCGGCTCCATCGGAAAATAAAAAAAGCATACCCATATTTGCATGGAGCGATTCTGTTATTGTTTCAATAATCAAATCAAGAAATGAATCGATATTGTCCATTGAGGAAAGACCGCTACCGACTTTCGAAAGAACTGACTGCAGTGTCTTTTTCGTAAGCTCAAGATTCTTGATATTCTTTTTGAGTTGATTGGTGACAACTTCAAAGGATTTTGTTAAAACAGCAATTTCATTCTCCCCTTTATGTTCGAAAGCAAGATTATCCTCACCTAAAACTGTTTGGATTGCCTGCTTGCTATGAGCGGAAATGCCGATGATATCTTTGATGATTTTTCGCATGGCAAAAAATCCAACCAACACGCCTATTGTTACGAATATTAAAACAAACCTGATATTCTCAATCTCAATGCCGGGCAGCGAAGTGTTGAAATATTCGAAAAAATAAATCAACACGCCCATCGGAATAATGGACATGACGATAAAGAGAATAGAAAACTTTCTTAACAACGAAGTATCTTTAAAACTTCTATAATAAATTCTTTTTGGCATCGTTTTTACTAGAAGATCTACGGTTAAAAATAAGGCATCCGCCTAAGAAAACAATTAACCCCAACCCGGAGAATGCCAGGCCAATCAAAAAATCATAGGGCAGAAATTGAAGACGAATGCCATGATTTCCTTCACCAACTAAAAAAGCCATGAAATTAAAGTTTGCCCTGAAGATCTTTTTCCTTTGTCCGTCAACATGTACCCGCCATCCCGGATGGTAAGACTCCTGCCAAACAATCCATGCCGGCGTATCTGTTTGAATCTGTGCTTCGAGATGATCTGGTGAGAACTGAACAAGGTCTATTCCTCTTGACGCCCTTGTCTTTGACTCTAATAAATCTCTGGAGCGTTCGGCCTGTATAATAGCCGTATTGTGAATATTGAATGAATCGGATGTTAATAATTCCAAAATCCGATCTTCATTGTTTTCAATCCGATAGTCAGTAAATATATTCAATCTCGATAAAGGCTTCTTTCTAATCTGAATCCCTCCCTTTTCATCAATAGAATATTTTACTGCCAATAAATCCAGCAAACGAGGAATATTTTGGGAATCTTCCGGATGAATTCGCGTAATGTTTTTTTGATAACCAAAGGCGGACAATAAACGTGAGTATCTTCGCGGTATATAGCTCAGTGAGCCGGTATAAACCGGATAATGATATATCAGATGGGTGCTAAAAGAATAACCGGCTCGATGAATATTATTAATCCGATAGTTGGTCAAATCGATCTCATCCCGCTTATCAGCCAAACGGTCAGCATAAGGAAAGGAATCTGAAGTAAATGTCTTCCGCGGAAAAACGATATGTTCATTCATGAGATTAAAAAGAACCAAATCAAAAAGAACAAGAGAAATGACAATTACGATAAAGTTGCTCCGAGAAAGATACTTCTGGACTCGATATTGAACGATGAGCTTAAACGTAAGCACCATGATAAAAAAGCAAAGTATATTCAAAATCAAATAAATCAGATATTGGCTCATTTCGGCCGGAAGTTTCTGTTGGAAACTAATCATATCAGGAATAAAAATGTAACCGGCCAGGACACCACCGACAACCAGTACGACTAAAAAGCCAATCGCAATTCTCCCTTTTTCTTTAGCGATATCGCATAATTTTCTGGCCGTATAACAGCCAATCAAAATAAATAAGCCTGCGAGAATAAAATATTGCCACCACCAAGACTGATATTTCAAAACGTTTTCTAAGGGAGCTATCAAAGCAATCGCAAGTAAAACAGACCATAAGAAAATAATAATCATAGTAGCTTGCAGGTTAGTACCTGCTATGGCCATCTTCTTGTTCAGTCTCTCCTTATATACATTGAAGAATACCGCGCATAGCAAAATAATAAAAACAAAGCGCATCACCTTTATCATTTGAGGAAACAGGTAGGTATAGATGACGGCGGCTAAACTTAAAATAATAAGCGGCAGAAAGGAAAATAGTCGCAATGGAACCGTTCCTTCTTCACATCCCTGGCTTATATTCTGACCACTTAAGGCAAAAAGAGCAATGCAGGCAACCGGCAAAAGCATAATGACATAAAGAGAATGATTCATTGGATGAAATAGAATTGTTAGGACGCCCCAAACCGGTTGAATAAGTAAAGCAGCAGCTAAAGCGATCATCACATATGTCTTCCAAAAATGATATCTTGTATCCCTTTTGACAAAAAATGCTGCAAAAATTAAAATCGCCGGAAGTATTCCGAAATAGACGAAAAAGATATTTTGATTGTTGACCGATAAATCTCCGATATTTCGATAGATGAAATTCAAATTGGGCGAGTAAAAGAAGTTTGGCTCTCGCATTCCAAAAATATTAGGAAAAAACATTCGGATGATGGTAAAAAAACGACTGTGGATCGTTGGGAAATTTTCCGTAATTCTATTTCCTCCTAAAATCCCGAAAAAATTCGGAATCAAACGAATAGCACTAATCATCAAACCGCAAATCCAGCTCGCCCAAAGAATAAGAGCTAACGAATGTCCTGTCTTTTCTTTTCCGATTGTTATCTGGCGATAAATCGTAAAAACAATCAGTCCTAAAACAATATAAAAGGTCAAAGCGAGGTTGGCAGCTGTCATCAAACCAATAACCGATAAAGTTATCAGAGTAAATGATAAAACCCTGCTTCTTTTATGTGTTCCCCAGACCGAAAAAAGATACAAGAAAGACATCAAGTAAAGAGAAATTCCCGTATAAATCGTTAAATTCAAAATCACAAAGGAGCATAGCTGGGCAACAATTGAGCCCGCGATAACCCATCCAGCCGAGCGAACCTCTTCTTTTAGAAATTGATAGGACAATACACCAATAAAGAAAACTTCTAGAAAAACCAGCCAACTGAGTCCGATTAAGGTCCATTCTTTTCTCAGAAGAAAAACAGGCCAATGCAAAGGAAAATAAGCCATATTCCAGTGATTGGAATAAAAAGGCGTTCCGTTAAAATTAAATGGATTCCACAGCGCCGGCAAGCCATTTTTAAAAATGTTTAAAAAGCAGTCCCGTGAATATATAAAAAGCGGAAATATTTCACGATAATTATCTGTACTGTAAACATAGATACTGCCTTTAAAAATAAAATCGCGAAATATAAAAACAGCAATCATGAAATGAATGAGATAAATAAGCTTCTTTTCAAAAAGAAAATATTTCAATGATTCTAACCGCAAATCTCTTTTCAAGCACTCTTTCCAGCCAATTATTCGTATGAAACAAAAGGCCGAGAACAACCCTAAGGCAAAAGCCAAAAGAAATGCGGGAAGATACGGCTTGATTCGTTTCGCCAGCGTTTTATTGTAATCATTATGAATGATTCTTCCCGAATCGGTCTTTCCGGCAACATAAGTGATTTCAAATAAGGTTGGAGGCTGCTTGGCTTGTTTTAAAACAAATCCGAATCGACCAGCTTTTTCCTGGTTTTTAAACTTAAAAATCTCTTCTCCGTTGACTTTAAAAATAGTAAATCCGTCTATGCTTGCAATATGGAAGTTTATAACAGGAGCGTACTGAAATTCTTTGCTTAAAGTATTTTGCACCTTTCCTTTTCTGATTTTAAGGTACCGAAGTTCCGCTTCTCGCCGGTTTATCATTATGGCATCGTAATAATCTTTATCTCTATACGAAGCAATGAATCCGCAATCTTGAGGAAAATATATTCTGAAATGAGCATCATATCGTTCCCACCGATCCTTTGACAGCAAACTGTTGTCAAAGCCTTCTTTGGCATTGATGCGTAGAATTTTTCCGTCAATCTTTCTCCAAAGTACACTATCTTCAAAATCAAATATGCGATACGCCGCCCTGTTCGCGTGGATGGCAAAATAGCAATAGAAGAAAACAGCGCCTACTATCCCAATTAAAAAAATGGCTAAATTCTTCTTATATACCGTCACATTTCCTCCTTTTGTTTGGAGCCGTTAAAAAGCAAACGCAAAATAACAATAAAGAAAATGACTGCGGTCAACACGGAAAAAACAACAATGAGATAGCTTAAAGGAGTATTTATTTTGTCAAAAAATAGAAAGACGATGCTCTGGCTTTGCTCGGGAATGTAAATACCTTTAAAAGCCAAAAATGCCTCATGGATGCGGGCCTTCTTTCCGTCAATAACCGCCTGCCACCCCGGATGGTTCGTATCCGCATAATATAGCCATTTGGGTTTCTGGTCAGAGTTCAGAATATTCATCGCAATTCGATTTGCTGAAAAGCTATCGACTTCAATAAATCCTCTGCGACTCAATTGGCCATCTACCTTTTGATCTTTTTCCGAATCTCTTTTAATCAACAAAAATCCTTTGTATTTCTGATCTGTAATTTTCGAAATCGCTTCCTCATGCGATCGATACGGCTCCACTTGTTGATGTAAGCTTATTTTTGGCTCTTGGCAGGCAATAACGCTCTTATATATTTCTAAATGATCGTATTTAATGAGATTTAAAGGAGCGTGATTTTTTCCCTGAAAATCGATACGGAATCTTGAAAAACAAGGATCAAACTGAACAAAATTATAATCGGTGGAATACTGTGAATGGTGAGTGGAATTCTGAACCAGGCCCATAGCTTTACTTTGCAAAGGTGTCACCGGATTTTCAAGACGTTTCGGCTGGTAAATCAAAGACCTGACAGCGACGCTTTCAATATTTTTATACTCCTTGGGCTTAATTTTCTTACTGAAAATAAGAACAACATACTGATAAAGCAGAAGGTCAATCGTTAAGCCTATCAAAATCGCCCAAACCATCCCCTTTTTACACGTTATCTTTCCGCTGCCGCTCCCCTTCCGGGATCGAATCCGATTATATATAACCCAAGCAATAAAAGCCATGCCAACCAACACTAAATAAATTCCAATTTTAGTAATGGCGCTGTTGACATTTTTCGTCAATAGATTGATAGCCTGCCAAAAAGAACTCCACTTCTCTACTTGGAAAAGATGAGGTGCAACCGTCATGTCATAACAGAACAAAACAAGGATAAGCATTCCAAAAACAAGGACCCAAATTTTTCTGGGCTTAAAATCCAAGAAGAATTTCTCGAAACCGAACCCTGCGCAAAAGATGATGAAGAATTTCACCAGGCCATAAACAATCCCGATATGTCGATAAAAAGACATTCCTGGAATATAATAAATGAAGCTGGCAAAAATTCCTCCCAAAGAAATCCAGACCAGAAAAATGGCCGAAGCCATAAAGGCCCAAAACTCCGCTCGCTTCACTTTAAACAACGCCCATATGAAGAAGAAGATCGGCAGGATGCCGACATAGGCTGTATTGTCAAAAGTTCCAACCTGCAAATAAAAAGGCTGTCCGATAACAATATGATTAATAAGCGCGCTTAAATTGGGATTATCGCCATAGGTTAAGAAGTTGAGCAAGCTGCTGCGCATCGTGCCCGCCTCCCGGCTGGGTGAAACAATATCGATATATTGCAGGGATCGATAGATAAATACAGAAATAATAACCGCAGCAATTAAAAAGATAGCCAGCGCAATATAATTTTCCCTGGAAGGCTTGATGATAATTCTCAGATCGATTTTCTTTTTCATCCATAAAAATCCGATAATAATCAAAAGCAAGAGGCTCCACAGGAAAACAAAATACAAAGCCGTGCTTCCCATCAGCCAGATAACTATCATCAGACCGGACAGCCAAAAATATTGCGGTTTTTCTTCTTCAAAAAACCGAATCAAAAAATACAGAACATAGGGCAACAGATAATAAATTAGGAAATTTAAGCCGATGGCTGCATGCCAAACGATTGAGGCCGCAGCCGTCAGACATACAAAGAGAATCGTAGATTGATTTCGGTAAAGACGGCGAGCGAGAATGAAAACGCCCGAAACAAAAACAATCTGTTCTACGATAATGGATATCTTGAAAAGCAAAAGGACATTGATCACGCGCAAAATCTTTCCGGCGAGAGCAAAGAAATATTTGAAAATAGTAAAATCGATAAACATTTCAAATCCGGCGGGTAATCCATAGGTCTGATAGGGCAGCCACTGGGCTATTTCATTATTATAATAGAAATCACTATAGAAGAAATGAAACATCCCAAAAAGCTGGAATGTATCATGAAGAGGTATCTGAATATCGGACAGGTAGAAATAATTAATAAACCCGAGAACGCCAATCGGTAAAATCAAAGTGTAGTTTAGTCGAGAGAAAAACGATACCAATCTTGCTAGCCAGATTTTGGGGATATTTTTCATTATTTAGGGAGAGCTATTTCTTTTAAAAAACATAAAGCGGGACGATTCTTGATCAAAGCACATCAGAGCAATGATCAAAACGCTCAACGCTACCAAGCACAAAAATACGGCAAAGAATACGCTCAATATCGTCATGAATCCATCAAAATAATAAAAAATTATATTATGTTTACCGTAAGGAACATAAATCGTTTTAAAACCAACATAAGCCTGATAAACGGGTACGTGTTGGCGGTCGATCCGCGCTTTCCACCCGGGATCAAAAGCATCTGCATAGATAAGCCATGATCCTTCCCTCATGGGATTATGGACTTTTATATGGAGCGCATTAGATGAAAAATTTAGGATCTGAATTCTTTGTTGATCTAAAGTCTCGTCATTCGTTTTCTTGTTTATATAACTCTCTTTCACCTTCTTTCCGTATATCAATACTTTTTGATCAACATCATCCAATGCGTGCAAGTGTTTAAGCGCCATTCCTTCATCGGCAAAAAATTCTGCGTTTCTGACAAGTTTAATTTTAGAATAATTGCATCCGATCAATTTGGTAAACTCATTTCCTTGTGCTCCTTTGGCTCCAGTCATTTTTCGAATATCCGAATCGATAACATCAATGCGAAAATCCGAAATGCAGGGATCGTATTGTGCAAAATTATAATTGGTCGAATACTTCGTTTTAACGATGGGGGACTTGATTAAGCGCATAGCCTGAATCTGTCTTTCACCAAGAGGCATCGGTGTGCGAAAAGCTTGATAAACAGGAGCTCTGATCATAACACTGGTTAAGGAAGAAAAATATTCGGCTGGGAGTCTGGGATTAAAATTAAATACCACAAATTGAAACATCGTCAAGTCGCAAACCAATGCCAGAAGAAGGAAAAATTGCGCCAGGGATGATATTTTTGGTTTAAAAGAGTTCTTTTTGCATCGTTGAAGTAAAAAAATGATCCCGCTTGTTATCGCAATGAATGCAAAAGCAATAATATAAAAAAGGAATTTAATAAAAGGACTGTCAAATTGTAATAATAATCCTGAAATCGCCTCAACCGGAGATCTCCAGTTTTTATGTGCAAAAAGACTCGGGGCAATGGTTAAATCAAACGCTCCAATAACAAGCACAAATAACAATAGGAGCAAAATCCACAGTCTTTTTCTATTTTGAGACCAAAAATAATCAAATCCATAGGCCGCTGAAAGAAGCAGCAAGTACTTAACAATTCCATAAACCAATCCGACATGACGATAAAAGTGCATGCCCGGAAAGAAGTAGATCAAACTAGCAAAAATACCTCCAAAAGACATCCATATTAAAACAAACGCCATGGTTAAGAAGCTAAGATGAAATTTATCTCTAACCTTCAAGATCCCCCACAGTAGAAAGACGATAGGTAGAAGTCCCATATAGACGGTATTATCAAAAGATCCCACTTGTAAATAATGCGGTTGGGCGAGGACCATATTCTGAATCAGCATAGCCGGATTTGGATTCCCGCCATAACCTAAAAATGTCTTAAGTCCCATTCTTCCTGAAACCGGCTCTCTGTCAGGGCTCATGATGTCGATCGACTGCAATGACTGGGAAACAAAAATAATAAATGCGATAAGCACGATAAAGAATAGACCCATCCAGAAAACATTGGTCTTGGATTTTGAAAATAGATTTTTCCACAAATCAGGTTGCCGGATTGTCATCAAAACAAGAAAAATAGTGAATATCAGTACCCAGATAAATACCGCATATGAGGTAGCGCCCATAAACCATGCCATTGCGCTGAGGCCGGCGATCCAGAAAAACTGAGGTTTCTTCTCTTGAATAAAAAGCACTAAAAACAACAGAATAAAAGGCATCAGATAATAGACTCGGAAATTCAAAAGCAGAGAGGAAAACCACACAGTAGACCCCACAGCCGCAATGCAAAGCATGTGGACAGCCGTTTTGCTTTTAAAAAGCCTTTGTCCCAAAAGAAAACTTCCTACCAATAAAGCCAATTGTTCCATAAGGACGGATATCTTAAAAAGAAAAAGAGCGTTTCTGATCTGTAATATTTTGCCGATAACAAAAGCCAGATAACTGAAAGGGCTGAAATTCATAGTCTGGAAATAATGCGAATCCATTCCGTAGGTTTCAAAAGGCAGCCACTGGACGATTTGGTTATTAAAGAAAAATTCGCTGTAATAGTAATGAAACATTCCAAAGACCTGGAACGTGTCATGGATGGGAACAAAATCGGGAAGAAGCGCAGGGTAATTGAGAAAGATAAGGAAGGCAATTAAAAAAAGTAAAGAAAAATTGATCCTTCTTAATGCGTTCTTGATCTTTTGCCGGTTCATGAAGAAATGTCTCTTCTATTGATTGGTCATTTGGCTTGGCGCAAAGGTCGAAATCAAGCCCGCAATTTGAGCTGCTTGTTCGGGATTTCTTGCGGCAAATTTCATATAGGCCTCGATCCACTGATTGACAGCCTGCATGGTTTTATTACTGTTCATCATCTCCTGGGCTTTTTGCAGATCAGCTGATCCCATATTCTGATACTTTTCCATGCTGCTTTGATAATTCTTTTCTACCGATTGCTGCATGGTTTTAAGCATTGCATGGTTGCGTTCAATATAATTTTTGACTTCCTTGAAACAGGTGTCCGGCTGAGTCATATTCCTTTTAAGAATTTGTGTCATCTGGCTATAAAATTGATAGGCGATATCTTCCAAATCTTGTGCAGAAGCATTGGTTGACAGCACTAGAAGCAGTACCCCTGACAATAAAAGTCTTTTCATCGTTACCTCCCTCTTGTTTTAATATATAATGATTTAAAGTAATAGCAACATCCCAGCGCTGATTCCGAGCAAACGCGATATGGATTATTCATCGCCCTAGACAAAACCATCTTCAATTGCAGGACAGAACCAAAAGAACCGGCGAATTCAAAACCTTTTACGATTACATTATTTAGCGATTTTAATGGCTTTGACTATTAAATGCTCGCCAAACAGCATATTTTTTGATAATAAGATCTTGTTAATCCTAGAATAATCAACTCCGCCCTTTTTCCTTGCTCGATGCTCCTTACTCTTAAGTTGCAAATTAATGAACGGAACAAGAAATGCTAAACCTAAACCTTCATGCTTACTAGTAAAAACCCTATCCACTTTTAAATTATTGTGATGAAGCAGATACTCTAACTCATGATAACGCCAAGGCATTAAATGCAAATTCCAAATAACTTCTTTCGGATTCTGGGAATGCTCAAGGGGAATCTCCCTAAAATACTCCCAACAGCCCTCAATTAAAAATCGCATTCGCGATTTTAAATTCAAAATATTTGGGGTAGATAAAATAAGCCCCCCCCTGGGCCGTAAAATTCTATTTAATTCCCTCATAACGTCATAGGGGTTCCTTAAATGCTCAATCACCTCTGCAAGCAAAACAAAATCAAAATTGTTGTCAGCAAAAGGCAACTTTTCCGTAATATTGCATTTTTGAAATTTAATTTGATCCTTATATTGAAACCGGTCAACGTCCATATCTCCTGCTAAAACATCAAAACCCATTTTGCTCAAATTATACGCATAATCTCCATTGCCGCACCCAATATCAAGAACCTTACCACGTTTTTCTTTCTCAAAAACAGATAATAAACTGTCTAGTAAGTTACTTTTCTTTTTACCCATTTGTTTCCCCTTTTTATCTCTATAGGATTCATGTCCAAAACCCGCCTCTCCAGCTTCGCTGGCAGTCGAGACTTGCTGGCGGACCCGTCAAAAATCCTAGTGATTTTTAACGAGGTCTTGCCAGATTTTGTGTAGCAAAAAATGGCGGAGAGACTGGGATTCGAACCCAGGAGATCCAATGGACCCAACGGTTTTCGAGACCGCCCGATTCAACCACTCTCGCACCTCTCCTATATCAGCCTACCATTCTCCTGGCTCTCTAGTGCTTGTTAAGATTTTCATGCTACACGATAAGTCTTTTCAAGTCAATAAGTTCAAAATGTTCCTTAGCTTGTTTGACCGTTTTTACTCCCACTATTTAACTCTAAAGTTCTAATCAAAATTCCCTGAGAATTGTATATTTTTCGACGCAATTTTTTTCCTCCTGCATAAATATCTTCATAACGTACCTGCCCCTGAATATCCCGTATACGAAAAACTCCGTCAATTTCATCATTAACATAAAACGCCTCTTTTTTGATCGACCCGGTCGGATAGAATTCTTTAGCCGGACCGTTCATTTTTCCGTTCTTGAAACTTCGAACGGCTTTCAGTATTTGATTATCGTAATATTCCTTAACCAACCCGTCCAATCGGTTAGCTTGGGCCCAGGCCTCCCCTTTTAAAGATCCGTCCTGATAATACGTAAATATGGGACCTTCCACTTCATCGTTTTTAAAATAAATAATCCTCATGGGTAATCCATTTCCATGAAACTCCCTTGTCTGGCCGTGAAACATTCCGCGCTTCACATGAGCTTCCCTTTTTAGAGTTCCATCAGAATAATATTCTCTTATCACCCCTTCAAGCTTGTCGTGTATGCTAAGGGCCTCTCCTTTGAGATTACCGTTTTCATAATAAGATTGAATAGGACCGTGCGCTTTGCCAGCATTAAAAGTGGCAATTCGCTCAAGAGTTCCGTCCCTATAAAATTCCTTTGAGACTCCGTGCTGTTTTCCGTTTTTGTATTCATATAGACCTTTGATCGCTCCGTTTTCATAAAATGTTTCGTATAATCCTTCGATTTTGTTATGGCTATAACAACCTCTGCTTTTCAGACTTCCATCCGGAAAATAAACTTTTTTGATTCCGTTAAGCTTTCCACCGCTGTAATACGCCTCATTTTTGAGAGAACCGCCTGGGTAAAATTCTATCCTGAAACTATCCTTTTTCTCCTGCCGATAGCACCCCGAAAAAATAATAAAGATGATAGCTAAAGTGAGTATTTTATTGATCCTGGTCATCTGTAAACTTTCTTCTCAATTGCTCGTCGATATTATGTTAGCTAATTTGTTTAAACCTGTCAATCGGCACTCGGCTGAATTAATAAATTGAAATTTTCTTAAACTTTCATAAAATAAGTACATGAATCATTCAAAAGTGTTTTTCATTCTTATATTGGCCGCCATAGCCATAAAGCTAACTCTTTGGATTTTCTCTGAACAATTTGCCCCTGAAGCAAAATTCATGCCCGATAGTGAGCGCTATATCGTTTTGGCTCAGAATCTTTATCGACATGGGGAATTTATATATACGGATGCACAAACTTCTTATCAAGAAAACTACCGCACGCCGGGATATCCTCTTTTTCTAGGAATTTTTACCGAATGGTTCGGTGTCTCATTTCGGTGGCTTACCCTTTTTCAGTTATTTTTGTCGATTGTGCTGGCGGCCGTTGTTTTTCATATTGCCAAAATTATCCGTCACCCCGCACCACAACTCAGCGCTTTGATTATTCTTTATGATCCGCCTATTGCCATGCTGTCCATCCAAGCCCTGTCTGAGATATTATTCCTCTTTATATTCACCGTTTTTATATTATTCCTTTTAAAATATTTCAGAGATAACCGCCAGATTGATCTGATTTGTGCTGCTCTTTTTTTGGCCGCCTCGGCTTTTGTACGCCCGATTTCTTATTATATAGGCATTTTATCTGCAATATTTTTGATATTGCATCACCGGTTGTCTTTAAAAGAAAACTTGAAAAATATTCTGTTTTTTTCCTTATCATTTACGGCTGTCTGGGTCTCTGGCAATTACGCAATTATTATTTTTCTCATCATTTTTCATTTTCAACGTTGGGATCTTATGCTCTGAAAATATTCGGACTTCATCATGAACTGGAATCTGACTCAGGACAGCTTCAGGTGACAGCCAGCAAATTGATCCATGCGGTGAAATTGTTTGTCGGTTATGTGATTGCCGTAATGACGGAGCCTGGTACGTTTAAATATCTTGGATCCTATCCTATCAAAGCCGCCGGAAAATTGTTTGGATATCCCTGGATGACGGCCTGGATGGCGGGTCTGATCGTAGGCGCTTACCGAGGTTACAAAAATGTTTACTATAAGTTTCTTCTTCTAATTATCGCTTATTTTTGCATTACTTCTGTAATAGCTGTGACTCACATTGCCGGATTTCGTCACCGCGTCCCGGCAATCAGCGCTATCGCCTTGGTCTCTTCTTTCGGCTGGACACAGATTTATCAGAAATGGCGGGCCTGGCAAGCCAATAAAAAGCGCCGTTCGCAGAATCCATAATAAGCGAACGGCGCTTCATTAATTCTATTTCTCTTGAGCTACTCCTTCTCTTTTTCCGTCTGGCGCTTCTCAATGACCTGATTGGTAATTTTTGAGGGCGCGGCCTCATAATGGGAAAATTTCATGGAATAGCTTCCCCGTCCTCCGGTCATAGAACGAAGATCGGTTGCATATTTAAACATCTCTGATAAAGGAGCCTGGGCCTTAAGAATCTGATTCTTTCCCTTGGCCTCTGATCCCATCAATCGGCCTCTCCGGGAGCTAATATCACCGGAAATTTGTCCGATGAATTCATCCGGGATAACCACGCTAAAATCCATAATGGGCTCAAGCAAGACGGGAGATGCGGCTTTTACGGCGTCCTTAAGCGCCATGGCTCCGGCAATCTGAAAGGCCATATCCGAAGAATCAACATCGTGATAAGATCCGTCAACTAAACTGACTTTGATATTAATAATTTGATAGCCGGCCAAGACGCCTTCTTTGATCGCCTTCTTGACGCCCTTCTCAACAGAAGGAATAAAGTTCTTCGGAATCGCTCCTCCGAAAATCTTATTTTCAAAAAGATATTCATCCCCTTCCGTATTCAACGGCGAAATCACTAATTCAACATCTCCGTATTGACCGCGACCGCCGGACTGCTTTTTATATTTATGGCGGGCTTTAGCCGGCTTCTGAATCGTCTCCCGATAAGACACCTTGGGTGTTCCCAACTCAACATCGACATTGAAACGCCTCTTCATGCGTTCTAACATAACCTTTAGGTGCAGATCACCGATTCCAGAAATTATCAGCTCTTTTGTTTCAGTATCTCTGCTTACCCTAAATGTATGGTCTTCTTCCACCATTCTGTTTAAACTTGTTGATATTTTTTCTTCGTCATCGCGAGTTTTTGGCTTGATGGAAGCCGAAATGCTCGGCTCAGGAAATCCGATCTCCTTCATCAAAAATGGCTCCTTGGCGTCACTAAGGGAATCATTGACATGTGTATGCTTTAACTTAGCCAAAGCGATAATATCTCCGCAGCTTGCCTCGTTCACCAAGCTCTGCTCTTTCCCTTGCAGTATGTTGATCGAGCTAATACTCTCCTTACTTTTTTGGGACACGTTAATAAAAGAAGCATTGGCCGGTAATTTGCCCCTCAAGATGCGCATCACAGAAAGCTGACCCATATGCGGGTCGAATAATGACTTAAAGACAAATCCGGCAAACGGTCCTTCATCGCTGGGAGCCAATGCTGCATCCTCTCCAGTTTCCGGATCTTGCACTTGAAACGGTTTACGCTCAAGCGGAGATGGCAGGTAGTTCACAATGGCATTTAAAAGCTCTAGGATTCCCTTCTCCTCTGTAACGCTTCCTTCAATAATCGGAAATACTTTTGCTTCTAAGACCGCCTTGCGCAATTCCTTCTGAACTTCTTCTTCCGAGAGGCTTCCTTCCTCGAGATATTTTTCCAGAAGCTTATCATCGGTCTCCGCAACCGTTTCTACAAGATCCGAGGACCGCAGATCAATTTGAGCTGCTTTTTTTGACAGTTGAGTTTTGATACTCTTGATAGCCTCTTCGACATTAGCCTCAGACTTATCCGTTTTGTTGATAAAAATAATCCGCGGCAAACTGACGGCATTTAACTTTTCCCAGATATCTTCGGTTCCAACCTCAACTCCATTAACCGCATCCACAACCACAATGGCCGCGTCGGCGACATTGATCGCGGCCACGGCCTCTCCGATAAAATCGGCATATCCGGGTGTATCAATAATTTGGATTTGCATATCCTTATACTTGGCAGTAAGGTAGCTGGCATTAATGGATATCTGCCTCTCGATTTCATCATCATTAAAATCGCTGGTGGTGCTGCCCTTCATCACATCTCCTTTTCGCGAAATTGTTTTCGTCGCAAAAAGGAGACTTTCCGTCAGCGATGTTTTTCCGCTGTGCGCATGACCGACAATAACAACATTTCTTTTCATTTTCGCCTCCATTAAAATAAAACCTTCCCTTCTTTTTTTATCCGCAAAATAAATTTTAGTTCAAATTTTTAATGACCAATCGTATTGTTTATTTATAAGAGACAACTCCAGAGTCAATATCGAAAAAGACGTGTCTATCCCCCGCATCGGAAACCGTATCATTACGATATCGAATTCTTTTTTGTCCGATAAGATCCAAGGCCTCTTTGATAGATTGCTGATATCTCACATCATTTTCTTGATGGGGAACATTTTCTCCCGTTACCAAGCAGACTTCAATATCGTCCTGCTGGGCACCCAGCATCGACATATTTTCCATCAGTTTATCGACAGCTTTAGCAGAGTCAAGAATCCTTCCGTTTGTCTTTTTGACGGAATTTTTCTTTCCGTTTTGAAAAAACGCGTGGGCCAATCCGCCTATTTTGTGAACGGCATCATAAGCTGCAATCACCAAGCATTCATTCTTTGCATCGGATGCGAGAACAACACTCCCCTTGCCTGCCGTAATTTCCCCCGCGTGCACTCCAATCAATTTCTTCATCCGGGCCCCCTTTCTTAAATGCGTCATTTGTGCCATCAGCCTTAAAATCATTATCCAAATAATTTTCAAACAACCAAGCGTCCATCAAAAGAAAAAGGGCAACTCGTAAACCCCTGGCGAGTTGCCCTTAGAAATTTCAGATTGTAGAAAACAATTTTCATGGCCACCACCCCCTTAATGTGTTGGCTAATGAAAATATTGTATTACGATTGATTCATTCTGGCAAGAAATAATTCCATGCCTGATTCGCTTCCTATTTAAAATTGGTAATGTCAAATAAATTGTGTAAATTGATCTAAGGGTTTATCCTTCCAATTAT
>CAYZIY010000016.1:0-34970 GCA_964478715.1 uncultured Planctomycetales bacterium
AGCTCCCAAGCAATTTACAACTAGATTTCAATTTTGTCTAATTTAGACGGCTATGGTAGTACTTATATAATTACTGAGGCCATATTGTACTATTAAAAGAATTTTTCCGCAAGGAAAAACAAAGGCCTTATCAAGCCAAAATAGTGATTGTAAGTTTAATTGAGACAAAAAAGAAAAAGGTTTACCCCAAGAAGGAGTAAACCTTTTCTGATTAACGAAAAGTAAACAATCTTCCTTTAAGTCGCGTTCGCCTCTCTTGCGGAAACATCCAGAAACGATTTTAATCGTCTGGAGCGAGTTGGGTGTCTGAGTTTTCTAAGCGCCTTAGACTCGATTTGCCGCACACGCTCGCGGGTTACGTCAAATTCGCTTCCAACTTCTTCAAGAGTGCGCGATGAGCCGTCCGTGATCCCGAAACGAAGCTCTAGAATTTTTCGTTCGCGCTCATCAAGTGTGAGAAGAACATCTCCGATCTCATCTTTAAGCATCGATTGCAGAGTGGCATTAGCCGGAGAGACCGCCTTTTTATCTTCGATAAAATCACCGAAATGCGTGTCTCCTTCATCGCCGATTGGTGTTTGGAGAGAAATCGGTACCTGAGAAATTTTTAAGATTTCTTTTACTTTTGAGATGGGAATTCTCATTTGTTTAGCGATTTCCTGCGCGGTCGGTTCGCGGCCGTATTCCTGAACGAACAAACGCGAAACGCGGATGATTTTATTGATCGTCTCGGTCATATGGACAGGAATACGGATCGTCCTGGCCTGATCCGCGATCGATCGGGTGATCGCCTGCCGGATCCACCATGTGGCATACGTCGAGAATTTATAGCCTCTTTTGTATTCAAATTTTTCCACCGCGCGAATCAAGCCCATATTGCCTTCCTGAATTAAATCCAGAAAGGAAAGCCCGCGATTAATATATTTCTTGGCAATACTGACAACCAGGCGCAGATTGGCTTCAGCCAAAAGTCTTTTTGCCTTATTAAACTTAGATTGACGAAGCTTGATCACTCGCAGTTGTTCTTTGACTTTCCTGATCGATTCTCCCAGCTCTCTTTGCCGTTTCGATTTCTCTTTTCTCAATCGAACTTTTTCTGCTCGGCCTTTCTTGTTTTTAATAGTCCGCTCTAAGCGCTCAATCGAATAGACAATCTCAATCAGTTGCTCAACGATCTTTTCATTTTCCGTTGAGGTCAACTTGAAATCTGACAAGATCTTGGCCGAACGATCCGAACCCACCCGCGTGTGCCGGATTTTTTTAATCAACTTTTTTAAATCCTTAATCAGCTTGGGACGGCGCTCCAGCTCGTCTTTGATCACATCTTCCACATTGATCTCTTCTCTAAGAACCCGATTGATAATATCAATCGCCACCCGTCTGGCATAAGCGGTTTTAAACAAAGCAACGGCAAACTTGTTTTCCGTATCCTCGATCTGTTTGGCCAGCTTGATTTCATTTTCGCGCGAGAGCAAAGGAATTGATCCCATCTGTTTGAGATACATCTTGACCGGATCATCCAAGGGAACAAATTTCTCGGAATAGGTGTTTTCTTCACGACCCTGCTCTTCGCGCAGTCGCTTGAGTTCCTGTTCGCGCGTTTCCTCTTTGTCGTCGAAATCTTTGTCAGACTCGATCACCTTGATATCTTTACCGTCGAGGATATCAAAAACCTTGTCGATCTGGCTTGAGGAGTTCACATCCTTCGAAAGCGCGTCATTAACCTCGTCATATGTGACAAACCCCTTGCTCTTGCCCATACGAATCAGTTTCTCAACATCTTCTTGAATAACAATTTGCTGTGTCTTTTCCTTTTTCAAATTCTTTATTCTGGAAGTTTTTCTTGTAATTTTCATCGAATCCCCTTCTTTATTTTTGCCTAACCAACTGATTATATTTTTCCCGATAAATCTTAAGCTTATTTTCATCCCGAGCCAACTCGGCCTGCTTGATCTGCCCCGCAAGCTCTTTCAAATCTCTGCGGATACGATTCCTGCGGATTCCCTTGATATAATCAGCGAGCATCCGTTGTTTCTTCCCAGGAAAAGACTCTTCGCTAATAGCTAATTCCGTTAAAGTGGTTGTCGCTGATTCCCCATCGATAGAACGCAACAAATTGACAATCGTAATCTCTTCTTTATTTTCGACCAGATCAAAAATCTTTTTAAAGATTCCCCGGATCTCATGATCCTGAAAATCGGTTAAACGAACTCCCTCGCGAACAACCGGAATAAAGCTTTCATCCTTTAAGACAAGCCGAAGCAGTTCTTTCTCGATGACCTGCTCCTTTTTAGTCGGAAAATATTGACTGAGTTGAACGTTTTGCTCGCCCTGGTCCGCCCTGGAAAGCTTTTGCATTTCCAAAAGCAGGGCCTCTTCTGCAACAGAAATCAGAGAGGATAAATTCTTTATATACCCATAACGGGTTACCGCATTTTTGTATTTCGCAATTAATGGAAGCATCTGCGCAGCAATCTGCTCTTTGCCTTCAACTGTTTTAAAACTGTACTGGCTGCATAAGGCATTTAACTTATAATCAAAAAGAGATACGGCATTAAGAATGCGCTCTTTGAGTCCCTCTGGCCCAAATCTCCTTAAAAAGCTGTCCGGATCCTCACCCCGATCCAGAGTCGCGACTTTCACGTTCATGCTCTCTTCGATCAAAAGATCCATCGTTCGAATCATTGCTGACTGACCCGCCTGATCCGTATCAAATAACAAAACAACATTTTTAGTATAACGCCGCAGAAGGCGTATTTGATCCACGGTCAAAGCCGTGCCGCAAGCAGCCACGATATTTTTGATTCCAGCCTGAGAAGGAATGATCGCATCCAGGTACCCCTCGACAACCACGGCATAATCATTCTCAAGAATCGCTTCTTTGGCCTGACTCAGACCGTAAAGCTGTCGTCCCTTCACATAAAGCATCGTCTCAGGAGAATTGATATATTTGGCGATACCCTCCTGCATCGCCCGACCGCCAAAAGCGATACAGCGTTTTTTATTGTCAAAAATCGGGAACATGATCCTCCCGCGAAAACGATCATAACAGCCGTTTTGGTTGTCACGGGCAATCACTAATCCCGTTTTCTCCAAAACATTGAAAGCAATCTGATGGCCCGCCAAATAACGAATCAGGGCATCCCAGCTGTGAAGCGCAAATCCGATCTGAAACGTCTTGACCGTCTCCAGCTTCAATCCTCTTTTTTTTAAATAATCTCTGGCTGAAATCGTTGCCGGATCCTCACTGCTGAGCAGTAACTGATGGAAATATTCGGCCGCCAGATTATGAGATTTAAAAAGAATCTCTTTTAAGCTTAACGTCGAGCGATCTGCCGGGTCTGTCTCAATGGTAACGCCTGCTTTTTCAGCCAGCATTCGCAACGCCTCGGGAAAATCCATATTTTCTTTCTTCATCACAAAAGTAATCACATTGCCCCCCACACCGCAACCGAAACAATGGAAAATCTGTTTCTTCGGATTAACAACAAAGGACGGCGTCTTTTCATGATGAAAAGGACAACAGGCCTTAAAACTAGAGCCGGTCCGTTTTAACGGAAAATAACCAGCGATTGTCTCAACAATATCCGTTCGATCGAGAATCTGTGAAATGGTTTCTTCCGGAATCAATCCCATTATCGTCGAAACCTCCCAAATCCTGAAACAGGCACAAATTCTAATTGTTCTTTCTTTTCGATCTGATCAAGCAGTAAATTTATTCCCAAGTTATCTGAAGCCATATGCCCGGCAACAATGACATGAATATGCTCGGATTTGACTCTTTGAAAATGGGCCTCAGAAAGATGCATGCATAAAAGTGTCTGAATTCCGGCCTGAGACAAACGAGCGAAAAGATCCTTGCTTCCTTCTGTCCCCCCTGTCATATCCACCAGCACCTTACCGACATTGTCATTGGGTTTTCCGCAAAGAATCCTGGGAGCTACATTATTCTTCAATGAATCCTGATATTCGGGCTCTTTGAGAAGCCAATCAATAATCTGTTTGAGGGTCTTGGGCTTTTTGCGATCCATCATCTTTTGTAAATAACTCACTACATGATTATCGGCCGGCGTATGACAACAGAGAAAAGGAATTTTCAGTAATCGAGCTACATCCACAGCGCGAGTATGATTTTTGCCATGAAGTCCGCGCGACACCTCTTCAATGCGTCGCTCAAGCGCCTCCTTGGCTACGAATTCCTTAAGCCCAGCCTGTTTGAGAATATCGATTTGAAGATCCATAACACCGGGCAAATCGGCCAGTGCTTTTCCTTCGGGATGATGTGAAAAAACCAGATCGATCTTCTGGCCCTGAGCATTAAAATGATGAGCGAGCAGAATTTCTCCCACTTCAATATCAATCCCGATAAGCATCCGACGGATGTCCTCCCGACCTGTTCCGTTTAAAATCCGCGTATCAGAATAAGGATTCAATAATCTTTCTTTATCAAAGAACCTGCGAAAAGAACCTTTAGCTTGTGCGTAAAGTTTTTTCTGATGAAAAAGCTTGCGCCTTAAAACAGCCGACGACCTAGGGTCAGCCCGCATGCCCTCTTCAATAATTAACCGATATAGCTGTTTTAATTTCAAAGCCGCATCAACTGTTTTGATTAAATTTGCTTATAAGGAAATGCCTGTTCATTGATTTCTTCAGTAGGAAAGAACTTTTTTATGAAACCGTTAAATGTATTCTGGTAAATCTGGGGCGCATAACGTACAAAGCGTGATCCCACCAGTGAACGTTGGGAGCTTTCAAACAATATCCGCACGTATGTAATTCGCAGAAAAACAACAAACAGGCTACAGATTAAAACCGATCGAACAATTGCGCTGAGCAATCCACCGATTTGGCGCGCGGTCGCCTTGGCATCGATATGAAAAAACGACATCACCCCGTCGTGGATAATCTTAAAAACAAGCGTGCTAAAACCCCATAGAAAAAGAAACGCGATCGCATTACCGAAACCCTGGGAATAATTCATTGCCTGGCGAATCACCAGAGACAGGTGTGCGAAATAATGCAGGACCACAAAAATACTGACAAATGTACCTGCAATTTTAAAAAGCTCAGTGATGATACCGCGATGATATCCGATATAGATGACGCGAATAAGAATAAACAATATTGCGACATCAACCCAATTAATAGATTTAACAAATGACATTAAAAGTGATATAAATAATGGCTAAAATCGATAAAGTATAACATGGGCTTTCAGGGTTGTCAAGAAAGCGCTTTCTTAACCAAATAGCACCTATAGCGTCATAACTTATTATTTATCAGTAATTTTTGAAGCGTTTTTATTCTGAGATTCTTAAAAACTCAGCTTGACACGGCCAGAAGCGCGTGTTATCTTTCCTTCCATGAGAGAGCAAGGGGTTACGGGTCAAAAAACAATCGAAAACAGATGTCAGCGCGCTGAAAAAGAGCTGAAGCTTTTCTATGAAATCAGCAATCAGATGCGCGCCACACTTGAGCTCAATCATATTCTCCATATCATTCTAACAGCAGTCACATCTCATATCGGCCTCGGATTCAACCGCGCATTTCTTTTTCTGGTCAATAATCACGAACGCTCTATTGAGGGAAAAATGTTTATCGGACCTCAATCCGGTGAAGAAGCCCAACAAATCTGGACAACGCTCGATCAAGAAGAAGAAACACTTGAAAAATTGTCAGCCGCCTATCGAATGGCCGAGAACATCAATAATCCCTTTAATAGAGCTGTGCGTCGATTCAGAATCCCGCTTCATCCAGAACAAGGCGGTTTATTGGCTCAAGCCGCTTGTGAACAAAATCCTCTGCATCTTGAAAAAGATGATCTTAAGCGTTTTTCCAACGATCCTCTTTTAAGTCTCCTGCAAACACAAGAGATCGTCATTGTGCCTTTAAGAGCCAAAGATAAAATTGTCGGATTGATCGTTGCCGATAATTGTTATTCTCACAATGCCATTACGCCTGAGGATTTACACTTCTTCTCCATGCTGGCCAACCAAGCCGGCCTGGCCATTGAAAATTCTCAGTTATACGAAATGGTTGTGCATAAAAGCCACACGGATTCTCTGACCAACCTATGGAATCATGGATATTTTCAGGATACTTTGGGTCAGAAAATACATCTTTGCGATCAAACGGACAAGCCTTTAAGTCTGGCGATGATCGACGTAGATAACTTCAAAACTCTTAATGATTCCTGCGGCCATCAAAACGGAGATATTATCCTGCAAAACATCGCCGCGATTCTCAAAGAATCTTCCAGGGATCAGGACGTCGTTTGCCGTTACGGCGGAGAGGAATTCTCTTGCATTCTTTTTGATACGACAAAAGATCAGGCTTATCTGATTACAGAACGTCTCAGGGAATCGATCGAGACTTTTGATTTCCCAAAACTCACATCTGAATCGGATATCAAAATCACCGTTTCCATCGGAATAGCGGAATATCCCAAAGACGCTTTCAATAAAGAAGATCTTGTGATGAAAGCCGATCAAGCCATGTACACGGCAAAATTTTTAGGTAAAAACAGAACGACCGTCCACCCGAACCCTTAAATACCGACCGCCACAGGTTCTTGAGCCTCTTGTCCCTGATCATTATCACTTAATTTCACAGAGACGATTCTAGACACTCCGGATTCTTGCATAGTAATACCATACATGACATTCGCATTAACGATCGTCTTTTTATTATGAGTGATAACGATGAACTGGGATATTTTGGCAAAATCTTTAAGCAGATATCCATAGCGACCTACATTCGATTCATCCAGGGGCGCGTCAATCTCATCCAGGATACAAAACGGTGAAGGCTTGACTTTAAAGACACCGAAAATGAGGGCAATAGCGGATAATGCTTTTTCCCCACCCGATAAGAGCATAATATTTTGCAGCTTCTTTCCCGGAGGCCGGGCAACAATCTCAATTCCTGATTCGAGAACATTTTCGGGATCCACCAGAACCAGCTGGGCTTCTCCACCACCAAACAGCATTCGGAAATAAATACGAAACTCCTCGCTGACCTTGGTGAAGGTATCCAAAAACATCTGCCGGGTTGTCCGGTTGATCTTGGAGATTGTCTTCTGCAGAGAATCCTTGGCTGTCAGAAGATCGGACTGCTGCTTGGTTAAAAATTCAAATCGTTCTTTCAGAGCATCGAATTCCTCGATCGCCACCAAATTGACACTGCCGTAATTATCGCAACGCTTCTTCAGTGTCTGAATTTCTTCATCCAGCTGCTCTTTGGAGCGTTTTTCTTCTTCCGATTGCTGATCTACGGCCTGCTGGTTGTCCGCCGACTGATTGTCCTGAGCCAGCAACTCATCCCACGAAATCTTATATGCTTGTAGAAGTCGATCTTTTATGCTCTTTTCGTCGAATCCCATTTCCTGACTCTTCATCTGATAATCATGTAGCTGTTCAGAAATATTGTTAAGCTCTCCTTCACAATAGGCTATTTGTTTTCTGGTCTCTTCGAGCTTCTCAATCAACTCTTCCCTTTTCTGATTCCGGCTTTCAATGGAATTACGCAGTTCAATTCGCCTGATTTGGGTTTCCTGTAATTTCTTCTCCAGCTGCTGAATGCGATCTTCACAGTCTTTGGTTTTTTGATCGCATTGCTGGCATTCTTCCATACACTTCTCAATCTCAGCACTATTATTGGCTGCCGCCTCTTCAAAAATCTTTAGATTCTCCTTTTGTGACGTTTCCTGCTCAGAGGCAGATTCCAGCTCTGTTTCCAGCTGAGCAATGGCAACAGCCACATCCTCCTTCTCCTGCGTTTTTTGATTAATCAACTCGCGCTTTTGCCTGATGTCAAACTGACGGATTTGAATATCCTCTTCAATGTGCGAAAGCTCCTCACTCGACTGATCCTCTTTGGCCTTTAATTGAGCCATGGAGTCGCGAGTTTCTCTTTGCTCTTGTTGAAGAAGCTCAAGTTCGCCGAGTAATTTTTCCACCTGGCTGAGAATATCATTTTTCTTGGCTTCAAAACTGGAAAGGATTTTTTCAACATCATGGATAGAATGCGTCATCGAGGTAATAACGTTTTCTTTCTGTTCAATCTCCTTTTTGAGGGCCTCCCTTTCTTTTGATTTCCCATCGATTTCAATGTTGAGCTGTTCGATCATCCGATTAAACTGTTCGGGATCCAATTCGATAAATTTTGTCTCGCAAATAATCTCATGGATACTCATCTGATGCCATTTGGGAAACTGCTCCTGGAGGGCCTGGATCTTGGCTTCATCCAGATATTTCACTTCTTTCACTTTACCGATAATACCCGACTGCGCCTTGGTGGGTGTTTGACAGGTCAAAAGAGAAGTTTCCACAATCGGATCGGGCATATCCTGATATTGAACACGTAACTCTTCGATAAACTCTTTCTGGGATTTTAATGTAATCCGTCGTTTTTCCAAATCACCGATCTGGCTTTCCAGAGACTGTAAGCGGCTCTTAAGCTGCGCCGCTTCAGAAATTTTTTCTTCCCGATCGCTTTTTATATCGTCGATCTTAGCTGAGCATTCTTCGATATCCTCCAAAACGCTTTGTAGACGGTTATCCACGTCTTCTTTTTCATTGACAACTTTATCGAGCTCCATCTCTAAGCGTTTCTTGCGGGCTACGCAACGCTGAAATTCTTTCATGACCTCAGTCAAATCATTCTTCAGATGAACCTGCTTGCTGGTCAAATCGAGAATGGCTTCTTCATGAGCCTGAATCGACTCTTTGGCTTCCTTATTATTCTTGGTGATGCTCTCAATTTCCTCTTTCCTCTTTTGAAGCATTATCAGATTTTCTTGCGTCGTTTTTTCTAAAGCCTCAAGTGCTTGATTCAACGCGCTGATCTTTTCCTTTTGTACTTCGGCCTGTTTTTCGAGGCTGAGTTTTTTTTCTTCGTTTCTGACTTTGGCCAGCTTCAGCTCTTCGATCTTTTCCTGATTAAAATGCACTTGCTGCTGATCCATTTCAATTTGATTTTGCGCCATGAGGTCTTCTTCTTTAACCCGATGAATTTCTTGATCCAGATTTTCTAGCGCCTGAGATTCCGTTTCCGACTGCCTTTGCCAATGTAAGTGGTCCTCCTTTTTCTGCCGAACGTCTTCTCTCAGTCGAAGAATAACCTGATCATTTTCCTGTTTCCTTAAATTCGAATCACTAATATTAAGGCGTGCCAGTTCAATTTCACAATTTTTTAATTTTTCATATGTTTCTTTGTAGCGCCTGGCCTTGGTGGCCTGACGTTCCAGGGATGCGATCTGTCTTTTGACTTCTAGAATGATATCATTGATCCGCAACAAATTATTCTCTGTGTCTTTGAGTTTATTTAGTGCTTCACGCTTCTTCCCTTTATAGCGGGTAATCCCAGCCGCTTCATCGATAATGATCCGCCGATCTTCAGGGCGGGCGCTAACAATCAAGTCAACCTTTCCCTGCTGAACCAGCGAGTAGGCTTCAGCGCCAATGCCGGTACCGGTAATCAGCTCCAGAATATCTTTAAGTCGAACGGTATTTTTATTGATCAAGTATTCACTCTCACCACTGCGATAAAGGCGGCGAGTAATAGTGACTTCGTCGTATTCAATGGGAAACAATTTATCTTCATTGGAAAAAGTAAGGCTGACTTCCGCAAAGCTAAGAGATTGACGCTGCGCCGTTCCGTTGAAGATCACATCACCCATGGAAGAGCCGCGCAGCTCCTTAATGCTCTGCTCACCCAACACCCAGCGCATCGAATCAAAAATATTACTTTTTCCGCAACCGTTGGGACCGACAACGGCAGTGATACCTTTTTCGAAATTTAGAACAGTTCGATCCGCGAATGATTTGAATCCAAAAATCTCAAGTCGCTTTAAATACATAGATGCCCTCCCTCTTGATCTATTTTTTTTTGATAATATTCTCGACGATTTTAACGGTTTCGTTTAAGTTGGTGAATTTGGGAAGCATCTCTTCGGGGATGATAATTTTATATTTCTTTTCGATACTGGCCAAAATTTCCAAAGCCATCATCGAATCCATTCCCAAATCTTTGACAAACTGCGCATCACCTTTTATCTCTTCGGGTTCTGCTTCCACAATCTCGGCGACAACATTCCTGATGTCATTCTCAATTTTATCTTTCTTCTTAACCTGCGCCATTGACCTGCCTCCTTTGATTCGATTCTATTGCAATCCCTCTAACCAGCTATCAATCTTTTCTTTTTTAAATCGCCACTGCCCCACAGCTTTGATAGCGGGGATCTTTCCTCTTTTGACCCAGTCGTAAACAGTTCTCTTCTGGACCTTAAGATACTTGGCGACTTCCTCTATTGTCATTAACGGTTCGTGAGCCATTGGTTAGAAATAGTGATTTATCTAAAAAAGATAATTGCATTTTATTACATATTTTTACATTGTGCTACATTTATTTTATTTTTTTTCAATTTATGATCTATTCTTACATTTAATGACAATATAACTTCTTATTCATACATTAATGCATGTTTAATGTTGTTTATATCTATTTCTTTCTTCATTTATGCATCTATTAACTTTATGTGTCAGAATAAACTGTTTCCTGCAAATACAAACGATTCTCTTAATCTGCGAATTTACTTTTTCATTTCTCTCACTTATTTCACTGGTGAGTCACTGAAACACAAACAATCACGCAACTATATTCAATAACATCATCGTGGGCAACTTAATAAATTACGAATGAAACTGGCATCGTTTTCTATTAATGATTATTGATATTTCCATCTTTCTCGTTAAGGTATAGACGTTATCTTCTGAATCCACAAAATCTAAAACAATAAATTCAATCAAAAATTTATTGCCTCACCTATAAAACCTATGGTACTATGATGCGGTTTATTTCAAGGCAAATATTGATTTCAATTTAAAAGGGGGATTATATGATTGATTACCTGTTAACTGAGGAACAAGTGATGATCCGTGATCTTTGCCGTCAAATCACCGATGAAAAAATCAGACCGGTCGCGGCAGAACTGGATAAGACAGAAGAATTTCCCTGGGAAATCATGAAGGTCATTGCCGAATCCGATTTATTCGGCTTATATATAGAGGAAAAATACGGTGGCATGGATGGGGGCATTCTCGATCTCTGCCTGGCAACCGAAGAATTCTCCAGAGGCTGCGGTGGTGTGGCTGTCACTTATGCAGCATCCGCCTTGGGATCTTATCCGATTGTTCTTTTTGGCAATGAGGAACAAAAAGAAAAATATCTCCCGGCTATCGCTAAAGGAGAAAAGATTGCGGCTTTCGGTATCACGGAACCGGCCGCCGGATCGGATGCTTCAGCCATGCAAACAACGGCTAAAAAAGATGGCGATCATTATATTCTTAACGGAACAAAACACTTTATTACTAACGGTGGCGAAGCCCAAGTCTACACAGTCGTTGCCATGACTGATAAATCCAAAGGCGCCCGCGGAGCCAGTGTTTTCATCGTCGATAAAGACACGCCTGGATTCACCTTTGGAAAAAAAGAAGATAAATTAGGAATTCGGGCCTCAGCCACCCGCGAATTGATTTTCACGGACTGCAAAATTCCAAAAGAAAATCTTCTGGGCCGTGAAGGATTAGGTTTTATTATTGCAATGAAAACATTCGACACCTCGCGCCCGGGAATTGGCGCCCAGGCTTTAGGGATCGCTCAAGGCGCTTTGGATGAAGCGGTCAAATATTCCCGTGAACGCCGTCAATTTTCAAAAGCTATTTCAAGCTTTCAGGGCATCCAATGGATGCTCGCCGATATGGCTACCGAGGTTGAAGCCGCCCGCGCTTTAGTTTATGCCTCCGCCCGCGAAGTGGACAGCGGACAAAAAGATATCTCCGCCCATTCAGCCATGGCCAAGATGTATGCCTCTGATGTGGCGATGAGAGTATCCACCCAGGCGGTTCAGATTTTCGGCGGTTACGGGTATATGAAAGAATATCCTGTTGAAAAATATATGCGAGATGCTAAAATAACTCAAATCTACGAAGGCACTAATCAGATCCAGCGCAATATTATTGCCCTGGCCTTGATCAAACAAAAAGCAAGAAAATAAATGAATATTATCGTTTGTATCAAACAAGTTCCAGATACAACTCAGGTCCAGATCGATCCGGAAACCAACACATTAATCCGCGAAGGCGTAGATTCCATCATCAATCCTTTTGATATGTACGCCATCGAAGAAGGAGTGCGGCTGAAGGAAAAATACGGCGGCAAAGTCACCGTTATTTCTATGGGGCCACCACAGGCTGAAAATGCCCTGCGCGAGGCTTTGAGTTTAGGATGCGATGAAGCAATTTTGATCAGCGATCGGGCTTTTGCCGGCAGCGATACCCTAGCTACCGGATACACCTTGGCTATGGCTATAAGAAAGATTAAGGAATATGACATCATCCTCTGCGGGAAGCAGGCTTCCGACGGAGACACCGCTCAAGTTGGTCCAGGCATCGCCACCCAGCTGGATATTCCGCAAGTCACCTATGTAAAAAAAATCGAAGAAATCAAAGATGCTTCGGCCACAATTGAACGCATGACAGAAGAAGGTTTTGAAATCATCAAGACCTCTCTCCCCTGCCTGATTACAGTCGTTAAGGAAATCAATGAACCGCGCTTGCCTTCATTAAAAGGAAAAATGAAGGCTAAAAAAGCCGAAATTCCCTGCTGGAAAGCAATCGATCTGGATGTGGATGAAGCCCGTTTGGGACTCACCGGATCCCCGACATGGGTTTTTAAAATCTTTACGCCGCCTCCGCGTCCCAAAGGAAAAATCTTCGATCAGGATCCACAGGAAGCGGTTGATCAACTTGTTGAATCTCTAAAGGAACATCTTAAATAAATGAGTATTCGAATTATCGAAGATAAATGTACCGGTTGCACGCTTTGCGTGAAGGTCTGTCCCTTTGGCGCGATCAGCATGAAAAACAAAAAAGCTGTCATCGACCTGGATCAATGCACGCTCTGCGGGGCCTGCGTGGACAGCTGTAAATTTGAAGCCATCGAATTAAAAAGAGATTCCAGCAAAACACCCCACCTGGAGCAGTACAAAGGAATCTGGGTTTTTGCCGAGCAGAAGCGCGGAGAGATTCAATCGGTTGTCTTCGAGCTTTTGGGTAAAGCCCGCGAACTGGCCGATAAACTTGATACGAACGTCTCCTGTGTTTTGTTGGGACACAATATTAAAGACAAAGCCCAAGAATTGATCCAGCGGGGGGCAGACAATGTCTATATAGCCGATCACCCCGATCTGGAACATTATCTCGATGAACCCTACACCAAAGTCTTGGTGAATTTAATCCGCAAACACCGTCCCGAAATATTTTTGTGCGGCGCGACTTTCCTGGGAAGATCCCTTGTCTCTCGTGTCGCCGTGAAACTGCATACAGGACTGACCGCTGATTGCACGGGCCTGGATATCGATGTCGAAGAAAAATTCTTACTGCAAACACGCCCTGCTTTCGGCGGCAATATTATGGCCACCATTTTGAGCAAGAATCATCGTCCTCAAATGGCCACCGTACGTCATAAGGTGATGAAAGAAGCGCCTGTCGATGAAGCCCGAACCGGTAGCATTATTGAAGAAAAAATGGAAACATCACTTTTAAAAAGCCGGTCCAAACTTCTCGATATCGTTGAAGAAGTTTCATCCACCATCAATATCGCTGAAGCGGATATTATTGTCTCTGGCGGAAGAGGTTTAAAAGGCCCAGAAAATTTTCCGATACTCGAAGAACTCGCCAAAGTTTTAGGAGGCGCTGTCGGTTCTTCGCGGGCCGCTGTCGATGCCGGATGGATACCCTATTCTCATCAAGTGGGACAAACCGGAAAGACAGTCTGTCCTAAAATTTATATTGCCTGCGGTATTTCCGGACAAATTCAGCACTTAGTCGGCATGCAATCTTCAAAAATCATTATCGCGATCAATCAAGATCCTCATGCCCCGATCTTTTCCGTTGCCAATTACGGAATTATCGGGGACGTCTTTAAAGTCGTCCCTCTTTTGACCAAAAAATTTCAAAGTGTTCTAAGTAATTGATTTGACGGCGGTTTTCTTTGCCACAATCACAATCCCAGACGTTGTCAGAGCGAATTGTCTCTTATCCTGGGCCGTATGGTAGCCGATTTCAGAATAGGCGGGAATTTTGACTTGCTTGTCTATAATGGCATTTCGAATTTTTGCATGACGACCGACCTCAACGCCTTCCATCAAAATAGAATCAAATATCTGTGACTTTTGATTGACTGTGACATGCGAAGAAATAACCGAGCGCTCAATATGAGCTCCTTTAATCAGACAACCGCCGGCAATCATCGAATCGATCACAGCGCTGTCAAAAACTTTTCCCTTGTGATGAACGCTCAACATCTTAATCGGTGGGTATTGTTCATGGAACGTCCTCACCGGCCATGACCGGTCGTAAAGATCAAAGGGCGGATTGAGGCGTACCAAGTCCATATTAGCCTGATAATAGGCATCACGAGTTCCCACATCACGCCAATAACAAGGCCGGCCTTTTTTATCGATGAAATTATAAACAAAAAGTTTTTTCCTGTCTTTGATCATCTGAGGAATAATGTTTCTCCCAAAATCATGATCAGAATCCTCACGCGCATCTTTCTTCAGTTGATCTATTAAAACTTCTTTCTTAAACAAATAAACACCCATCGAAGCAAAAATTTTCTGCTTCTTGCCGGGAATGGTTTTGGGTTTAAGCGGTTTTTCCTGAAAACCGGTTATTCGACCGCTTTTGCTTACCTCGATTACCCCAAACTGAGGAGATTCTTTCTTATCCACCTCGATGCAGCTGACCGTCACATCTGCCTTGGTCTTGCGATGATGGGCAATTAATTTCTCATAATTCATCTTATAGATATGATCTCCCGAGAGAATCAATACATCTTCAGGCTCATGATCACGGATCGCGTAAATATTCTGATAGATCGCATCGGCAGTGCCCCGATACCAGTCGGAACTGATTCTTTGCTGCGGCGGAATCGCATCGATGAATTCACCCAATTGATTGGAAACGACATCCCATCCGGAAAGCAAGTGTTTTTGAAGAGAAAATGATTTGTACTGGATCAGAACATAAATCCGCCTCAAGCCGGAATTGACACAATTACTCAAAGTAAAATCAATAATGCGGTAAATCCCGCCAAAGGGAACCGCCGGCTTGGCCCGGTCGCGTGTAAGGGGATCAAGCCGTTCCCCTTTACCGCCCGCTAAAATGAATGTCAGGACACTGCGCATCGTTAACGATCTTTAATCTTCTCAAGAAGTTCTAAGATATCTTTCTTTAGAGGGTCTTGCGCGTCCACTAAAGACAAGGCTTTTTCAAGCGTCTCAAAGGCCTCTGCTGTTTCACTGGCTTGAGTTAAAGATTTAGCATAAATAAAATAAAGGCCAGCGGATTCTTTCTGTGCTAAACCCATTTCCGCTACCCGGATAGCCCACTTATATTCTTCTTTCTCAAAAAGAATCTCGCTAATCCGTTCAAACTGGGCCAGGGAATCAGGATCAAGATCGGCAGCTTGAAGCAAAGCCTCTTCCATTTCTTTGTATTCCTGATTTCTTGCTAAAGCCCGAGCCAGAAGAAAATGTCCTTCGGCTTTCTTCGGCTGCTGCTTAATCATGGTCCAATATTGTGCTTTGGCTCCTTCAAGCTGATTCAGATTCTCATAAGCCAGCCCGAGATTAGCTCGGATTTTCTGATCTTGAGTGGCAATCATCGCTGCAATTCGATAATTCTCAAACGCCTTCTGATGATTATCATTTTTACCGTAAATTTTCCCTTTGATATTATAGGGTTCAATATAGCCAGGTGAAATTTTAATGGCCGCGTCGGCTTCCGCCAAAGCGGCATCATCGAATCCTAGCGCTTCCAATGTAAAGGCGCGGTTGACAAACTGAAAAGGAACCACGCGCCGTGAACGGATTTCTTCAAGTTGAGAATCCGGTGCCCGGTAGTCTTTAAGGTCAACTCTAAGCTCATTAATCCACGCCCGATTCCGTTGAACATCCTTTAGAAAAATCACCGCGTCATAATCAAAATAGACCAAAATCCAGTCTTCGTTTTCGTATAAATATTGCAGTATCCCATCCGGTATTTGGGAACGCGCCGAATTCAAAAATGCTCCGGTCAAATGATATTTTTCAGCCATATCTTCAAAGAGTTCCGTATCCCCTTTTGTCCATATCCTGTTGTATTTTTTAAAAAATTCCGGACCGTGCAATTCAGTCCGGCCGTCTATAAAAGGACGTATGTTTGGATAGCACCTACCTATTAAATAAGCCCCGGAATTGAAATCATTAAAAAAGTTTCCGGTTATTTCATGCTCAACCAGAAAATCAGCGGCTTTTTCCGGATAACTACGCCGGGTGACGCCGCCAAATTCGCTTTTCATTTCCATCTTGTCAAAATCAAAATAACCACGCGATCCCATGCTTTTGGCAAACCGGACCATCCATAAAATCAAGAGCATCTCAAGAAAACATATGATGATGATTTTGAATTTACGATCAGTGAATTTTATTGGAATAACATCCTCAAGCGATAGATTGGAAAAATTGGTGACGCACACCAAATAAGCGGCAAAAGCAAAAAAAACGATATTGCGCAAAGCAGCGAGCGAGAAAACAAGAAACAAAACCCACAGAAGAAGATCTCCGATATCAATCTTTCGGCGATTAAAAACAAAACTCAATGAAGAAATCAATATCAAAATTTTGTAGAATCTTAGCGTACCGAAATCGAAAGCAGTTTGCCAGGACATCGGCGCTTTCAGTTCCTGGATATGATAGAAAAATATCTTGGATTCACCGGCTAATTGAAATAAAACAGAAATCGGATACCAGGCTCCTTTGATGAACTGGGGATTAAACAAACTGGCCAGAATGGCAATCCCAAACATTTGCTTCAATCTCCGGAATTCCTGATCACTCAGCCGCCCAGTCTGATTCCATTCCCAGGGCAAAGGTACTCTTCTTTTGATAAGCTCAGCGACAATACCCAGGAGGATCAGCAGGGGTCCAAAGAAAAAGAAGCCGTGAAAATTACTCCACAGGACCTGAACAATAAAGATACCGGCTAAAGCCCATTTTCGGTCTAAGCATAGCGCCATAATATAAATATAAATAGAAAAAAATAAAAGACTGATAATATCCGGTCTAATAGTGAAGCGCAGACGATAAACCAGCATAACCAAAAGCAGCATAGCCACTGATGTAAAGCGCCGCTGTCTTTGATACCCTAAAAAGAAAAGAATCATCAGCGTTAAGCATACGACAATAACTTGAAATTGAGTTAAACCCTCATATCCCTGGAAATGATAAAATAGATACAAGACGACTTGAAACAGCCACTCATGATTGATCCATGGTTTTCCGACAGCCGTGCAGGAAAGAATATCCTGGGAGGGGACAAATCCATTTTCGACAATCAATTCGCCCATTTTTAAATGTAACCACAAATCGAGATCTTTGATTTCAACATTGGCCGCAAGAACAAGAAGCGCAAAAACGCAACCAATGGCGAGATAGCTCAAAACAGCACACAATATTTCCCATATATTTTTAGTCATAATAACTTACTCCAGGACAAAGTGACCCGGTTGTTTCTCTACAAATTCTTGCTCAGGGTTGTCATTAAATTTATCATAGCTTTTTTCAAAGCGATAATCAACACTGGCGGTTAAAAGCTTTTTGGTGTAGGCGTGCAGGGGATTCTGGAATAACTCTTCGCTTTGAGCCCATTCGACAATCTTTCCCTGATACATGACAGCAATTTTTTTGGAAATACGCCGGACTACCTTCAGATTATGGGATATAAAAAAATAGGTAAGCTGGAACTTCCTCTGCAAAGATTCCAGCAAACAAAGAATTTGATTCTGTACCAAAACATCCAGGGCCGAAACAGCCTCATCAAAAATCACAAGTTTCGGCTGCATAACCAGAGCCCGGGCAATGGCGATCCTCTGCCTCTCCCCACCGCTGAATTCATGCGGATAACGCTCCAAAATATATTTGGGCAGCCCCACAGATTGCAATATCTCCCGGGATCTCTCATCTTTTTCCCTATTGGATATTGGGATCGCCCAAAAAGCTTCTCTTAAGATGCCCCGAATTGTGAAACGCGGATCCAGACTGCCGAAAGGATCCTGAAAAACCATCTGGATATTTTTTCGCAAAGGCCGCATTTGACCCGCTGAAAAATCCGTTATGTCTGTTTGATCAAAAATAATGCGGCCGCTTTCAGCCGGCAAAAGCTTAATCACTAAACGAGCGAGTGTGGTTTTTCCGCATCCCGATTCACCGACGATCCCCAAGTTTTCGCCTTTTTGAAGGAAGAAATTGATACCGTCTACAGCGGTAACAATTTCTCGTTTTCCCTTTACGCGAAAAGATTTTTTAAGATTATGGCATCGGAGTAACATTTATAATTGGGCCGCTTTGATCAATTCCCCGGTATAAAAATGCTTAGGGTTATTCAAAATTGTATCCTTATCCTCAAACTCGACTCTTTTTCCTTCATAAATCACACAGACTCTATCAGCAAGTTGATTAATCACACCAAAATCATGAGTAATTAAAAGCATGGTTAAATCCAGTTGTTTTTTTAGATGACGGAACAAATCAATCATCAATGCCTGCAAAGTGACATCCAAATTGCTTGTGGGCTCATCGGCAATTAATATCTTAGGCTCGGCGGCAATGGCGATCGCGACAACCGCCCGCTGGCGCATCCCCCCGCTGAGTTCATGAGGGTAAGCGCGAAAACAGCGTTTCGGATCAGGCATTCCAACAAGGTCCAAAAGCTCCAAAACTCTTCTACGCCTTTTTTTTAAAGAATACCTTAGATGAATTTGCAAAACTTCCTCAATTTGATACCCAATCGAAAAAACGGGATTGAGAACGCTTAAGGGTTCCTGGAAAACCATGGCGATTTCTTTGGCGCGGATCTTTTGCATCTGTCTTTCGTCATAGCTCAAAAGATCCGCGCCCCGATATTCAATCTTCCCACCTACCGCCTGCAAGCCCGGCGGCAGCAATCTGAGAATAGAAAGACCGGTTAAAGTTTTCCCACAACCAGATCCACCGGCCAAAGACAAAACCTCACTGTTTTTAATTTCAAAACTCAATCCATTGATCAGAGAGCAAAATCCGTCTTGATCCTGATAACCGACTTTCAGATTTTCAATATTAAGTATCGACACTATAGACGGCTTTCTTTTTTCAACAATGGATCCAGGCAATCCCGCAATCCATCGCCAATCACATTAAAACACATCACCGTAATAAAAATAAACGCGCCCGGCCACAAAATCCAGGGCGCAAAACGGATCTGAATAATGCCCATAGCCTCTGATAACAAATTTCCCCAGCTGGCGTAGGGATCCTGAATCCCCAAGCCCAGAAGGCTTAAGGCCGACTCGCCCAAGATGTATCCGGGAATAGATAGCATAATGGCCACAATTGAATAAGAAATCGTATGAGGCAAAATGTGCTTAAAAATTATCGTCAAATCATGCTGGCCCATGGCTCTGGCCGCCAATACATAATCTCTTTCCTTAAGGCTAATGCTCATTCCTCGAATCACACGCGCTAAAGAAGCCCAGCCGATAAATGAGAAAATCAAAACAATCAGCAAATAAATTTCTAAAGAACTTAAATCCATGGGAAAAGCACTACGCAAAGCCAGCATAAGGTAAAAACCAGGGACCATCATAAACATTTCGGTGAGACGCATCATCCAGTTATCAATCCATCCACCGTAATATCCAGAAATCCCTCCGATCAAAAGACCGAAGGTAAAGGAAATAGCCACCCCGATAAGGCCGATCGAAAGCGAAATGCGTCCGCCATAAAGCAGGCGAGAAAAAAGATCTCTTCCTCTTAAATCAGCTCCCAACAGATGAATCCGCCCGGGTGACTCAACGCCAAACAGATGCCGATCCCAATTGAATAATCCCAAGAATCGATAAGAATCGCCTCTGGTGAAAAATTGCAGCGGATATTTTTTGGAGCGATCTATTTCAAAAATCCTTTTGTGATAGCGATCGAAGGTCAAATAGGCCCCATAGATATAAGGCCGGGTCAATCGGCCCTCTTGATCAACAAAGTGAATTGGTGTCACGGGACAATAAGAATAATTGCGGTCTTCATTGGCATAATGATAGGGGGATAAGAAATCAGCAAAGAGAGCCGATGCGTAAAGCAAAAACAGAATCCAGACGCATAGATAAGCCAATCGGTTTTTCTTAAAATTCTTCAGCGCCAACTGAAACTGGCTGAGATGCTTTTCCTTTTTATTCATAACGAATCCTTGGATCAGAAAATGCCAACAAAATATCGGCAATCAGATTGCCCGCTAAAAGCAATAAACCGCTAATGAGCATACTGGCCATCACTAAATACACATCTTTGGCGCGTACGGCAGTCAGCATCACCGTGCCTAATCCCGGCCAATTGCAAATGATTTCCGTTAAGGCTGCTCCGCTGAGTAATCCCGAAAGGCTGTAACCGAAAATCGTAATCAAAGGGTTAATGGCATTGCGAAGCGCATGACGATAAATCACGCGATGCTCAGGCAGTCCCCTGGCCCGTGCCGCTGTGATATATTGTTTTCTTAAGACATCCAGCATATTACCGCGCATCACCCGCTGGAGCGAAGCCGCTGCACCAAAAGAAATGGCCAATGTCGGAATAATCAAATGCTTACCCAAATCAATCATTCTCTTAAGGGCACTCATACGGTCAATATTAGCCGATATCATCCCGCCGACCGGTAAGATACCGGTGCGGCTGGCCAGATAAACCAAAAGAATGGCCAAAAAGAAACTCGGAATAGAAATTCCGGAAAACGAGAAAAAAGATAAAAAACGATCCAGGAAACGGTTGCGATTGACTGCGGCGATAATACCCAAAGGCAGAGCAATCAACCAAGTCACCAGAAAGGCTGACAATGATAAAATAAATGTATTGAAAAGCCGCCCGCCGATAATGCTTCGCACGGGAACATTATAAAAAAAGGAATATCCCAGATTCCCTTTAAAAAGATTCTTCAGCCAGCTTATATACTGCGCAAAATCGGATTGGTCCCTGTTGTAAAGTTGCTTGAAATGCGCAATGGTTTCCGGTGAAATCTGGGGATCCATCAACATCGTTTCAAAATAATCTCCCGGTGTTCGTTGAATCAAAAGAAATGTCAGTAAGGTGATTCCCAGAAGCAAGGGAATAGCAATCAAGATTCGGCGCACAATATAACGAATCATCTCTTAACGATAACCCTCCTTCACTTTCAATTCTTCCAGATTATGAAACGCGCCGCCATAACTGGTGGGTTTAAGATTCTCGAATTTATTTCGAATCGCAAAAATATTGGCCGGTAAAACAGTATAAATAAAAGGCAGCTGACGGCTCACGATGACTTGCCACTGGTCATAAAGCTCTTTACGTTTTTTTCGATCCAGCTCTTGGACAGCCTGATTAAAAATTTCATCGATTCTTTTTTCCCACTCCGTCTGGGGCGATTCCTGCATCGGATGCCACATATGAATCTGACCGCTGGACTCCCAGACATTTTTTCCGAAATGCGGCTCAATCCCGCCGGTTAATCCCAAAATGATCGCGTCCCAGTCAAAGGTTGCATTAAGTTTCTGCACCAGAATATTGAATTCCAGAGACAGAAAGTTGACCTTCATTCCCAGGCGGCCCAAATCGTGGCGGATAATGGCCGCAATCCGTTGACGGTCATCATTGCCGGAATTGGTAAAAAGATTAAAGGCCACCTCTCTTCCCTTTGTATCTTCGAGGATTCCGTTTCCGTCACGATCTTTATAGCCGGCCTCGGCTAAAAGTGTCCGGGCTTTCTTAAGATCAAACGGATATTCCTTTAAATCGGGATTATAAAAATAACCGCTGCTGGGACTCATCGGCCCCCATTGAGGATAGCCCAATTCATTCATTAAAATCTGGATAATGCGTTTTTTATCGATCGCATGCGCAACCGCCCGACGAAATCGCAAATCAGTAAACCAATCCAATTTTTCTCTGGCGATATAATGCTTTCCTGTTTGGGTATGGATCTCCCTATTTTGATTGAAAACAAGGAAATTACTGCCAAAAGCCGGTCCGACATTATAGACCGTGAAATCTTTTTGCTGTTCCTGAGGTTTGACCAGAGAATAATCAACTCCCCGCACCGCGCAATAATCCAGCTCTCCTTCCAGAAATTTTAAAAGCGTAATGTCTTGGCTGGGGATGATCAGATAAATAATTTTTTCGATAAAGGGCAGCGACTGCCCCTCTTTTGATTTTTTCCAGTAACGCGGATTGCGCTTTAAAACGATTCGCTGGCCCGGCACGTATTGTTCCAGCTGATAAGGACCTGTCCCCACAATATCTTCCGGATTCGTGTCGATGCCCCAGGTGAAATTAAATTCACCTTCTTCAACCGCTCTTTTTAACTTGTGCTTAGGCAAAATGGCCTGACCCATTCCTCTTAAAAAGGGAGCGAATTTCACCGGCAAACGGAATTGCACTGTGTAATCATTGATTTTCTTGACATCAAATATTTTTCCGTCAATCGTAAAGGTATCCCGCGCGGAATTGGGAATGGCGGGGTTAAAAATCAATTGATTGAAGGTAAAGACAACATCATCCGCATCAAAAGGCTCTCCATCGGACCACTCAATATCTTCACGCAAAGTAAAAGTCCAAATTTTTCCATCTGGGCTGACTTCCCAGCGGTGAGCCAGATTCGGCTCGACGTCAAGCGTCACGCCGTTGGTCCGGGTTAAACCTTCAAAGATAAGACCTGTGATGGCCGTCGTGGATGTTTCTTTAGCGATAATCGCATTGAAAGACCGGGGATCGGAAGAGGTAGCCAGGACCAAATCTCCCCCCTGGGCAGATAGAGGCTGGGCAAAGACAGAAAAAGAATAGAAAAAGAGAAGAAAAACAGGAAAAAGAATTTTGAAGCAAATCCTGATGCCGGAAGAAATATTATTCAGTTGTTGCCGGCTCTTTAGGGGCAACAGGAACGTCAACCTGAGATGATGATTGCTCGGCATCGTCGACCATTTTTGAAGGTTCTGTCACGGATTCCGCCTCTGTTTGCTGTTGTTGAGCGGAAACGGCGGCATCCTGAGTCATTAATGATTTACCTCTTTTTGCAGAAAGAATCGCCAAGCTCAGACACGTCACCAGGAAAATACTGGCTAAAACGGTTGTGGCCTTGACCAGCATCACATTGGTCTTGGCGCCAAATAGCGATTCGGCGGAAGAAAAGCTTTCGGTTAAGCCCCCTCCCCGTCCCGACTGCATGAGAATAATCGTCACCAACATAATGCAGACAATCACGTGAACAATAATAACAAACAAATACATATCAATAATCCCTTCGTTAGGCTTTGACGCCCAGGCAATTCTTAATAATTTGGGTGAAGCTGTCCACTTTAAGACTCGCTCCGCCGACTAAAGCTCCGTCGATGTCCGGCTGAGAGATGAGTCCGGCCGCATTGTCCGGCTTAACGGACCCGCCGTATTGAATACGAACAACACTAGCCGTTTCCTCATCAAACACCTCACCAAAAAGCTTGCGGATATATTGATGAACCTCTTGAGCCTGTTCTTTGGTCGCTGTTTTTCCGGTGCCGATAGCCCAGACCGGCTCATAGGCAATAATGGTTTTCTTCATCTCTTCATTAGAAAGGCCGGCTAGAGAATTTTGCACATGATTTTTGACAATATCAAAAGTTTTATTGCTTTCTCTCTGCTCTAAATTCTCGCCAACGCAGACAATCGGGTTTAATCCTGCGGCCAGAGCGCTTTTGAGTTTTTTATTGACCGTCTCATTGGTCTCGCCAAAAAACTGACGACGCTCGCTGTGGCCGAGAATCACAAATGTCGCACCCGCATCTTTGAGCATGGAGGCTGAAATTTCTCCGGTAAAAGCCCCGTTCTCTTCCCAAAACATATTTTGGGCGCCTAAGGCAATCGGAGAATCTTTAATGATCTCAGAGGCCGCGTTCAAACTGGTAAAAGGCGGGCAGATGACCATATCAACCTCAGTGATATCTTTGAGCAGTTCTTTTAATCCTTCGGTTAGCTCTTTGGTTTCCGTTGCTGTCTTGTTAAGCTTCCAATTTCCGGCAATGATTGTTTTTCGCATGTTGACTCCGTACCTTTTTGCTGGTTATTTGTCTTTAAGAGCGGCTACTCCGGGAAGCTCCTTGCCTTCCAGGAATTCCAGTGAGGCGCCGCCGCCTGTGGAAATATGGGTCATGTCTTTTTCCACTTTAAATTTGGCCACGGCGGCAGCGCTGTCACCTCCGCCGATAATCGAAATCGCGTCTTTCAAGGTGGCAATATGTTCGGCGATTGCCTGCGTCCCTTTGGCAAAGGCATCCACCTCAAAGACACCCATCGGTCCGTTCCAGACGATTGTCTTGGCTCTGCTTAAAATCTTTTTATATTCATCGATGGTTTCGGGTCCAATGTCTACGCCCAGCCAGCCATCGGGAATATCTTTTTCTTCGGTCTTAACATTGTCGGTAGACTCAATACTTTGTGACACGATGTGATCCACAGGAAGCGCAAATTTCACATTCTTGGTCTTGGCCTTATCCAGAAGGTTTTTAGCAACATCCATCTTATCATCTTCGACCTTGGACGCGCCAACGGCAATACCTTGTGCCTTCAAGAATGTATAAGCCATAGCGCCGCCAATGATGATGCTGTCGGCTTTCTCAAGCAGATTCTCTATTACCGCGATTTTATCCGAAACCTTGGCTCCGCCTAAGACAACCGTAAAAGGTTTTTTAGGATTTTCAACGGCATTGCCTAAATAATTGATCTCTTTCTCCAATAAAAAGCCGGCTGCCGACGGAAGATATTGAGTAATACCGGCCACAGAGGCATGCGCGCGATGCGCGCTTCCAAAGGCATCATTCACATAGACATCGGCCAGAGAGGCCAATTCTTTAGCAAAATCGGGGTCATTTTTCTTTTCTTTTTTATGAAATCTTAAATTCTCAAGCAAGATGACTTTTTCGCTGCTTTCTTCTATCTTTTTCTTAACTTCTTCACCGATACAATCGTCGAGCTTGAGCACTTTCTCTCCCAATAGTTCGCTCAGACGCGCTCCCACCGGAGTGAGGCGCATATCTTCAACCGCTTCTCCTCCCGGACGGCCTAAGTGGCTCATCAGGATAACTTGTAAAGCGCCTTGATCAAGCGCATACTGGATAGTGGGCAAAGCTGCCTTAATGCGACGATCATCGGTGATTTTACCGTCTTTGCTTAAAGGCACATTGAAGTCAACACGGATAATGACCTTCTTGCCTTTGAGGTCTAAATCTTTTATGGTCTTCTTCTGCATTTTTAAGTCCTCTTTCTTGAAGATTTATGCTCAAATATATTCTAACCTATTTTATATGAGGATATTATAGCGGGAGATAAATTTTTGTCAATCGCTATCCAGACCAAGGCCGACTAAGTATTTTCTGGCCCCGATCGCATAAAAAGTAATAAGATACTACTGGGGGTTTTGAATTCCGAAGGTCTATAACATCATTATAAAATCACAAGTTTCTCCATTCGCTTAAGAAATCTTTTCGCAGACTTTAAGGCTTTCTGCGCTTCCTCGCTTCGCCCAGAAGATATTTTCCATGTTCACATTATATAAACGCACAGAGTCTTTATCAAGAGAGTGTTTAAATAGATAATTCATTTCCAGTAATTTCTTGTCATTTCAATAAATTTCTATTCTACACTTGTCCGGTATCTGATCAATCTGACTTCTGCATATCTTTTTTAAGAGAATCATTGATGATCCAGTATTTAAGGATAGTTAAAACAGCCTTAAAGCCGTCAATCCAGCCGATTTTTTTGCCTTCGGCATAAGTGCGGCCAAAATAGCTGATCCCTACCTCATAAATGCGGCATTTGCGTTTGGCAATTTTGGCCGTGATTTCCGGCTCAAAACCGAAGCGGTTGGAACGCAGGGGAATGCTTTTGAGGATATCGCTCCGAAACGCTTTGTATCCGGTTTCCATATCCGTCAAGTTCAGATTGGTGAACATATTGTTGAAAAATGTGAGGAACTGATTGCCCATGTAGTGCCAGAAAAACAGGACCCGCTTAGAGGAAGAGCCGGCAAACCGGGAGCCATAAACGCAATCGGCCACCCCGGAAATAATAGGCTCAAGCAAAATCTGGTAATTGCGCGGATCATACTCGAGGTCTGCGTCTTGAATCACACAGATATCTCCCTGGACTTTCGTGAGGGCCGAACGGATAGCAGCGCCCTTGCCCTGATTCTCTTTATGATAAATCGGATAGATGATATCTTTGTGCGCTTGACATAGACTTTGAACGACTTCTTTTGTTCCGTCGCTTGAGGCATCATCCACCAGGATTATCTGACGCTGATCAATGCCCGGCACCTCTTGCCTAAGCACTTTCTCAACGATGGTTTTCAGCCACTTGCGTTCGTTATAGATGGGGATGATAACTGTCAGTTTCATGAGCTGATTTCCAAACGCCTTCCCTTGTTTTGATCAAACATCTTCGGATGATGGAATCCTCTTTTCTTTAAGAATAAACTAAGCGCGCATGTCAATACTCCCCATCCATATTTTACACTCCGGGGAAAATTGATTGAAGAGCAATCCTTATTGTAATTACAGGGAGCCGAGATCTCTCCGATACGAAATCCAAAGAAAAAGGCCTGGGTGAGGATCTGATTGTCAAAAATGAAATTATTAGAGTTTTCAAGAAGTGGAAGTTTTAAGAGCACATCTCTCGAATAAGCTCGGAAACCTGTATGGTATTCGGAAAGCTTTTGGCCTGCGAGCAAGTTTTCAATAGCTGTCAAAAGACGGTTTGAGATATATTTATAAAACGGCATGCCGCCTTTGAGCGCGTATCCCCCAAGAATCCTTGAGCCCATGGCCACGTCAAAAAGCCCTGAAGCGATCAGTGAGGCCATGGCCGGAACAAGCTGGGGCGGATATTGATAATCCGGATGGAGCATGACCACAATATCCGCCCCTCTTTTCAAAGCCTCCTCATAACAGGTCTTCTGATTCCCCCCATAGCCGAGGTTTTTCTCGTGAAGAAAAACCGGAATATTGAGCTTCTTGGCCACTTCCACCGTCTGATCGCTTGAGTGATCATCAACTAAGATAATCTCATCAACGATATCTTTAGGGATCTCCCGGTAGGTTTTTTCTATGGTCTTCTCCGCGTTGTAGGCGGGAAGAACTACTATTATCTTTTTTGAATCTAACATAACTGATCTTACCTTTTATTTGTTCTTTTTTCAATTTTTCCTTTCAATTCATCAGCTAAATTGAAAGAATTTAGTTTTTGAAGATAACCAAGTAATTTCTGAACATCTTTATTTCTATTGATATCGAGATTCAACAAAGCAAAGTTGTACAGAAATTCTTTATCTTTATGATTTCTTAAATGATGAACAAATTCTTTATTTGCAGGGTTCCATTTCAAAGATTTGAGGAAATACTCGTACGCTTTTTCCATATTACCCCGCTTTTGATAGACAAGGGCTATATGATAATAAGGTTTGTAGTAATAATCCGAACATAAAGCACTGTAAAACATTTTTAGTGCCTTATTTTCAAGACCTTGGGATAGCAGAATATTTCCTAACGCGATATAAGCATCCAATATTCGAGGGTTGGACTCAATTGCTTTTCGGTAATAGCTAGAGGCTTTCTCCATGTTTTTGGCTTCATTATCCGTTCCCAAATTATAAAAAACTAATCCGTATTCAGGACGAGGCGTCCACTTTTCAATTAAACCAAGCAGAAGCAAGCCACAAACAACAAAAACTAAAAAGAAAGCTCTTTGTCTTATCATACAGATTCGGAGCCAAATTTTTGACTTCTTAAAGCAATTTTTTGCGCTGCCACAATAATCCCCATGACCACCCACATAAGATTGGCTAATTGAACGGAATAGAAATTTGTGTCAAAGAAACTATGCAGCAAGAATCCCGCTAATCCCGCCAAAAGACCTAAGGTTATCGAATTTAGATACCTATCTTTCATAATCAGAATATTTTTAACAGAAAACAGAAAAAGATTGAATAAAACCCAGAGAAAAGAAAGAAGCCCGACAAGTCCTATTTCGGCAGCCATATGCAAAAAACAATTGTGAGGATAACCGCCCCATCCATTTTTTAATTTATATTGAGGAGCTATCTGTGAATACGTGTTTATCCCCGTACCCAAAAAGAGATTATCGCGAATGATCGATAACGCCTCCCCCCAGTAAGTAATCCTGCCAGAACCTTTAAAGGTTTTGAATTTCTGCTTGATCAGCTCTTTCCATTGTGTGCCGTATTCTCTCTGCCGGGCATTTTGTGTCTTCAGGCCTTCTTTAAACTTTTCCTCTTTTTCCATTTCGACTTTTGTTTCTAAACTATCGCTGATAATGCTCGCGGATCTTTTTTGTTTAAGCAGAGGATGGAATAAACTCATAAAGATAAACAATATTAACAGATTAAGAAATAAAATTCTTTTTTCAAATAAGCCAAGAAATAGTAAAGCCAAGATGATACCGAACCAGGCCCCTCTCGAAAAAGTGAATCCCAAACAAGCCATCAGGAATAAGAGCAAAAATAAAAAGAAAAATCTTATCCCGAGAAACTTAATAAACTTCTTTTTTTTGAAGCTTTCCTTAAAGTTCGACCTTTCATTCCCTTCTTTCGAAAATAGCAAGCATAAAAGAGATAAAACAAGGGGTATTGCAAAAATCAAATAAGAACCAAAATCATTCGGATGGCGAAAGGAAGAGTTGATTCTCTCCTGATGCATCAAATGTCCAAAAATAAAACCTTTTCCCGTCATTAATTGAGTCAACCCATTAACAGATACAACGGCAGAAGAAACAAGAAAAACACTAAGAAGAATTTGTATTTGTCTTTTCGTTTTAAAGCTTTCAAGAAAAACAAAATATAGAAACGTCCACTGGAGAACTTTGAAGAAAAAACCCTTTAAGCTAAGAGTCAAGAAATGACTCTGGGTAATTGATAAAGCGCATAAAAATATAAAAACCGCTATGGGAATACTCAGATGACTTGATATAGGTTTAAATGATTTAAAGAAAAGAATAATGCAATTTCGCAGCCTTATAGATCCGCTTTTCTCAATCAAAGAATATTTTTTGAGCTTTTCATGAAAAATCAGTCCCCTCTTAATAAAATAGAAAAAAAGCGTTGCTCCCGCAAAACTTTCGCAAAGAGCTATCGATATGGGCAGGAAATAAATCATGGCGTAATAAGAAATCCGAATGATTTTTTCACACCAACCAACAGCATTTTGTATTCGAGGGGAAAAACCTTGCATAAAATAATCTAAAATGGTGTTTTGTTATACCAGTCAATCGTCTTTTTGAGGCCGGTTTCAAAATCTGTTTTAGCTCGAAAGCCAAATTCCTTTTTCGCTTTCGCAATATCCAGTTTTCGACGAGGTTGTCCATCCGGCTTCGAGCGATCCCATATAACTTTACCTTCAAATCCAGTTAATTTAACAATTAAATCTACTAATTTTCTAATTGAAATCTCAAATCCCGATCCGATGTTGACAGCCTCTTTCTTGTTGTATTTTTCTGAAGCCAAAACAACAGCTCTGGCGGCATCTTCAACATAAAGAAATTCTCGTGTCGATTTGCCGGTGCCCCATACAATAATGCTCTTCTTTTTCTCTTTAACAGCATCACAGCATTTTTTTATTATCGCGGGAATCACGTGAGATGATTCGGATGAAAAATTATCCCCCGGGCCATAAAGGTTGACCGGTAATAAATAAATAACATTAAAACCGTATTGTTGTCGGTAAGCCTGTCCTTGCACCAGAAGCATTTTTTTCGCAAGCCCATAAGGGGCGTTAGTTTCTTCGGGATAACCTTCCCATAAATCTTTCTCTCTGAAAGGAACAGGGGTAAATTTGGGATAGGCGCAGATTGTTCCGACAGCAACAAACTTCTCTACACCAAAAAGACGGGCCTGTTCCATTAATTGCACGCCCATGATGAGATTATCATAGAAAAACTTACCCGGATTCTTCCGGTTAGCGCCAATACCGCCAACCCTAGCGGCTAAATGAATAATAATATCTGGTTGGTGTTTTTTGAAAAGGGCTTTGATTCTGCTTTCTTTTCTTAAATCATAATCTTTGCTTCGCGGCACAACAATAGATTGGCATTTCTTTTTTTTAAGCGCGCTGACAACAAACTTCCCTAAAAAGCCGGCGCCGCCTGTAACGATAACTCTCTTGTTCTTCAGATAATCCATTACGACTCTGATCCTTTCATCCCGTAAACTTCTCGATGAACCGATTCCATATCGCTGTCGACCATCATGCGGACCAGTTGTTTAAATCCTACCTTGGGTTTCCATTTCAGAATTCTTTTTGCCTTTGTATTGTCTCCTCTCAAATAATCAACTTCCGTTGGGCGAAAATAACGTTTATCAATCGCCACATATTTCTTCCAATTTAAGCCCGCATAATCAAAGGCTTCCTTTAAGAATTCTTTGACCGAATGGGTTTCTCCCGTTGCGATCACATAATCATCCGGTTTTTTGTGCTGAAGCATCAGCCACATGGCCTCGACATAATCTCCTGCAAATCCCCAGTCTCTTTTCGCGTCCAGATTTCCCAAAAACAGCTTTTCCTGAAGCCCGTACTTGATCCTGGCAAGAGCCATGGTAATTTTGCGCGTAACGAATGTCTCTCCCCTTCGTGGAGACTCATGATTAAAAAGAATCCCATTGCAGGCGAAGATATTGTATGCTTCTCGATAATTCACTGTTGTCCAATAGGCATACACCTTGGCTGCCGCGTAGGGACTGCGCGGATAAAAAGGTGTTTCTTCATTTTGAAAGGGCTTGTTTGTCTTGCCGAACATCTCACTGCTGGAGGCCTGATAAAACTTTGTTTTGATGTCCGATTCACGGATCGCATCCAAGAGCCTGATAGTACCTAAAGCGGTGATTTCGGCTGTATATTCAGGAATATCAAAGCTGATCCGCACATGACTTTGAGCGCCCAGATTATAAACTTCATCGGGCTTAACGGTTTTGAGAATTTGGTTGAGAGAACTGGCATCATTAAGATCGCCATAAATAAGCTTTAGCCGTACATTTTTCTCGTGAGGATCCTGATAGATATGATCAATACGATTTGTGTTAAACGAACTGGAACGCCGTATAAGCCCAAATACCTCATAACCTTTCTTGATTAAGAATTCGGCCAGATAGGAACCGTCTTGACCTGTTATTCCCGTGATCAAAGCTTTTTTTCTTTTTCGCATTTTTCTCACCTGTCAATCATCAAAATTAATTACAAGAGTTTACCATTATCACCTGGATAATTCAATAAATGAGCTAGAGAAACGGCCTGGCCTGCCATAAACCAAAATAAGGTCGAAAGCTGCAATGAGTATAATGAAGTCTCAAAGAAAATCTGAATAAGGAAACCGGCGCATCCTATTGCCAGGCCCAACAATATAGATCGTTTTTGTTTTTCATCTTGTAAAAAGAGATCCCTGGTCTTTCTGAAAATGTTAAAGAGAAAACGGAATATAATCCAGAGAAAACAAACAAATCCCATTATTCCAACCTCCGTTGCTATTTGAACATAGCAATTATGGGCGTAAGTCGGAGGACAAATTTGAAGCCCGGGACATGGCCTGCGGTAGGCCTGAAAGACCCGCATAAACATATTGAGCCCGTGTCCAAAAATGGGCTTATCCCAAAACATTCTAATGCCGTCCATCCATAAATCTTTTCTGTAAAGTATGCTGTAGTAAATCGCTGAAGGATTAATACGAAATTGATTTTTGATTTCAAAAGGCAAAAGCCAATAAATCAAGCCGAGCGAGAAAACGACAATCAAGATTCTAAATATCTTTTTAGTATCGAGGCTGAATGACAATAATAAAGCGGAAATGATCAGCCCTAACCAACCTGCGCGGGATAAGGTTAGCAGCAAAATCCATACAGCTAATGTTATAAAACCTAGAAAGGTAAATTTAACTTTTCTATTTTGACGGTATGCCAAAAGAACTCCCAAGCTTATTCCCACAACAAACAGAAGATAGCCGGCAAGACCATTGGGGTGATTAAAAGAAGCGGTTACGCCCCCGCGGACTATGGTGTGGCCGAAAAATATATCTCGTCCTGTTATATAGGACTGGATCAATCCGTCTATGCAAACAGCAAAGCTCGTAAAGAGGAAGATTTTCAAAGCCATCATAATATACTTTTTTCGGTCGAAAACCTCAATAACAAGAAAATAAATGACAAACCATTCGGATGTTTTTGTCAACAATCCCCGAAGCGCTATGCCCGGAAACGCGCTGCTTAAAACAGATAAGAAACAAGCGCCCAAAAAAAAGAAAATAGGTCGATTTAAAAAAGTATCTTTTGGTTTATAAAATTTTAACGCGGCAATCATTTTTTTTCTGAGCGACAAAACTTTTAAATCGCTCCAGTCAGCAAGGAAACTGCGTTTGATCAACCATAAAATCAAAGAAGCAATCACGCAAATTTCAATAACAGCTGGAGAATAAGGCAGCCAAAAGACCAGCGCATATAAAAAAAATCGGATCAAGCCGTTAAAGCGATCCGACAAAATTTGTGACTTCATTTTTCAAGCCTTACTTGTTTTGTAAAAATTATTAATAAGCGCCTTTCCCTCGTAACACAACCGGAAAAGTCTGGATCATTATATATAAATCCAACCAGAGAGACCAATTATTAATATACCAAATATCCCAGCGGACCAAACGAGAAAAAGAGATATCGCTCCGACCACGAATTTGCCATAAACCTGTAATGCCTGGGCGCACTTCCAGGCGCTTATATTGACGCAGATCTTCTCTTTCGATCTGTTCAATCGGCAAAGGTCTCGGCCCCACAAGGCTCATATCCCCTTTGAGCACATTAAAGATCTGAGGAAACTCATCAAGGCTGTATTTTCGCAAAAAACGGCCAAAACGCGTAACGCGCGGATCGGATTTGATTTTAAATATCGGGCCATCGACTTCATTTTTATCGCGTAAATCAGCTATCGATTGATCAGCGTCTTTGACCATGCTGCGGAATTTATACATATTAAAAATTTTGCCGTTACGGCTGTAGCGCCTGGATTTATAAAGAACCGGTCCCCGGCTGTCCAGTTTAATCAACAAGGCAATCAGCAAATATAGGGGCAGTAAAAATAAGAATAAAGAAATACTTAAAACCAAATCAAAAATTCTCTTGCCCGTCTGCCGCCTCAAATTTGACGAATCCGAATACTCCAAAAGAGGAATATAGCCGATATTATAGCGAAAAAGCTCTCCCGAGATCAGTTCGTAGCCGTGAGGAACGACTCGCACAGCTACCCCTCTTTCTCTGGCCTGCTCGATGATTTTATGGAATATCTCCATATCATGATGAATGGTAATATACACCTGGTAGATAAATTCTCTTTGAGCAATTTTCGAGAAATCGGATAATTTACCAAGAATCTTTGATTCTGAATTCTGAGTGTTGGTTTTTCGGTCATCCAAAAAACCAACGACACGTAAACCCAGCCCCGGCCTTTTTTTGATCTCCTGAGCTAAGGCCTGACCGACGCGCCCCGCCCCGACAATCAAAACATTGAGATTGCGATATCCGCAAACAACGAGATATTCCACCAACAACCGCTTGCCGATTCTCCAAAGAGACAGAAATAGTCCTATGAGAAATGTCCCGATAAGCCAAATCGAACGGGGAAAATCATCTATTTTTAATACATAAACGGCTAAGATTAAAATTAATGAAGAGATAATAACGCTTTTCCAGGTGAGCCAGATCTCAATAAACTCAGAAACATCACGCCGGGTTTCGTAAAGTCTGTTGGCTGCCGCAGAAAAAATAGTTGTTATAATCCAGATTAAAAAAAGAAAACTGAAAGAATTCTCGCTTAAAAAAAAGAGATTTCTAAACGAAAAGTCAAATACCAGCGTTTCCTGGCGCAGAAAACAAACTAGATAAATAGCGGCAATAATGAAGAATAAGTCTATGAGGACATAAATCAGCTTAATCATTGAGTTTCTGATTCGTATGATCATTTCTTTCGATTAACGATAGATAAAAACCAGTCTTTGGCCAGATAGAATAAAAAAAGAGTATTTCCGATCAAATATCTTTTCCAGAGGCGCCCCGGCTCCGAGCACAACCGAAACAGCCACTCTAAACCCGCATTACGTATCCAGCGAGGAGCCTGAGGTTTAACACCAGAGAGAAAATCAAAAGCGGCACCGACGCCTACCAGAACAGGAACGTTTAGTCTATCACGATTTTGATGCATCCAGAAATCCTGTTTTGGAGAACCCAATCCTACCCAAAGGATATCCGCTTGGGAAGCATTGATAGATTTCAGATGCTCTCTAATTTGTAATTCTGATAAATCTCCGAAAGGAGGAGCCAAATATCCGGCAATTTGAATTCTGGGAAAATCTTTTTTCAGCCTATTGATCAATTTCTGTAACGTTTCCTGGCGACCGCCATAAAAATAGTGTTTATATCCCTCCTCTTCTCCTTTTTCGCAAAGAGCTTTCATTAAATCGGGTCCATAAGTTCTTTTGATTTTTTTGAATTTCTTCATCTTCCCGATCCAGACTAGAGGAACTCCATCAGGCGTGACCATGTTGGCCCTGTTGATGACTTTTTTGTACTCCGGATTCCTTTGGCAGTAGACAACGGTCGAAACGGGTGCAACACATATATAAACCTTGCGGTTCTCTTTAATCCATCTGTTAATTTCACTTATGGCAATTTCCAAATGAATATCACTAACATTCACATCCAAGATTTTTTGTGCGTTGCAACAATTCATTACGGATTATTCAATCGATTTCATGTTTGTCTAAATTAAGAATAAAAAAAAGCCTAACACATCCTATAATGGTG
>CAYZIY010000017.1:0-34282 GCA_964478715.1 uncultured Planctomycetales bacterium
CTCGTCAGGCTCATAACCTGAAGGTCACAGGTTCAAATCCTGTCCCCGCAACCAATTAACACAAAGGGAGTCAACGATTTACGTCGTCGGCTCCCTTTTCATTTCCGCACAAAAATCCTTCCGGATACCAGTGGGATACAAAAAGAAAACTTCCCCCACTTCAAGCCCTTATGATTCAGATTGACATTTCTTTCATGACAGATACAATAGAAAGCAATAGGAACACATAGTAAGCCGTCAACAACAACGAAACATCTGCCACCGGAGCAAAAAATCATTATGGACGACATAAGCAAATACCTCACAGTCAAACAAACAGCCAAAAAACTAGGCGTCACACAAGACTGGATAAGAGACCTCATTCAGGCGAAGAAACTCAAGGCAACAAAATTAAAATATTGGCGGATTTATCCCAAAGACCTAGAAAAGTTTATTAAGAGCAGGAGTAATATTAAAACATAAAAATGGACGTTAAATTTGAAATCAGGTGGCCGTCAAAAGGGGATAATCCCTTCCCATCTAAATCTGAGAATCCTAATTCTAAGACGTGGTGTTCTTTGGACTGGATGGCTAATTTTAATATAGATGATTCCAGTTATGCAGAAGCATTTAAGAGTGCCGGGGATAAGATTATTAGCGAGTTAGCGAGGGGGGAAGACGTAATACATCCTGACATGTATTTTTTCCCTATAGTTTATCTCTATAGGCATTGTCTGGAATTGAAAATGAAAGAAATTATAAGGTTAGGAGCTGTTCTTGAACTTATTTCTCAAAGCAAGAAAATGCAGGAGGTTCTAGATTCGCATAATCTTCATGCCTTGTGGAATAAAGTTAAAGCGACAATCACGAAATATTGGCCTAATGGCCCAAAAGACGAGTTGCTATCAGCGGAAAAAATAATCTTGGACTTTCATAAAGTTGATGAGGACGGACAAACTGTAAGGTACTCCAGGGACAAAAAAGGAAACAGAACAATAGACCAAATGCCTTCTTCAGTTCAGCTTCTTAATCTAAAAGACGTTTTCGAGGCAATATACAATTTCCTTGATGGATGCGAGGAAGGCCTTGAAGATGGACGCCAGACAAGGAATGAAATGATGCAAGACTTTGGAGGATACATGTAAGCGGTGGTAATTGAGGCTAAAAGTTATTTAAGGCTTGAAGGGTGTGTTTATGAGTGATGGTTGGCATATAACAGCTCAGGATATTGTGTATTGGGCAGATACCAGTCCGCGAAGAGCTCAGGAATTGTTGCCGCTCCTAATTCAGAGATTAGTATTGGCAAGTACGGATTGTTCTTCGCTGCATTTTCCGAATGGCGAAAGTATTTCCAAGAAAGGATGGGATGGGACATCATTTGTTGAAACGGGTAATCCCTTTGTGCCTTCAGGAAAGTGCGTTTGGGAACTAAGTACTGATAAAAAGATTGGGTCAAAAGCAAATAATGATTATAAAAAAAGAACGGATGACTCCAAAGGAGAAGAAAAGAACAGCACAACGTTTATGTTCGCTACGTTTCGTTTATGGCCAAACAAAAGCCAGTGGGAAAAAAAGAAGAAAGCTGATATAAAATGGAAAGATGTCAAAGCGTTTGATGCCGATGATTTAAAGGCATGGATAGAGCTTTGCCCGGCTGTTCATCGTTGGTTTGCAAAGATTCTCGGCAAAAGACCATCTGGAGTGCTGGATGTCGAGCAGGCGTGGGATTCGTGGAGCCTTGTTACAAGCCCAGCTTCTACAACAAACTTGGTTATCGCCGGTCGTGATAAGGAAGCAAAAGAGATTATAAACCAATTACAGGCTCAACCCAAAGTCATACGCATCCGTTCAGAATCACGAGAAGAATCATACGCTTTCGCACTTGCCGTCATGCAACACTGTTTAGAGCTTCAGTCACGATGTTTGATAATACACAGAGAAAGCGAGTGGGAGGCTGTCGTATATAGCAAAAACTCTTTAATTCTTTTACCTCAGTATGACAATCCGGGAAACATCGGACTTGCTGTGCAACAGGGGCATCACGTAATAATTCCCCAGTCACGAACTGAGGGTGTACAACAGGATGTCATTGATATTGGCCTGGCTGTAAAAAGTAAATTAGTAGAAGCATTAACCAGTATGGGGTTAGCAGAGGATGATGCGAAGACAGTGGTTCGGTCTTGTAGAGGCTATCTAAAGCCACTTCGTCGGCATGCACGGTTAAACCCGCATGAAAAGCATATGCCCGCGTGGGAAAAATCCGAAAATGCGACCTCAGTAATCACGGTTTTGTTAGCAGGAGGGTGGTCAGCTGACAATCAAGATGACTGTTTGGAAATTGCTGAATTATCAGGTTTGGATTACGGAGAGTTCGAGCAAAAGCTTTATGCCATATTGAGCTCTTGTGATGATCCGTCTATAAGACGAGTAGGAAACGTTTGGCAAATTTTTTCTCGCCATGATGCGTGGGCATTGCTGAGCAAATACATCAATCCCGTCTTGCTGAAGCGTTTTTGTGATGTAACAAAAAAGGTCCTTCGGGAATTAGACCCGCGTTTTGAAATATCACCTGATGAAAGATGGATGGCAAATATAAAAGGTAAGAAGACAAACTGTTCAGGGACATTACGGCAGGGCCTTACGGAATCAATAGCGATATTAGGTGGGTATGGTGACCAAGATTGCCAAGCTATGCAGGGAGAGTCCATTCAAGACAGGATATCTATCTTAGTTCGGGATATTTTGGTTGAAGGCATGAGTGGTTGGCGCTGGTGGTCGTTGTCTGGAGAATTGCCGTTACTTGGAGAGGCCGCTCCCGAAATATTTTTAGATGCTGTTGAGGAAGGACTAGAAGGAGATAATCCTGCGCTCATGGAATTATTTGTTGAAGAAGGAACCTTTGGAGGGTGTTCTCATTCCGGTTTATTGTGGGCGCTGGAAGGAATTTCGTGGAATCTGCAATATTTATCAAGAGTTGTTCTTATCCTTGGAAAACTATCACGCTTAGACCCAGGGGGAACATATGCTAATCGTCCATTCAATTCTTTAAAGGAAATTTTTCTTGGATGGAAGCCGCAAACAAAAGCATCCCTTGAAGAGAGAATCAGGATTTTTAGCAATCTAATGAAATCAGGGCAGGATGTTTGCTGGAAATTACTGCTGGCACTTCTCCCTAACAGGGGAGGGGATATTTCGACGCAAATACATAAGCCATATTTTCGCAATTGGACTGATGGATGGGAAGAATCTGTTACAAAAAAGGACTATTATGAGCATATTCTTGCCGTCAGCCAGTTATGTTTGACGTATGTGGAAGAAGAGCCTGATAAACGCTGGCCTGACTTTATTGAAGAAATTCCTTCCCTCCCCAATGAACCTTTTGAAAAAGCATTAGATTTGCTTAATAAAAAGAACAAACAAGATTTTTCCGCCACTACCGCTATTCAGGTATGTAATAAGCTGCGAGATATTATCTCAAGTCATCGAAAATACGCAAAAGCCGAGTGGGCATTGCCCAAAGAAACAATCGGTCGATTGTTAGAAATCCAGGAGCGGTTCATTCCGGATGATGTCGCGGTTAAATATCAGTACCTTTTTGACAACCACACTTTTGACTTGGTTGAGCCTGAAGCTGAAGAAGAGGATTTTAATCTTCAGCAACAATTAGTCGATGAACGACGCATTGGGGCATTACACGCTATTTGGAAGGAATTGAACATTGAAGGTATTAAACAATTGATTAAAGAAACAAAATCTCCCTGGGATGTTGGAAGACTACTTGCAAACACGAAGTTTACCAAAGACATTGATGCACAGGTTTTGGACTGGCTTAATGGGAATGATGAATCATTGCTTTTGGCCGCCCAAGCATATGTCAACTCAAAGTATTTTGCGAACCGTGGTTGGCTCGAAACAATTTATGCAGACTACAAAGACAAATGGGAAATAAAGAAATGGAATAATTTCTGCGTCAGGTTGCCTTTTATCAAAGACACGTTTGAACTTATCAAAAAATTTCCGAGAGAGGTATTTGACCATTACTGGCAAAACGTAACGGGCTGCTATATTCAGAAAGATGATGTTAGTTATGTAAGTTGGACAATCCAGGAGTTATTAAAACATAATCGACCCTTCGCTGCCATTGATGCTGCAATGATGGCTCTGCATTCAGCCGCCAAAGAAACGGGCGTGGACAGCGAATTACTTGCCACAGCGTTAGAACAAGCCGCAACTTCTTCAAGCACGGAAAAACCGTCAAGCCATATAGGGTATGAAATTACCGAAGCAATTAAGTACCTTCAGGCAAACGGCGACATAACGACGAAAAGGTTAGCATCAATAGAATGGATGTATATTCCAATGTTTTCTCATCGCAATGTCAAACCAAAAACTCTAATCAAGGACATATTAGAAGATCCCACATTTTTTGTATATCTCATTCGTCTGATATACAAGGCAGAACCCGTCATTGAAAACGAATTTCCGGAGATATCCAAAGAACAAACGAGCAGATTAGTGCAAAATGCCTGGCGATTATTAGGTTTAATCCATAATATCCCTGGACAAGACGGACCAGGGGGCATCAATAAAAATGTGTTACTTGAATGGGTGACCAAAGTAAGAGAAGAATGCAAACAATACAATCGGGCAGATATTGGCGACCACCAAATTGGACAACTACTATCACATGCCCCAACAGGAGTAGACGGTATATGGCCGCATGAAGCCGTCAGGGAGATACTCGAAAAAGATGGAACTCAGGAAATTGCTGTAGGCATAGAAATAGGCAGGTACAATCAGCGAGGGATGACCTCAAGAGCATTAGGTACAGGTGGAGACCTGGAACGTAAAATAGTCGCTGAATACGAAGAAAGTGCAAACAAGATCAGCCTTGACTGGCCCAAGACAGCAAACTTGCTCCGCGGAATGGCAGGAAAATATAAACGCGACGCAAAAAGATGGGATGACGAAGAAAAATTAGAGGATGATTAGTATTCTCTTATGCAGAAAAGAAATAAAGCAGTGCGTGTTTATCCTAAATTCTGAGAAAGGTTTATAAGGGGCAGGAGCAATATTTAATATGAGGGGGGTGTAAGTTATGCCGTTGTTCAGATTGAAAGATGATAGCGTTGATAAAGTAAATAGTTGTGAATTTAAGAATGAGGCTGAGCTGGAAAAGCTCATGGAAGACAATCTGGAAGAGCTAACGGGCATTAAGCTTCTTGAGCGGCAGTATCCTATACCTAATGGCAGGATTGATACTCTTGGGATTGACGAGGATGGCGTTCCTGTTGTTATCGAGTATAAGTGGGTTAAAGATGCCAGCGCTATTATTCAGGGTCTTTTTTATCTGGATTGGGTTAAGCAAAACAAGCGAACGATTGACCTTTTGGTAAAGGAAAAATTTAAAGGAAAGGTCGAGGTTAACTGGGGCATTCAGCCCAGGCTGGTTATCGTCGCCCAGAGCTTCAACGAAAAAGAGCTCTCAGCCATTAACCAAATGGTGCCCAGTGTCGAGCTGAAAAAATACTCTTTTTATGGTGACTTGTTTAACATAGAAGACGTTAATGTCGTCCGGCAGAAGCGCAGTTCAAACGGCAAAGAATCTACAGAGCCCTCAAAGGGAAGAAAACTCCAGGAATACACTCTGGACGGGCTCTTAGGCAAAGCCACCCCACAAGTAAGAGAACTATTCGAGAAATTACGCGAAAGAATATTAAACATATCTGATGACGTGTGGGAAAAAGTAGGCAGGTGGTATTGTGACTATAGGACTACTTCAACCTTTGTCAGCCCAAACATACAAAAAGACGGCCTGAAAATATTTATCAAACTCGGCGACAAAAAAATAGATGACCCTAAGAATTTAACTAAAATTGTTCCTGAAACCTACGGGTACGGCAAATTAAACCGCGTCTTTAAGATAGATTCAGCCGACCAACTAGATTACGCAATGAAGCTCATAAAACAAGCTTATGACTACGTGAGTTAAAACATGAATCATTTACTCCAGAAAGATTTATAAGAGATAAGACTATTTTGTAATATATAAATGAGGGGTTTTTATTATGGCAAATATTGGCAATGGGGACTTGAGTTTTGCTTCTAAGCTTTGGCAGGCAGCTGATAAGATGCGTAACAACATGGATGCTGCTGAGTATAAGCATGTTGTTTTGGGCCTTATTTTCTTGAAGTATATTTCTGACGCATTTTCTGAACTTCACGAAAGGCTTAAGGGGCAAGATGGTGCTGATGCTGAAGACGCTGATGAGTATTTGGCTGAAAACGTCTTTTACGTGCCTGAAAAGGCCAGGTGGGATTTTTTGCAGAAGAATGCAAAGCAGCCTAATGTCGGGAAGCTTATTGATGATGCTATGGATGAAATCGAGAAGGATAACTCTTCTCTTAAGGGTGTTCTTCCTAAGAATTATGGCAGGGAAGGTCTTGATAAGCAGAGGCTTGGTGAACTTATTGATTTGATTGGAACGATTGGCCTTGGCGATAAGGAAAACCGCAGTAAAGATATTTTGGGACGGGTTTATGAGTATTTTCTTGGGCAGTTTGCTGATGCTGAAGGCAAAAAAGGCGGGCAGTTCTATACTCCCCGATGTATCGTCAAATTACTCGTCGAGATGCTTGAGCCTTACAAGGGAAGAGTATTTGACCCTTGTTGTGGTAGCGGGGGAATGTTTGTTCAGAGCGAAAAGTTTGTTGAAGCTCATGGCGGTCGCATTGGCGATATTGCTGTTTATGGTCAGGAAAGCAACCAGACCACTTGGAGGCTCTGCAAGATGAATCTTGCCATCCGTGGGATTGATGCAAATATCGCATGGAACAACGAAGGAAGCTTTCTTAACGACGCTCATAAAGATTTGAAAGCAGATTTTGTGATAGCTAATCCCCCTTTCAATGACAGCGACTGGAACGGCGAAGCCCTCCGTGAAGATGCCCGATGGCAATACGGAACTCCTCCTGCTGGCAACGCAAACTTTGCATGGGTACAGCACTTCGTAAGCCACTTAAATCCTACAGGCATTGCAGGATTTGTCCTTGCAAACGGCTCAATGTCTTCAAACACTTCTGGCGAAGGAGAAATCAGAAAGAGTTTGGTTGAGGCTGATGTTGTAGACTGCATGGTAGCACTTCCGGGACAGCTTTTTTACAATACAATGATTCCTGCTTGTCTTTGGTTTATTTCTCGAGACAGAAAAAACCACAAGTTCAGAGACAGACGAGGAGAAATACTGTTTATTGACGCTCGCAACATGGGCGAAATGATTGATAGACGGCACAAAGACCTAACCGATGAAGACGTAAAAAAGATTGCTTCTGTCTATCACGCTTGGCGAGGCGAAAGCGGAAAATACTCCGACGTGAAAGGATTCTGTAAAGCAGCACCTCTTGATGAGGTAAGAAAGCATGGGCACATATTGACCCCGGGACGCTACGTCGGCATAGAAGACGTAGCGGATGACGACGAAGAGTTTGAAGAGAAGATGAAAAGGCTTACTGCTGAACTGTCAGGACAAATGAAGAAATCAAAAGAACTTGATGAAGAGATAAAAAAGAATCTTAAGGGGATTGGGTATGAGATCTAGTAGGGTATTGTGGCAGGATAAAAAATGAATCTATCACTGGAAAATGTATTGTCAATCTTTTCTGCCATAGGTTTTGGCGGAATCTTAGGCGCTTATCTTCAATACCGTTTGCAGCGCCAAAAGGAGCTTCAAGAAGACATCCATCGATTGAAGCGTGAAAGATACGGGGCAATCCTGATTCAAATGCTTACTGTGCTTTCCCCTGAACACTTACCAAAGACACAGCGTTTCCGCCCTGACCTAAAAAACGTTGATGATTTTAAAGAAGAAGTACGTATTGAAATGCTTAACAGCGTCCTGTTTGCAAGTGATGATGTTATAAAGGCAATGGGCGAATTTGTAAAGAATCCTGACTATCGAGCGTACATCCGGACCGTTTCTGCCATGAGAAAGGATTTATGGAACAGAAAAACCAAAATAGGAGAAGATATGCTCAACGCTTTTGTAAACCCACCAGGAAAAAACCGTGAAGGTACAAGGCATGAACTATGATGACAAGGCTGTCCAAGAAAAGATAAGAATAGCTTGCGAGCTTTTGCAGCGTCACGATACTTTTTTGTTAGAGAACGACCTTAACGAAAGAAGCATAACCCACAAGCTTGCGGAATACTTGCAACAGCAATTCCCTGAATACCACGTTGACTGCGAGTATAACAGGATGAGAAGTGGAAAGATGGATGAGATGTATATAAAAAAAATATTAAAAATACCAATAGAGGGTTTAACTTCTGCTGATACAGAAGCCAAAACAGTGTATCCAGATATTATTATTCACAAAAGAGGAACAAACGATGACAACTTAGTTGCAATCGAAGTCAAAAAAAGCACAAACAAAACAGACCGGAAATTAGACTTCCGAAAATTAAACGCTTTTAAAACTCAACTTAAATATGTGTTTACACTTTTTATTGAATTCGATAATAAAGGTGTTAAAGGGTATAAATTTGTCTAGTGATAAAGTAAAAATGGAAAGTCATCAAAGAACTAAATTCAGAGAAACTGAAATCGGAATGATTCCTGAAGATTGGAAGATTGATATATTCTCTAAAGTTGTTCAGGTTAATCCAAGAAGAGAACTAAAAAAAGGTTCAAATGCTAAGAAAGTGTCTATGCAAAATGTATTGGGTGGCCAACGTAAAATAGACGGATTTGAGATGAGCGAATATCGAGGGGGTTCGAAATTTCAGAATAAAGATACGCTGATGGCAAGGATAGCTCCATGTTTAGAAAATGGTAAGATTGCTCTTGTTGATATCCTTGGGGGTGGAGAAATAGCCTTTGGTTCTACAGAGTTCAATGTTTTGTCAGGAAGAGATAGTATATCAGATGATATGTATGTCTATTATCTATCAAAATCTCCGTTTGTTCTTCCGGAGGTAATAAACTCTATGGTGGGAACATCAGGCCGCCAACGGGTTCAAAATGATGTTTTTGATAATATCTTGATTCCTTTTCCTGAGATTGAAGAACAATCTGCAATCGCAAAAGTCCTCTCTGACCTCGACGCTAAGATTGAACTTAACCAGCAGATGAACAAGACCTTGGAATCTATCGGACAGGCTTTGTTTAAGCGGTGGTTTATTAATTTTGAGTTTCCTGATGAGAACGGAAAACCCTATAAGTCCTCTGGTGGGGAGATGGTTGATTCAGAGCTTGGAGAGATACCTAAAGGGTGGAGAGTAAAACCAATAGATGAAGTTGCGGAATTTTTGAATGGTCTTGCATTGCAGAAATTTCCAGCAGAAAGCAAAGACGAATTCTTGCCAGTTGTTAAAATTAGAGAATTAAAACAAGGGATTACGGAGTCATCAGATAGGGCGAGCAAAAATATTCCTAGCATGTATGTTGTAAATGATGGGGATGTTTTATTTTCTTGGTCTGGAAGCCTTGAGGTTGTAATTTGGTCTTATGGAAAAGGCGCTCTCAATCAGCATTTGTTTAAAGTCACATCAAAAGAATATCCAAAATGGTTTTATTATTACTGGGTTCTTCAACACTTGCCAGAATATAGACATATTGCGGAGGGAAAAGCAACCACTATGGGGCATATTCAACGACATCACTTAAAGAGTTCTTTAGTGTTAGTGCCTGATAAAGATGTACTTTCAATAATGGATGGGATACTTAGCCCAGTAATAAATAAACAGATAGAAACGAATGTTGAGGTAAGGAATTTATCTAATATTCGCGATTCTTTGTTGCCTCGTTTGATGTCGGGGCGGATTAGGGTTGGGTAAGTAAATGGGCAGAAAAAAGTCTCAGGATAAAAAGCATCGGCTGACAATCTATTTGTTTAAGGAAGACTGCTTAAACTTCAGTGATGCCTTGAAAGACGAGTCTTTATTGGTTAAGCATTCAATTAAAGGCTTTATAGACAAAGAAATGGCGTTGTATGTTAAGGGCTCTCATTCAAATCCGCCCAGATGGCTCAGATTTTTTGACGGGTTTCTCGCCAAGGATATTGACGATGTTTTTAATTCAAGCAGTGCGGCTGTCCTTTTAGTAAAGCAGGGCAAGAGAATATTTGCCTTCACTTTTGGTCATGGCTGGTTTCTCCTCAATCTTAGCTTTGCAGAGGACAACTTCGGTCTGAAAGTTGCCCTTAATAGTATTGATGTTGACAAAATCAGAAGCGTTGATGTTAAAAATTTAGATACTGTTATAAGACAATCCAAAGTTCAGGTAAGTCAGGTTGGAACTGTTGATAATTTTGGCTTGAATATTGATAGGGACATTCTTAATGCAGTTACCGGGCTTTCTAATGAGCCTTCATTGGGCAAGCAAATATCCGGAGCTACATCTTTTCATTTAAGCGTCGCAGTAAAAATTGACACATTATCGCCACTGTGTGAAACGCTTCTTAAAAAATTTAAGGAAAAGACCTACAAAAAATCTTTTCCTTGGGTTGACCACGTTGCTGAAGTTAAAAATAAAGCCCTTGCTGAGGATCTCGATGGACTTCTTATCAATGCTCTTCATGAAAATAATTTCGAACAGCTATATCTTGCAATTCCGGAGATTATAGATTGGGAACAGATAGAAGGTTTTAAGTACGAATTGGACGATGAAGAAGCCAAAGAGGATATTCGAATTGAAGATGTTTTGCCTTCCGATGATAAGTTCAAGGAAAAGGTAAACATCGGATGGCTTAGCAGACAACAGGTTTATTGTGTCGGTACCAAAAATGATGAAAGCCTTTATGCGTGGTCGCTTTATGATTGCATAAATTATGAGGTCGCCAAGGACGGCGCGACTTTTCTTCTGACGAGTGGCAAATGGTTTAAAATTGACACCAAATACGTTGAGACTGTTGCAGGGGAGATAAGCGATATCCCTGAATACACGAATTTCAAGCTGATTGCTTGCGAGGGGGAAAAAGAGGGGGATTACAACAAAAAGGTTGCTGATTCTGATAATCGACGCTGTTTCTTGATGGATAAGAAAATGATTCCTTATGGAGGCGGTCAAAATAAGATTGAGTTTTGCGATGTATTTGTTGATAAACAGGATTTTATTCACGTCAAAAGGTTTCGAGGCTCAGCGTGCCTTAGTCACTTATTCCAGCAGGGGCACAATTCGGCCTTCCTTTTGAGAACTGAATCAGAATTCCTAAAGAAGGTTAATAAAGAGCTTCCTAAAACGTGGCAATTTAGCGAGAAATCCCTGATTAACACTGACGATTATGAAGTAGTATTTGCAGTGATTAGCGCGACAAAAAATAAGGTGAGGGATGTCTTTCCATTCTTCAGCAAGGTCTCACTACAACAGGTTTATAAGCAATTGAGGGCTTATGGCTATAAAGTATCAATAGCAAAGATAGAGATGAAAGTTGCTAAAGCGGCAAGAAAGTAACAACCATTTTCACGAACAAAATGATTTTGTATGAATATGAGGAAGCATGATGAGAAATTCAGAAGAGTTATTATTTCATAAAGATAAATTAAGGTCTGTAATTGAGCGACAAGGCCAGAAGTTATCTGACGAGGTTGATGGATATGACAGAAATTATATTCTAAATGTTAGTGTTGATGATTTATGCAAGCACTTGGAGGATAAATATAAGATAGAATCTTTAGTGTTGCATAAAGACAAAGTTTACATTAAGCAACACGGTGATGCGCAGATTGATGTGAGCCATGATTATAACAGAGTAATTTTTGAGAGGGATAGCCCATTGTATATTAAAGGAACTTCCGTAATTTTCTCTATTCCTTTTGATGGTGATTCTGAGCTCCTTTATTGTCAGGCTTCAGCTTTTACTTATAGTCCCCCCAGAGCATCTGTAAGTGATGGTGAGATTTTAGTGCATTTTCAAGAGGTTGATCCTAATCCTGATAAGATAAAACAAGAGTTTGAGAGAAGACTATCTGATATTGAGCAGCATGTGGGGTATGTTAATAGGGATTTGAGGCCTTTTAACGATGGATTACGAGTAAAGATAATGCAGAAAGCAAATGCTAGAAGGGAAAAACTATTAAAAGACCAGGGAATGGTGGCTGCCCTAGGATATCCAATGAAAGCGGCTTCGGATGTTCCAAAGACATATGCTGTGCCTGGCGTTCAACGCAAAGTGCCTATTCCTAAACCTCAGGCAACGACTGCCCCATTTGTTCCGGAACCTATGCTTGATATGGAAAATTATGAAGCAATTCTAAAAGTAATTTCCGATATGGTGCTGGTTATTGAGAGGAGCCCCCATGTCTTTAAGGATATGAAGGAAGAGGATTTGCGCCAGCATTTCTTAGTCCAGCTTAATGGTCAATATCAGGGAACAGCCACGGGGGAAACATTTAATTTTACAGGTAAAACAGATATCCTTATCAGAGAGAATGGGAAAAATATATTTATTGCTGAGTGTATGTTTTGGCAAGGCCAGAAGTCATTAGTTGAAAAGATAGACCAGTTGCTCGGATATGTTTCTTGGCGAGATACTAAAACAGCAATATTGATATTTAACAAGAATAAAGAGTTTTCAAAAGTGCTTGAGCAAATTCCAGAGGCAGTAAAACAACACAAGAATTTTAAAAGGCAAGCGGATTATAAGCATGAAACCGGGTACAGGTTTATTTTTCATCAATCAAATGACAAGAATCGAGAGATAACTTTAACTATTTTGGCTTTTGATATTCCAGCAGAAAAAACAAAGACAGACAAGGTTGAGCCATAATGCCTAAACCAATTACAGAGTCTGAAGTTGAAGGGGTTGTGTTAGATATCCTTTCGGAGATTGGGTATAAGCTTGTTTATGGGCCTAGTATTGCTCCTGATGGGGATAAGCCTGAGAGGGCAGCCTATTCTGATGTTGTTCTTGTTTCTCGTCTTTTTTCTGCTATTGATAAGTTGAATCCTTCTCTTCCGAGGGAGGCAAAGGATGCTGCTTTTAAGAAGGTTTTGAGGGTTGATAGCCCTAGTCTTGCTGTCAATAATCAGGTTTTTCACAAGATGCTTGTTGATGGTGTTGATGTTGAGTATCGGAAGGGCGGTCGTATTGTTGGTGATAAGGTCTGGCTTGTTGACTTTGCAAAGCCTAAGAATAATGAGTTTTTGGCAGTTAATCAATTTACTGTGATTGAGAACAACTGCAACCGCAGGCCTGATGTTGTCTTGTTTATTAACGGCCTTCCTTTGGCTGTTCTTGAGCTTAAGAATCCTGCTGATGAGAATGCGAGCTGCAAGTCTGCATTTAATCAGTTCCAGACTTACATGGTTCAGGTTCCTTCCCTTTTTCGTTTTAATGAGGTTCTTGTTGTTAGTGATGGCGTTGAGGCAAAGGCTGGCTCTATCACTTCTGATTGGGAGAGGTTCTTGCCTTGGAAGACGATTGATGGCAAAGAAAAAGCTCCGACTGCTATTCCTCAGATTGAGGTATTAATCAAGGGAATGTTTGATAAGGCTGTTTTTCTTGACCTTGTCCGCCACTTTGTTGTGTATGAAAAAGAGCATGGGAAGCTTTTGAAGAAGGTTGCTGCTTATCATCAGTATCACGCCGTGAACAAGGCTGTTGTTTCTACTCATGAAGCTGCAAAGAGTGATAGGCGTTGCGGTGTTGTTTGGCATACTCAGGGGAGTGGCAAGAGTCTTATTATGGTTTTTTATGCGGGCAAGCTTGTGCTTTCTATGGATAACCCGACTATTGTCGTGATTACTGATCGTAATGACCTTGATGACCAGTTGTTTGGGACTTTTTCCAGGTGTCATGATCTTCTCAGGCAGAAGCCTGTTCAGGTTGCCTCGAGAAACAAGCTTAGGGATTCTTTGAGTGTTGCTTCTGGCGGTGTTGTGTTTACGACTATTCAGAAATTCCTGCCTGAAGAAAAAGGCGATACATTTCCTGTGCTTTCGGAGCGGAAAAATATTGTCGTGATTGCTGATGAGGCTCACCGGAGCCAGTATGATTTCATTGATGGCTTTGCAAGGCACATGAGAGATGCCCTCCCAAAAGCTTCTTTTATAGGCTTTACTGGGACTCCTATTGAGAAGACTGACCGTAACACAAGAGCAGTGTTTGGTGATGAGATTGATATTTATGATATTGAGCAGGCTGTCAAGGATGGTGCTACTGTAAGGATTTATTATGAGAGCAGGCTTGTTAATCTTGAGCTTAAGGATTCAGAGCGGCCTAAGATTGACCCTGATTTTGAAGAAGCTACTGAGGGCGAAGAAGTTGTAAAGAAAGAGAAGCTTAAGAGCAGGTGGGCTCGCCTTGAGGCTGTTGTCGGCAGCACAAAGCGTATCAGGCAGGTCGCTAAAGATATCGTTAAGCATTTTGAGGAACGTTTTTCTGTTATGGATGGCAAGGCTATGATTGTCTGCATGAGCAGGCGGATTTGCATTGATTTGCATAATGAGATAAAGAAGCTCCGGCCCGGCTGGTATCATGAGGATGATGATAAGGGCTTTATGAAGGTAATTATGACTGGTTCAGCAAGCGACCCTGCCCTTTGGCAGGAGCATATCAGGTCTAAGCCCAGAAGACGTGATATCGGCGACAGGATGAAAGACGCAAACGACCCGCTCAAGCTGGTCATAGTCCGTGATATGTGGCTGACTGGATTTGATGTCCCAAGCCTTCACACTATGTATGTTGATAAGCCTATGAAGGGGCACGGCCTCATGCAGGCAATTGCGAGGGTTAACCGTGTCTTTAAGGACAAGCCGGGCGGCCTTGTCGTTGACTATCTGGGCATTGCTGATGAGCTTAAGAAGGCTCTTTCTGAATATACTGAGAGCGGTGGAAAAGGCAAACCGGCTTTTGACCAAGAAGAGGCTGTTGCTGTTATGCTTGAGAAGTATGAGATTGTCTGCGGTCTTTTTGAAGGCTTTGATTACAAGAGGTTCTTTTCTGCGACAACAAGAGAAAAGATGTCTATCATGGCTCTTGCTGAGGAGCATATCTTAGGGCTTAATGAAGGAAAAGAAAGATTGATGCACTTTGTCACCCAGCTTTCTCAGGCTTTTGCTCTTGCTGTTCCTCACGGGGAGACGTTAAGGATTCGTGACGAGGTCGGATTCTTTCAGGCAGTCAGGTCAAGGATAGCGAAGTTCATAACTGGGGCTGGAAAGTCTGAAGAAGAGCTTGATTCCGCAATTAGGCAGATTATCTCTAAAGCTGTTGTTTCTGATAAGGTCGTTGATATCTTTGAAGCAGCGGGCATCAAGAAGCCGGATATTTCTATCTTGAGCGATGAGTTCTTGGCTGAGGTCAAGGGCATGTCTCATAAGAATCTGGCGTTTGAATTATTAAAGAAGCTTCTCAGCGACGAGATTAAGGCAAGGTCAAAAAAGAATCTGATTCAGGGGCGGTCTTTTGCTGATATGCTTGAGAAATCCATCCGCAATTACAAGAACAAGGCTATTGATTCCGCAAAAATTATTGAGGAGCTTATCGAACTTGCAAAGACTATGCGTGAATCCGGAAAGCGCGGCGAGCAGCTCAACCTTTCTGATGATGAGCTTGCTTTTTATGATGCTTTAGAAGTGAATGATAGCGCTGTTAAGGTTCTTGGAGACGATGCTTTGAGAACGATTGCAAGAGAGCTCGTAAGGACTGTGAGAAACAACGTCAACATTGATTGGACGCTGAAGGATTCTTTGCAGGCAAAGCTGAGGATTTATGTTAAGCGCGTCTTAAGAAAATACGGCTATCCGCCAGACAAAGAAAAGAAAGCCACCGAGACAGTTCTTGAGCAGGCAAGGCTTATCGGCAAGGATTGGTCAGAATCCGCACCAGGCAAACGAGAAGAAAAAGAAAAAACAAGCCTTTATGTGAAAGACATTCTTTCTGAAGATGAAATTGATTCAAACGACAAGTTTGTTAGCTTGCTGCCCGTATTTTCTCTGGAAGCCGTAGCCACATCTTTTGGTAAAGAAGAACACGTTAAGCAATTAGGGTGGATGAAAGCTAATCCGAAAAGAAAGGTTAGTAAAGACATGTTTGTCGCAAAGGTTGTTGGGAAGTCTATGGAGCCAACCATCCCTGGCGGGAGCTATTGCGTCTTTCGATTCGAGCGGGGCGGTTCGCGAAATGGCCTGGTAGTTCTCGTCGAGTCAAGACAAGTAACCGACCCAGAAACACACCAAAAATTCACTATAAAAAGATATAAAAGCGAAAAGATTCAAACAGAAGACGGCTGGCGACACAAAAAAATAGTGCTGTCTCCCGACAATAAAAAATTTAAAGATATTGTGTTGGAAAACGTATCAGAAGACGATTTCCGAATAGTAGCTGAATTCTTGAATGTTATCAGCTAACATTACTTTGTCAACAATTGCTTGCAACACGCAATAATTGACATTCTTAAGATATAAATAATATTTCATATTATTTATGTGACCCCCTCAATCTTAAGAATGCAAGGAAAGGATGCAAGCTTTTGAGATTAAAAGGGAATCATTATCCTTCTTGTGAGTGTCCAATTTGCGGTCATGTTGGTGGTCATCTGTCGGTGTGTGAGTGTCCTGAGTGTGGTATGATGGGTGGTCAGCACACGCAGGCTTGTTCTGGTACGGGTGATGATTCGTGGTTTGCTTGTTCTGCTGTTGATGTTTGTTCTGAGTGTGATTGTCCCTGCTGATTATAATTTTCCTGCCTTTTTGCGCGTTTTTTGCCGCAAGACCGGTTAATAACTTAGTCTAAAGTTAATGAGAACAATTCTTTTATAGTGCGCTTGGCTACTACTTTCTGATAGCTACTAGGCGGGGTGATTCATATTGGTTTTGCTCTGTCAGTTGCGGTGTGTTTTCAGTGGAGAATTTATATGCAGTAATGTTTTGTTACTTTGGAGTAGATTAAAATGATGGGCGGTGGCTATGCAAGAAAGGTTAAGCAAAAACATTCAGAGAATGAGGATGTGCATTCATTACGCGTACTGTTTGGCCATGAAGTGCCCGTTAGACAAATTCATGAAGATAAGAATCAAGCTTCCAGAAGAAAAAGAAAAATGCAAGCTTAGAAGAAGTACAAGAAGGAGGCTGGGAGAAGAAATGATTACTAAAGGATTGTTTCCTGTTGAAATCGCTGCATTAGTCAGGTCTCATGGCTCTTTAGAAAGGGGCCTGAGAGCGATTCTAAACAGAAACATCCGACTGAACAAAAAACGAAAAAAGCAAAGCCAACACACAACACCCTCCAACAACCATTTTCGATAAAACCAATGGAAAAGTATAAAAATGATACCTCAACACCACAAAAGCGAAGAAAAGTCATATATGACCCCATATTGGCTTTTAAAGATGGAAGAAATCATCAATTACGCATACGAAAAATACGCCTCCGGAATCAAATATCAAAAATAAGGGCTTTGAACAGATTCGTTCATTGTCCACCAGAGGCTTTGTTCACTTTTGTGCATTTTTAGGGCAAAGTTTTTATAGTTGTAATGCTTTCTTTCTGCCTATGAGAAGGCAAAATATCTTTGTTTCGAGCGGTAAGATTGACGTGCACAAGAACAAAGAAAGTTATGAGACTGCTGTTGCGTCTTTGGAAGCTGACACTAACCTTTCTGCCAGGAACAAGGAGTTTATCCAGCGTTTTTTGCGGGATGCCGAGCTTGGCAAGACTATCAAGCAGGGCGCAAAGAAGAAAATAGGCGTTGCGCGACGCCTCAAATACATTGGCAGCCTCAAGACCTTTGCGTCATGGGCAAACAAGGATTTTGACAAGATGGGCCAAGACGACATGGAAAAAGTCATTTCCAACCTGGAAAACGACAGGATTACTGCCAAAAGCGGCAAGCCGTACAGCGACGAAACCAAGGTTGACTTCAAGAAACTCCTAAAGAAATTCTACAAATGGCTTTTGGGTAACAACGAGCATTATCCTGACCTGGTAAGCTGGTTTGACACCAGCAAAAAAGAACGCGACGTTCCAGCCTTAACACGACAAGAAGTGGAAAAGCTTGCTGACCGCAGTCCCAGCCTCGAAGCAAAAACTGCCATACTCGTATTGTTTGACAGCGGCGCACGCATCGAAGAATTCCTGAATATCAGGCACAAGCACCTCACCAGAAAAGACGACTACTACATGGTACACATCGAATACTCAAAAACAAAACCGCGAACAATAAGCCTGCCACTCTCCACAAGCATACTTGACGAATACCTAACCGAAAAACACTGCAACAACCCCGAACAACCATTGTTTGATTACAGTTACAGCGCAATACGCATGCTACTATACCGGCACGGCCGCAAAACACTCAACAAAAACGTATACCCACACCTCATGAGGCACAGCAGCGCAACCTACTACGCCAACATCGAACGCAACTACTTCAGATTCTGCAAAAGATACGGCTGGACATTCGGCAGCAACATGGCCCAACGCTACATCGACCGGGCAGGAATTGAAGAACAAGAAACAGCCCAAGCCGTAAAACTTGACGAAGTAAGCAAAGTCCGCACCGAAAACGTGAGAATTAAAGAAGACATGCGCCGGCTGCAAGCACAACTTGGACAGCTTGATGCCGTCAACGACATTCTTAACAATGCATTTCGCAAACACCCAGAATTTCGCAAAATAATCACGCAAGAAGCATTTGAAAAAGCAAAATCCAAAAATTAACTTTCTTTCACTTTCGAAATTGTTGGGGACACCACAAATATGTACATATTTGTATTTCGAAAATGAAGAATTCTGTTACAAAAGATGATTCCTTCCCCTTCACCCCCCAATTCTGGCGGGGGGGATGAAGGAGTCGGACAAGAAAAGGGAAGCAGTTATTGTTGCGTGTTACTCAATGCGTTAGTGATGATTGCCCCTTTTCATAAAGTGAAACTTTACTTTTGAATCGTATTAGGAAATCGTCAATGATGGGGCGCTGGTATTTTCTCACTACTAAAGTAAGTACATGATTATCTTTGTAGTTAGGGTGTGTTGCTTGTTGAGAAGATAGGGATGTCTTTTGTGCTCCCAATTCAGGTATAGCATAATTCAAGATATCAATAACATCATTCGCATTCTTGCGTGCAATAGATTCGTCAGTGCCTGACCTGAAAACTAAGTATTGACTGTTGAGATTCTTTTTTGAGTATCTTGCAAGCAAGTAAATTCCAGTAAAATCTCTTAATGTATTTGTGACAAGTTCTTTTTCTTGTTCATCCGAAACGTCATATTTAACAGAAAAAAGGTGCGAGATATATCTTGGCAAACCAATCCCAAGGGAGGCTCGTGTTACTCCTATTCTGTTTCCAACGTGATTGCCACCTCTTTGGGTTGGTTGGATTCCCAACCCAATTAGAAACCTTCCGAGAGATGAGCCTCCACGACCAATATCCATAATTCCTCTTTTTTTTGTCAAAGTTAACCGTTTTTTGTTTCCCTGATTAAAGATTGCCTCCAGGTTTCTTTCAACAAGTTCCGGGAGCCCATTATTTTCCCCATTGAATCTTGTTCTAACTTGTATGTTGGGTATTTGTACCAAAGACCCTGCCCAGTAATTCGCAGAAACAACAATGTTAACCTTGCTAAATTGCTTGTTGGTGTACCCAAAAGGAAGCAGTCCAGCATTGCCAAGAAAGGCGACAGTTCGCCTGGCATATGTGTCCATGCTGTAATCTCTCATAACGTCTCTTTCTTTTACTAAGACAATATCCTCCAGTATTCTTTTTGACATACTTACCAGGGGGGGACTCCCCTTTATAAAGTTTGCCATTACAAAGTGACAACATATATTGGGGGTTTTTTGAATTTTTTCTCTGAATAAACTTGAAATTTATAGGTCAAGAATGAACGAAAAACTTGACAAGATAATTCAAGGGGTGTATATTTTAGATGTTGAAGGTTGCCTACAAGCAATAGCTTAATGGGCTGAGACAAGTACTAGAAAGGGCAGAGCCCTATGATTACTTGCTTCAGCCCTTTTTTTATGGAGTTAATCCTTTATGAAAAAAAAGAAACCTAAACAAAGACAAATCGGAGTATACGCTAGTAACGGTAAAATGTACTGCTTGGTAAAATACGTTACTAATCCAAAGAAAGACAAGGATGGAAACGTGTACGTTATGGGCTATAAAATTGAAGAAACAACAGATGAAAATTTTGCCTGTTATGTTATTCGCAATGGCGCTCAAAGAGATGCATACATTTGCCCTTGGTGCTACTTTTCTAAACAAAAGAATTTTAATCAATGCTTGGGAATGGCAGAAACTTGGATTATCCGATTACAATACGAGTTACAAACTAAGAATGGATTTTCTAAAGTTTACTTAGAAGGTTACCAATGCGAGAAAACAAATAAATATTTCTTGGTTGAGGCTCGAAAAAATGAAGCGACCGAATCACAGCATTGCAAAATAAATAAAGATGGTTCGGAGCGCTACACGTGTCCTGTTTGTAATTCTCAACTGCCAGAGCAAGGCTCGTATTGCTATAAGTGTTATAGTCATGTCTGGTTGGTTTCAGATGAAAATCCGACGTCTCATTCGGATTTTATGAATAAATGTGCTGAACATACGGATTATGGAATAGGACTATGTTTGGATAACATGTGTACGCGAGGAGGGATTTATAATCCCCACAAATAGTGCGTTGATGTAATAGTCACTTTATTGCCTACAAGCAATTGCTTAATGGGCTGTGACAGACGAAAAAAAAGGAATTAATTATTCCTTTGTCTGTTGCAGCCCTTTTTTTGTTTAAACATTAACTAAAAAAGGAGGTGTGTAGTGGAAGAGCATTTCATTTTCTTTATGTACACGTTTTTGAATACGATTAGCAGGATAGTTGCAAGGCAGATTTCCGTGCGCCTTGAGCGCCGGATGCATGCTGCTGACGCCGTTGCTAGTATCTCAGGAAAGGAGGAGATTCATGAAGAAATCGAAACAGAAGATTCAGAAGAAGCTGGAGAGCCAGAAGAAGCGTGAGGAATGCCTGTCTGACAGCCTGAAATTTGGGGCTTTTTTGTATTCGCGTTTTATGGTTGTCAGGTAGAACGAGAAAAGGGGTGTGTCGGTATGGTTAACGTGAGGGATGAAATTTTTTGTTGGCGTTGTTCTTGTTGTGGGGTGATGGTTCGCTTCTTGCCGAAACAAAAAGACATTTTTTTTCGGCGCCATTATTATGGCAATACAAGCGTTCGGTGTCCTGCATGCCAAAAACAAGAAAATCAAAACAGAAAGGCGGTGATTAAATCATGAGTAGAGACGAGAAGATATGTTCGCATTGCGGCGGCAAGGGCAGTAATACAGACCCGTGTTGTGCCAGAAAAGCAGACGTAAAGTACAACTATTGGAGCCCGTCATGGGTTGTTTGCTGCGCGTGCGAAGGAAGAGGAACCAAATGAAAATAATTATTAACACAAAAAAATGGAGGTATTGCCATGAGTTATCAGAGAGAAAAATGTGCTCATTGTTCCGGAGAGGGGCGCTGTATGTGTTGCGAGTGTAATCAGAAGGCTCTTGGTAAATACAGTAATTGGGGTGGGAACGCTTCTGTTTCCTGTTCGTGTTGTGGTGGCACTGGTGTTGAGAAAAGACCCCAAATTGGTTTTCCCGGTCTTGGAGGATAAGAAGAAAATTGCTGCGGGAGGGAAAGTGGCGAGGTTCTTTCCCTCTCCAGTATTAAAAAAGGGAGGAATTGTTTTGATTAAGATTGTCAGTCGTGATTTACAGATACAAGAAGACCTAACAGGGGGAATTTATGCTACAGGACAATTGGCCAGACTGTATTTTTCTGGCAGGAAGAAGGCTTGTGAGCGTCTTAAGCTATTAAGTGATGCCGGATTTATTAAACGGTTTGCAATTCCATTCTTGGACGACTGTAGCAGGCCGGAATTTGTGTATTGCAAGAAAAAGATTTCTGATGTGTGTCTTGTCAGGCATTTGTTGTGGGTAAGCGAGGTCAGGGTGTGTTTTGTTGAGTGGCTCAGGAAATCTGTTGGTTTTAGTGGTGAATTTATTCCTGGGTTGAAATTGAGGAATGTTTTTGGTGGCGCGCTTGAGCCTGATGCCGTAATAATCGTAAAGCATGGCAATAAAAGATTGCTTCATTTTGTCGAGGTTGATTTGGGCACGGAGTCATTACAGGGTGCGCGTTACGGCCTTAATACTAAGGTTGATTTGTACCTGGATTATTTTGATGAAAATGCTTACGAAAAAGATTTTGGTAATTTTTTGGGTTTTCGCGTTCTGTGCCTTTTGGATTCCCGGAAAAGAATTAATAACTTTTTGGGTGTTCTTTGCGGGAAGCAGGCTGATTGCTTTTTTATTACAGAACTTGATTTGCTAAATGATTCTTTTGCGGGAGATGTCTGGCAGTCAATAAACATGAAGAACGTTGCTCTTTTTGGCTGTGGGGATTTAGGCAGGGAATAAGTAGGGGATATGTTCCCTATTGGGGGTTGGCTAATGTTGTTGTTTTTCAGCGTGTTACAAATTTTTAAGGGGGTGTTTTTAGGAGATGAGTGATAGCCGTGATAACAGCATAGGATTCAGCAGTGACGTGTTTTTGGGTAACACGTCTAACAATTATCTTGTTGAGGTCACTCGTGGGAGTGGGAGTGTCTTGTCAGATTTTGCTGTTGGGCTTGAGCCGTGTTTTGCTCGTTTTGATCCAGGCATTATTTACGTCAGGGGAAAAGAAGAAATTTGTCAGAAGCAGGTTTCTGTTAAGAATTGGCAAGTGAAGGGTTTTAGGTTCGGCAGACGTGACCCTATTGATTGGGAGCTTGTTGAGAGGTGGCTTGTGAGTCTGTGTGGTTGCAGGTTGCCTTGCAGTTTTGAAGTTGCGGCATCAGGTGATGGTGTTTCTTTTTTTGTGGGCAGTAGTTCGAGGCATCAGTTGGATATGCTTGAGGATAATTTATTGGCGTTTTTTTCGGATGTTGTGGTGTTTGGCGCTGATGATTTCTTGAGTGGTGTTGAGGGTGATGTGACCTTTTGTGATTTGTTTTTGAAAGAGCCTTATTATCGCAGGCTTAATGAGTGTCAGTCTGTTGTCAGTAATTTTGTTAATGTTGCTTGCCGTGATTTAAGGGAGGGTGAGCTTGTGTGTTTGCAGGTGTTATTTGTGCCTGTCAGGTGTGACTGGCAATTTAACATTAAGTCGTTGGTTTTGGCTGAGAAGATGTTGAGGGAGCGTGTGCCTTTCGGCAAGACTTCTGGTTCGATGATTAAGGCTGCTGACAAGCCTTTGTTTGCGGCGCGAATACGTTTAGGTACTGTTAATGCAAGGCATTCAGTTGCTGGAAGGGTAAGGCGTTTTGCAGGCAGTATTTTGCAGGCTGGCGCTTCGGTTGGTTTTTTCACAGAGCACGATTATGAAAAGAGTGGTTTTGATAATGGTGCGTTGCTGGACATGCTTAAGAGGAGGTTTAGTTGTGCTTCTGGAATTATTCTTTCGAGTGATGAGCTTGCGAGTTTTGTTCATTTGCCGTGTAATGTCCGCGTGGATGCCGGGGTTAAGTATGTTAAGGGTTTTGGCGTTCCTGATGTGCTTGTTGGTTCGGGTAGGCCGCTGGGCACAGCGGATTTTGGAAAGGAGTTGGGGATTTGCTTGCCTGACGGTTTTCATAACAAGTGCGTTTATCAGATTGGGGCTTCGAGGAAGGGTAAGAGTTCGAGTATGGAGAGCCAGGCTGTGTTTCTTGCCGGCAGGGGTGATTGTTGTGGTGTTGGTTATCTGGACCCGCACCGCAAAAGCGCATATAGGTTGCTGGGTTTGTTGCCTGAGTCGTGTGTTGAGCGCGTGGTGTGGTTGGACTATGACGACCCTGATTTTGTTGTTGATTTTAATCCTTTTGATGAGAGTGACGAGTCGTGCTTTGGAAGGTTGTCTGTTGAGTACGCGAATAGTTTCCGGCATTTGTTTGATGCTGGTTCGTATCACAGGATGAATCATTTTTTGGGGATGGCTATTTACGCTTTGTTTGTGTTGAAGAAGAATCTTGCTTCTGTGCCGTTGTTGTTTTCTCGTTCAGGTGATGGGGAGCGTTTGCGAAAGCAGGTTGTTGCGAGAACAAGTAATGTTGAGGTTGGGCGTTTTTGGAAGAGTGAGTTTTATTCTTATGGCAAGGATGCTTTTAGTCCGTTGCTGAATAGGTTTTCGGCGTTGTTTATGGATTTGCGGGCTTCTATGATTTTTTCGTGTGAAGAGAGCAAGGTTAACATTCAGGGGTTGATGGATGATGGAATGATTATTGTTGAGGCGTTGCCATCTAGTGTTGACGTTTGCTCGCTTGCTGGCGGTATGAATGTTGCTCAGTTTCAGAAAGGGGCTTTGTCGCGCAGCTTAAGGCCAGGTGATGGCAAGCCGTTCTTTTTGTTTGTTGATGAGTTTCACCGTTTTAGTTCTGGGAGGATTATTGAGAGCATTATTAATGAGACTGTGAAGTATGGCTTGCACGTGTGTCTTGCTCATCAGGAAACGGGGCAGTTGAGTGATGAGTTGTTGCGGGCTGTTTTGTCTATTCCTAACATTATGGTTTTTAACGTGAATATGCTGGATGCCAAGAAGATTGCGCCTGTATTTAACGGGAAGGTTGGTGTTGACGATATTTTGAATCTTAAGGTTGGGGAGGTGTTTGCGCGGCTTGACGGAAGTGTAGTTAATTTCAGGTGTCCTAAGCCAAAAGATGCGGTTAATGAAAGTTTGAGGCAGCGGATTATTGAGGAGAGCAGGAAGAAGTATTATTCGCCTGTTAAGAAAACAAAAAAGTTGCATGAAGATAAACCGAAGCAGAGAGTTTTTGACACTCTATGAAAGGAGCTAGTAATTATGAAGGCTAATTCGATTCACGATATTATTGCAATGTTGCACATTGATGTTATTGGCGGTGAGATTGAGGCCAGGCACGTTATGATTCGAGAGTCTTATAAAATTCCTAAGTATGTTGCTAATGATTATGAGGATTTTAAGGCTATTGTTTCAAATTATTACCAGTACCATTTTTCTATGTGGATAGGAGCAGGACCTATAATGCCTGATGATATGGCATTTGGCGAGGTGAATAAAATATTAAAACAGATGCCTCGTCCTGATTCTAAGATGGCACGCGTGCAGTCGGCTTTGGAAAGCGAGGGCGGTTTTGTTTCTTCTGTGAAAAGGGCGTTGTATGGGAGGGATGGTGGTTTGATTGGCGTGATTGATTCTATTGCCGAGTCTATTAAGAAGGATGCTGTTAAGCGGTATGTTCGTACGGTGTTTTTGGAGTGCGTTAATCCCATTAATTTTGATATGAAAGTAAAATTTATGAGGGAGTATCTCGAAACGTATGGCAAGGTCATTCTGGCCGGTGACCTCTTGCTGAGTCCTTATGAATTGGCTGCTAATCTTGAGGCTGTTATTCAGAATCACGTCCGCTTGGTTAATGAGTTCAGGAAGAGCCTTCAGTGAGGAAAACAATTAAGGGGGTGTTTTTTGGATGAATCGTTTGATTGACGTTCACGAGCTTGCAGAACTTCTCGGGGTGCCCACGAGTTGGGTTTATCAGCGAACCTGTATGGGGGAGAAGGGGATTCCTCATTACAGGATGGGGAAGCATATTCGTTTTGATGCGGGGGAAGTTATGGAATTCTTCAAAAAGTAAGGGAAATTTCTGTAATGATGATATATTATATTTGTAATGTTACTTACAACTTACGAGGCTTCCGTCCAATATGGGGTTTCGAAGTCTCATCTGCGTTTGTTGTTGCGAACCGGGCAAATTCGTGGACGGCAAGCAAAATTGAGTGCAACGAAAACAATCTGGCTGGTAGACAAGGAATCCTTAAAGAAGTATTTGCGGGAAGAAAGGAAGCCGGGCCCGAAACCAAAAAAGAATCGTTGAAATATAATCGACTGTTGATTATAATGCTACTCATGGGAGGGTTGATATGCGCGTGAGTGGCAAGGTAATCAGTCGGTGCGAGGTATGCAGGAAAAACGAGGGGGGCGGCTGGAGCTCGTGCAAGCATAAGGGGAAAAGAAAATACATAGTTGATTACAGAATAGACGGCAAGCGCTTCAGGGAAACAATAGGCTACAATAAATCAGTCGCCGAAAGAAGGCTTGCTGAAATAATCTCCCAGGTTCATTCAGGAACATTCTTCCAGCTAAAAACCGCAGGAATTACTTTCGCGGAATACGCAGACAAGTGGCTCGCCGATTATTCCAAGCCGCGGGTTAAGCCAAACACCCACGCCACATACGCAGGATACGTAAAAAACCACCTGAACCCAATCTTCGGACAAAAAGACCTCTCAACGATTACGCAGGCAGACCTAGAAAGCCACCTCTCAAGTCTTCACAAGAAATACAATCCCAACACAGTAAACAAAATTTTGAAGATGCTCAAGACAATGTTCAAGTACGCCCGCCGATGGAAATACGTAACAGAAAATCCGGCGTGGGACATCGACTGCTACAGAGAAGAACACCGCGAAATGGACTACTTACAGCCAAAAGAAATAGGGCCCCTGCTCGATAACAGCAGGGAACCATACAAAACAATGACTGTAACGGCCATACTTACGGGAATGAGAAAAAGCGAACTGCTAGCACTGCAATGGGGAGATGTTGACTGGAACACAAACACCATATACGTGAGAAGAAGCATACGCTGGGAAAACAGAAAAAACGTGGAAAAAGGAAAGCTCTGGAGGTTTGACTCCCCAAAAACAAGAAACAGCATCCGGGCAATAATCATGTCGCCAAAACTAAAACAAACACTGGAAGCGCACCGGTTCAGCGAAACAATCAGATACGCACAAAAAGACCACCCCGCAAATGAGGACGACCTCATATTCACAAACAGCGAAGGAAGCCCGACAGACCCCAACAACATGATAAAAAGAGGATTTCACCCAGCACTCGAAGCAGCCGGAATAAGAAAAATCAGGTTCCACGACCTAAGACACACATTCGCCAGCCTTCTAATAGACCAGGGAGAAAACCTCAAATTCATACAAAGCCAACTAGGACACGCAAGCATCCAAACAACCATAGACAGATACGGACACCTAATGCCACTAAAAAACTACGAAGGAGTAGGCTTAAGGCTGGACGAAAAGGTTTTTGCGTCAAAGGAAGATGATAAAGCCGACGAAGGGGTGATGAATAAGAAAAGGAATTAACATCGTTTCTTTAAATGAGTCCTTTGGGATAATATAGTTTCCATTCTTCAGAATAATCTGGATCATCCATTTGTCTGGTAAGATAAAAATCAAACTCTAATCCTAATTTCTTAAAGGGCTTTAATATCTCGGGATTGTTGAATCCTGATTGTTCGAGAAGAAATCCTATAGATTGATGGTAGGGATAGATAAAGTTTAATTGTTTCAATGCTTTTATGATTTTTTCTGGTGAGATTCTGTCTTTAGCCTTTTTATATGCAAGTAATATTTGGTTAGGGCCATCGGTATAATCTGGACGAACGACTATATCAATTAATGTGCGTTCCAAGCAGGTTGTTTCTAATTCGCCGCAAACTGTTTTGAGTTTTGTGATGCCTGTTTTATTTGTATGTTTTCCGTTGAGAAGATAAATTGTATCGCCTTTGAACTTCGCGATATTAGAAGTCATTCTTTGCCGGTTCTCAAAGGCCATGTTGATGCCTTCTTGAGAGAGCTTACCTTTTGGCTGAGGTTTTCTGCTTTGTTCAAAGTTTAAGTATATTGTATTCGGTTCGTTGTCAATTAATTGATGCAGGAAGAGTGCGGTTTTGTGGCTGAAATAGGAATTCTTAACCAAGCTCAGATAATAATCATATTTAGATGCTTCTTTCCAGATGTATCTTTTATACGACCTGTAAGGAAAATCGATGGTTTCTTCTTTTAGATTGATTTTGTTAAGCGCATCTTCTATGAATTTTCTCACACTGTAAGTGGAAGGAAGTTGCCAATACCTTTGTCCTTGATAGAGGATGTCAGACATATCTTTGTATGAGAAAATTGATTTGGGTTGTTTATCAAAGAATTGTATTATTTCTGACTTTGCCTTCTGAAATTGAGATGTTCGCATAGTTTTTGACTGGATAGTATATATACTATCCAGTGAATATTATTGACTTCAGAATTAAGTTTTCAGCATTAGCTTTATAGGAGTATATATACTACTATAAAGCTGTAATCAAGTCAATAAAATTTAGTGTAAAACACTAATTCACAGCATGTTATGTTATTGGGTTTTTATAGTATTTTTTGCGGTTTATTTAGTGTAATAAATGTCAATTATTTATAGACAATTTTAACACTTTTCAAACTGGACAACAGTTTATTATATGTTATAATTGTCAATGATGAATGGACAAAACGGACACAAATTAAACTATCTGTTAAAAGCATGGCCAAAAGGTACAGTTGCAGTAAGTTCTTGGCTTAAGAAGCAAGGAGTCTATCGTCAGCTTTCTGAGATCTATGAAAAATCATCTTGGATAGAGCCGATAGGTCATGGGGCGTTTAAACATTCAGAAGATAATGTTGATTGGCCCGGTGGCGTATATGCGCTTCAGGAGCAGTTAGAGTTAAATGTTCATGTCGGAGGGCGAAGTGCTATGGAGTTGCAAGGTCATATGCATTTTGTTCCGCTTGGAGAAAAATATCCTGTCTTTTTATTCGGTCTTAAGCGATTCTTGCCTGTCTGGTTTAGAGAGCATCAGTGGAAGCAGCAGATGGATTATGTTTACACAAATGCTTTTCCTTATAAAGAAAAGATAGGATTAACAAAGAAAGACATGGGTGCCTTTTCGATAACTCTTTCATCTAGCGAGTTATCAATAATGGAAGTCCTTTATTTGGTCGATAAAAATGAAACCTATGAGCACGCATCTCTTTTGATGGAGGGATTAAAAACCTTAAGGCCTGCTGTGGTTCAGGAGCTATTGGAGAAAACATCTTCAATAAAGGTTAAGCGGCTATTTATGCATTTTGCTGAAAAATATAATCACTCTTGGGTTAAACACTTAAAAGTTTCAAAGGTTAATTTTGGTAAAGGCAAAAGAGTCATAGGCGAAGGCGGGAATTTTGATTCTAAGTACAACGTATCTGTTCCAAAAATAAACATATAAAAAGGAAGATATGGAAATAAAGAAGAATAGGTTTTTTACTGAGGCAAGATTGATGCTTCAATCTCTGCCATATGTTCTCGAAGAAGAAGTTTTTGCTCTCAAAGGGGGTAGCGCAATTAACTTCTTTTTTAGGGACATGCCACGATTATCTATTGATATTGATTTGACCTATTTACCAATAGGGCCACGAAAAGAATCTTTGGATGGTATTGAATCGGCTTTGAGGCGTATAGCAGAGAATATTGGAAAAAAATTACCGGGCGTTAGTATTCAAGAAGGGAAAATCAAAAATCCTAATATGATTAACAAATTGTTTGTTAGTAACTCCGAGGTGCAGATCAAGATAGAGCCTAACCTTGTTATCAGGGGAACGGTTTTCCCGATAGAGGAGTATACGCTTAGTGCAAAGGCTCAGGAAGTCTTTGAATTATTTGTAGAAGCTCGGACAGTATCTTTTGCAGATGCGTTTGGTGGAAAAATTTGCGCAGCATTAGACCGGCAGCATCCCCGGGACCTTTATGATGTGAAATATCTTTTAGACAACGAAGGCATTACAGAAAATATCCGGAAAGGATTCTTGGTTTATTTGATTAGCCATGACCGTCCGATGCATGAATCACTTAATCCGATAATGAAAGAGTTTAAAGATGTTTACGAATCAGAATTTCAGGGAATGACTCAAGAAGAAATCTCCTATGATGAGCTTGTAGAGGTTCGTGGCACACTGGTTAGTAATATTCGGCAAATTCTTACTCCAGACGAGAAAAACTTCTTGCTGTCTTTTAAGAATGGCGAACCGGACTGGAAGTTATTAGGGGTTGATGGAATCGAAAATTTACCTGCGGTTCAGTGGAAATTGATAAATATTAGGAAGATCGAAAAATCTAAAAGAGCAGAATTATTTGATAAATTGAAGTTAACTTTAACATAAAAAGAGGGTCTATGGAAAAGTTTAAAGATTTATATACAGCTTGTTTGAGTAGTGGAGGGTATAAGTATATTGATCGATATTATGAAATTAATTCGTCAACATCAAAGCCAAAAATTATAAATATGCAGTTGAGGTATTGGATTGAGGCACTTGAGAAATACTATCATTTAGATCCTGAAGATTATAATGAGGAGACGATTGAAGAAGGGGTGTTGATTATTAATTTGTTAGCAAATAGTCTTGCCATTTTAGGAGGAATGAATGACAAGACTGGAAATGCAGAGAGGCATTATTTGTTAGACTTTTTTTCTGGGTGTTCTTGGGATCTGCAGGCGGAAAAGCCAGATTTATATAAATCTTTAGAGGAGTTAAATAGGGATTATACAAAGGTTTCAAAGCACTTGGTTCGTTCTCGTCAGGAGTTATTGAAGGATATTAGTTTTGACAAAATTAAGGAATATTTTGAAGCAGCAAGAGGTATTTGGATTTGGGTACTAGAGAAAGAGAATGTAAAAGAAGGTATTGATGAGCTTTTTTATGATCCGAGTTATTTGCTTCGGTAGTTAGGTGTAGTGCTTAGATTTGATCAAGATTATCGCTAGTTTTGGATACCGCTGGGATACAAAATGCCCCGAAACAACCCCCAAGAACCAGGAAGAACTGAAAAGCAGGATAATCCGCAAGTCCTACCAAAACATAATGATACGGAAGAACTGAGAGCAACCAAGAACAACCAAAAACTCGTCGGTATGCGCTCATAACCTGAAGGTCACAGGTTCAAATCCTGTCCCCGCAACCAACTTAAAGCATTAGGAGTCATTGACTTAGGTCATTGGCTCCTTTTTGGTTTTCCCGCCAAAATCCCGCCGTGCTAACACTGTGCTAGCAAACTTAAATTTCCTATGTGGCTTTGATAAGGCCTTTGTTCGTTTTTTATTGTGATTGTTTTTTCTTTCCGTTGTTCGTCAGCATATTTGCGCGCCCGGTGGATTGCAATCTAAAGTAAGACAAAATTAATCCTTTGCTTTCTGTTAAATTGCAAGTATTCTCTAGCCATTTGTTGAGCAGTTTTATATCCCAACCTTTTTCTTGGATAATTATTCATCCAATTTTGAATCTGAGCAACTTTTTTCTCGTCCATATCATGAATATTTGTACCCTTAGGAATAAAACGTCTAATCATTTTATTCTGGACTTCATTTGATCCCCGTTCCCAAGCCGCATAGGCATGGGCAAAATAAATTGTGGTTCTTCGATGTGCTGAGTTCAGAGTACTTAATTCCAGAGACTTCCAATCCAGGAACTCAACTCCATTATCAAACGTAATAGATTTGAATTTATATTTGAATTGGTCGCCGAATCTATTCTCGAGAGAATCCATCGCCCTCTGGATTTCTTCCTGGGAAGTTCTATCGATTTTGATAATAATTTCCTCCAGACTTTTTCTTTCCGTTAGTGTAAACAGGCTTGTGCTTCGTCCTTTAGGGCCTTTTACGCAATCACCTTCCCAATGGCCGTATTCAATGCGATCATTGACTTGTTGTGGGCGTTTTTCAATGCTACGCGCCATCCGGTTGGTGTGACTGATCCGTGCTATTTTTCTGCATATTTTTTTCTTACGCTTGCGTTTTTCCCACAGACTTTCATTGCTTATTCCCGAAAAAATTCCAGCATCAATGTAATTGTAAAGCGTCTTTGCGCAGATCATGTTTTCAAACTTTAGTCCTTCATCATGGATCTCTCCAATGAGGGCGTCAGGGGAGTAGCGTTCTTTCAGAATTTTTATGCGAATATAATCTTCCAGCCGATGATCTTTGCCTATTTTTAACTCCCGGCCTTTATTTTTAGACTGTTCTCGGTAATCTCTTTGAGCTACATCGGCTCGATATTGCTTTTTTTCACGCAGTTCCCAGTCTAACCTCAAGAGGCTGCCCCGCTTAACTTCCCGGTAAATCGTCGACCTGGCCCGTCTAAGCTTCTTGGCTATCTCTTCAAGTGTTTTTTTCTCCTCCAAATACACCTCAATCTTAAATCGTTCCGATTCACTTAAATGTGTAAATTTCCTCCCTTTAATGTTATTATTAATTGGCTCCATTTGATCCTCCTGTTTTTGTTTGCTTTAACACTCACAAATTAACAGGTTTTTAAAGATCTTTGGAGCCTTTTTCTTTCTTGTCTCAATTAAAGTTACAATCTTCTTGGCTTGACAAGTTCAATTAATTTTGTTGACAAATGGCCATGCAAGCGTACAATAGCATCACAAAAGAAGTAAATAAAGGAAAAGAAATCTATTACCGCAAGGTCTGGAAATTTTGACCTTGCGTTTTTTTGCCATTATTTACTTTAATTTTATTGAAAGGAGGAAGTGAATAATGGTTCAAGGAACAGTAAAATGGTTTAGCGACCAAAAAGGCTATGGTTTTATTACTCCAGAGTCTGGCGCGGACGTATTCATTCATCACAGTGAAATACAGGGTGACGGGTACAAAAGCCTGCAAGAGGGCCAAGCAGTCAGTTTCGAGATTGAGAGCGGTCCTAAAGGCCAACATGCCAAGAATGTTTGCAAGGCATAAATCGATGAAGGGGCTGGTTTGATAACCAGCCCTCTTTTCATTAAGGAGAAGGCTACTATGAAGATCTATATAGGGAATTTTTCCAGTGACGTTACGGAAGAAGATTTAAGAAAATCTTTTGAGACGTATGGGCAGGTGGCAGACGTAAAGCTTATTAAAGACAAATTCAGCGGTGAATCCAGAGGTTTTGGTTTTATCGAAATGCCCTCAAAAAAGGAAGCCGAAGCAGCGATAGACGGGATCAAGGAACTCAAGGGCAGAATGGTTACTGTTAATGAGGCTCGTCCCAGGGCTGATCATGGCGGTCGTTCCAGATCAGGTTTTAAGGGGCATCGAGGAAGAAATTCCCGCTCCCGTCCGTATTAAGAATAAAGAACAAAAGTTAGCTTCTGATACGAATCTCTCTTTGGGCTAGTAGGGAAATAAGGTTAAACTTCTGCGGGCAGCTTAAATGCTAACAATATTTCCTTGGTTTCAGAAAGGCGCTAGTCATGCCTTTCTTTTTCAGACTTCTTTTGCTAAAATATCTTCATGCCCAAAGCTGTTTTAGCCCAAACTACCTACCAAAAACTCCTTCACACAATCATAAGCGAAGTCCAGACAGGTATCAAGAAAATCGAGCGGCTGGCCGAAAAGCAGAAAATCCAAACCTATTGGAATATCGGAAAACACATTAACGGTTATTGTACCTCTCAAGCGATTGGACACGGGTCCATCGGTCGGTTCTACGAAGATATAAGCAATGACCTGAAGATGAGTTCCCGCACGCTTCAGCACTGCGAGCAGTTCTTCCGGTATTTCCCGCTGCTTAAAATAGAAAAAGATTTAAGCTGGTCGCATTACATGTATTTATTGAGGGTTGATGAGGCCAAAGAAAGGAAGAGGTGGATTGCGCGTCTGCGCAAGAATCCGATAAGTTCCAGAGAGTTGCGCCTGAAGCTGATCGATGTCACTCCTGCCGCTGAAAAAACACTACCCCGGAAGATTCCGATTGTGCGCGGAGAGCTTTATACCTACCGCCTGGTGCCCGCGAAGAGATTTCAGAGAAAAACCGGCGCTTATCTTGTGGATTGCGGATTTGCCAATCGAATCGAGGCACCTTGTCACAGCGCAAAACTAAGCAACAAACGGCTCTACCGTTCACAGAAAGAAGAAGCCGGTTATACCCTCAAAGTCTGCGATTTAAAAGTCGATGAACTTTTCACCTTCAAGGCGCATATCTTGAGAGTGATCGATGCCGATACGTTTTTGACCCTGGTCGATCAGGGTTTCGGGATTTGGAGTGAACAGCGCCTGCGCTTACGCGGGGTGGATGCGCCTGAGCTCAATACCCTTTTCGGCCAAAAGGCCAAGCGAACCGTCGAAACCGTTCTCTGTAAACTCCCTTTTGTGATTGTTAAGACCTATAAATCCGACAAATATGACAGATACTTGGTAGACGTTTTCTATCTGTCCGGCGAACAAGATCCTCACATTGTTGCGGCCAAAGGAAAGTTGTTGAATCAGGAAATGATAGACAGAGGCTTGGCGAAGATGTGGATGGCATAAATTTCCCTAATAGATTTATTAGAAAAGACAGGGAAAATTACACAGCCAGAATAAAAGTACCAGGGGCACTAAATTGGGACAGGAAAGAATTCGGGCTGAAATTAACCGGAGATCCGGTGGGGTAATGTCAAATAAATTGTGTAAATTGATCTAAGGGTTTATCCTTCCAATTAT
>CAYZIY010000018.1:0-32333 GCA_964478715.1 uncultured Planctomycetales bacterium
ATAATTGGAAGGATAAACCCTTAGATCAATTTACACAATTTATTTGACATTACCAGTGACAAAATTCGGGAAGCCTGGTGGAAAACCCCAAGACATGCAGCGTTTTAGGATGACGGAATGATAAATAACGAGCATGCAAGGCCAGTCGATCAAACACATTATGCCGTCCGTATTTATAATCACCCATGATCGGATGACCGATATGATTGAGATGAACCCGCAGCTGATGTGTCCGCCCGGTTTTGGGAAATAGATTGACGAGAGTTGTATCATCAAATCTCTTGATAACCCGATAAACAGTTACAGCCGCCTTAGCGTTTAAACCGAAAACTGCTCTCTTCTGAGGATGTTTTCTGTGGCGACCCAGTTCAACATCTATTTGTCCCTCATCAAATTCGATCAGACCTTTCACTAAAGCCAGATAGCATTTACACACTAAACGTCGTTCAAATTGTCGAGCCAAGGCCACATGAGCGGCATTAGTCTTGGCTGTAACAAGCAATCCGCTTGTCTCTTTATCCAATCGATGAACGATTCCCGGACGTAAAGCACCATTGATATCCGAAAGACGGCGGCAATGATGTAAAAGACCGTTTACCAAAGTTCCCGTCATAATGCCCTGGGCCGGATGAACCATCAGACCAACCGGCTTATTGATAACCAGAAGATCTCCGTCTTCATAAAAAACATCCAGACTCATGGGCTCGGGCCGCAGATGTACGCAGAATTCTTCTTTGAGATGAACTTCAATCAGGTCACCAGAATGGACATGGTAATGGCATTTCTGAATGCGCCCATTCACTAAAACCTGCTGGTCTTCGATGATTTTCTTAACATAACTTCTGGAAGGAATTTTATCAGACCGACCAAATAAGAAAACGTCAAGCCTCTCTCCGGCAAAATCATTTTCGACTTTTAATAAAAAGGAAGGCATAGGCGGATAAGAGGAAAAAAATAATAGTCATGATCTGAAAAATACTTAATTGAAATAAAAACGGTTCGTGGTCGGCTCTAAAGAATTCAATGATGAATCTTAAAACAGAGGCAAACATCAGATAGAAAACAAATATCAGTCCCGGCCGATGATCTTTCACCTGAACGGTTCTAAGAAAAACAAACAAAATCAGAAGACCAAACGTTGAATACAACTGTGTAGGATGCAAATAAGCACCATGTACGGGAAAATAGATACCCCCGGCGGTTTCTCTGCCGTAACAGCAGCCGTTAAGAAAACAACCGATGCGACCTATCGATTGGCCCAAAGCTAAATACGGAGCAATCAAATCCAGAATCGGAAAAACCTTCAATCCATTTTTCTTAATGATCCAGACCGCCGTCAACCCCCCAGCGATCAAGCCTCCCTGCCAGGCCAGTCCTCCGTGATGAATCATCACGATTTCCAGGGGATGTTTCAGAAAAAACGGAAGGTTGAGCAAAATAAAAAATAAGCGGCAGCCCATCACACCGGCAATGATCACCCAGAACACGAAATCAAGAATAAAGTCTCCACTGATTCCACGACGACAAGCTTCTCTTTGAAGAAGAAAGGCGCAAACCATAACCGCCAGCGCTAAAATGACTCCGTAAGAGAAAATGGTCAATGGACCTATTTGGCAGAGGATGGGATACATAGCAATATTAAAATAATTGTACCGATGGTAATGCAGCTATCGGCGATATTAAAAACAGGCCAAATTCTTAAATCGATGAAATCGATGACATACCCATAAGAAAAACGATCAATCAGATTGCCCGCAGCCCCACCGATGATTAAGGCAAATGAAAAAACATATAAAGGCGGGGCTATTCCCTTTCGGCTGCTTATAAACAAATGAATCAAAATAGCAGCAATAATAAAGGCTGGTATGATTAAAAGAATCTCATTGCGCCCCTTGAGCAGACCAAAGGCAATCCCGGTATTGTAAACCAGAGTAAAATGAATACGATTCGCAATAATGGGTATTGTCTCTCCGACATCCAGAGTCGATGTGAAGTATATTTTGCTTAAACGATCTAGCAAAATAACCCATAAAATGGTAAGCGAAGCGACTGAGAAAATGGCTCGAGATCTAACGTGATCTCTCATTTTTTTTGTCAATTTCTTCTTGGCATTTGAGGCAGGTTTCGGCATAGGGGATGGCCTCTAAGCGCGGTTTTCCTATTTTGCAACCGCATTCCTCACACAGACCGAAAGAGCCATCCAAAAGGCGTTGAAAAGCCATGTCGATTCTGTGTAAAAGTTCGCGATCATTTGAGGCCAGACCAAGAGAAAATTCCTTGTCATACATATCAGTCGCGACATCAGCCATGTGCAGGGCATGACCAGACACATCTCCGTCTTCTTTATGCCCGTGTTCGGTGTCTCCGGAAATCATCTTTAAATCACCAAGAATAACTTCCTTAAGATCAAGCAGTTTCTTTTGATAAGATTTCTTGAGCCTCTCCCCCAAAGGATTTTGGTTCTTTTTATTTTCTCTAGAGAATGAAGTCATTTCCTTTTCTTTCTTAATTTTCCCAGATGATGTTTTCTTCTTAACCTTCGTTGCTTTCTTTGGCATGGATAATCTCCTTTACAACAGGCAGACAACGTTCACACAGATCGGGATGATGTTCGTCTTTTCCCACCCGAATGCTGTAATTCCAGCAGCGAGCGCATTTTTTCCCTTGAGCCTTTTCCACAATGATCTTTGTTTCTGAAAATGTTTCGTTTAAACCTTTATCAATTTGGGCCACCTTTTTGATGTCTACCTGGGAGACAATTAAGAGGTAGCGCATATCTTCCGAAACAGCTTCAAGGGCCTTCCCGTCTCTCTCTGAAGCCGTTTCGATAACAATTTTAGCATCCAGTGAGCTGCCGATAACGCCTTGAGCCCGGGCTTCTTCCAAACATTTTAACACCGCTTCGCGGAGAGCTAAAGGAATCGCCAGCTTTTTTTCCACATCCGCCGACCGCCAGCAAGATTTCTCATCAGGCCAGCTGGTCAGATGGACGCTTTTGTCTTTTAAACCATCTTTCAATCCGGATAAAATACGAAAAACCTCTTCCGTTGTAAAAACCAAAACCGGAGCCAGCAGGCGAACCAAAACCTGAGTAATTTCATAAAGAACATTCTGCGCGGCTCTGCGCCGCGGTGAATTTGCCGGTGAAGTATACAATCGATCCTTTAAGATGTCAAGATAAATGCTGGACAATTCACTGTTACAGAAATCATAAATAGCCTTTGTCGCCTTATCAAAATCATACGACTGATAATACTGAGTGACTCGATCAATCAAAGCGGCTGTTTTTGAAAGAGCCCAGCGATCAATGTCTTCAAGAGATTGAAGATTCAATTTATTGTCCTTCTTGTGGTAATCATACAAATTGCTTAACATAAAGCGCAGGGTGTTTCTGATCTTACGGTAGGCATCAACCAGGCGAGCGATGATTTCTTTCGAGAGACGGATATCGTCGTGATAGTTGCTTAAGGCCACCCAGAGTCGTAATATATCAGCGCCGCTTGTTTTCATGACCTCTTGAGGGGCAATAACATTGCCCAGCGACTTCGACATTTTCCGTCCCTGACCATCCACAGTGAATCCATGCGTAAGAACCGATTTATAAGGCGCGCGACCCTCCATACAAACCGCCGGAATCAGCGATGATTGAAACCATCCGCGGTGCTGATCGGATCCTTCCAGATACATAGCGCAAGGCAGGTCTTCTTTCATTTGGCCACGCAGAACAGCCTGATGACTAACGCCGGAATCAAACCACACATCCAAAATATCATAGGTCTTTTCAAACTCTTTCTTGCCGGATCCCGGGCACGTGAAATCTTTAGGAATCAACTCTGACACGTCTTTGGTAAACCAGGCATCGGTCCCCTCTTTGCGCGCCACTTTGGCAAAATGTTCGATGACTTCTGTAAAAAGCTTCGGCGAATTCTGAGATCCTTTGCAACGGATCGCCGGAATCGGCACGCCCCAATACCGCTGTCGTGAGAGACACCAATCCGGCCGTCCGGAGATCATGCCTAAAATACGCTCCCTGCCGGCCGGCGGAATCCACTGAACACTTTCCTTGATGATCTTCACCAGCTTCTCGCGCAATCCTTCATGGTCCACCTTTAAAAACCACTGCTCCGTCGCGCGAAAGATAATCGGTTTTTTACACCGCCAACAATGCGGGTAGCTATGAGAAAGCTGATCACTGAAAAAAAGCGTTTTTTCATTTTGAAGACGCTCAATAATCTTGGGATTGGCTTTAAAGACATGCTGTCCGGCGAATTCTCCGGCAGAGTCATCGAATACACCCTTATCATTGACGGGCATCACGACATCAAGCCCAAACTTCTGTCCGGCCAAATAATCTTCCTGCCCATGGCCGGGAGCCGTATGAACCAAACCGGTTCCCTCTTCTTTGGTCACATAATCAACCGCCACAACGCGGCAATTTTCTTTTGATCCCAATGGATGAGAATACATACAAGCAACAAGATCTTTACCCTTTGCTTTCTTGATAATCTTAAAGTCTTTAATCCCGCCCTTTTCTAAAACAGGAGCCACAAGCGAACTTTCAAGAATAATAATATCTTGTCCTGTCTCGACAAAACTATATTCAAAATCGTTGTGGACCGCCACAGCCACGTTGGCAATTAGCGTCCAGGGAGTGGTGGTCCAAATCATTAGAGACAAATCTTTCTTCGGTAAACCTTCTATCACTTGTGGATTATTCACCTTAAATTTCACATAAACCGACGGAGATGTGTGATCTTCGTATTCCACTTCGGCCTCGGCTAGGGCTGTCTCGCAATCAAAACACCAATTGACCGGTTTAAGCCCGCGATAAATATATCCCTTTTTATTGAGCTCTGCCAAACTCTTTAGAATCCAATACTCATATTCATGCGTTAAGGTTAAATACGGATGATCCCAATCACCGAAAATTCCCAAACGCTTGAATTCTTCCCGCTGAATGCCGACATATTGCATCGCATAATCATGCGCTTTTTTTCGAAACTCCACGCGATCCACCTGCGATTTGTGTTTCTTCATTTCTTTTAAAAGGCGATGCTCAATCGGCAGGCCGTGGCAGTCCCATCCCGGGACATACGGCGAATCAAATCCGCTCATCGTCTTAAAGCGAACCACGATGTCTTTTAAAACTTTATTGAGCGTGTGCCCGATATGGATACGGCCATTGGCATACGGCGGGCCATCATGGAGAATGAATTTCTTCTTTCCCTTAGATTGCTTCCGGATCTGCCCATAGACGTCCGTGCTCTCCCATTCTTTGAGAATGGCAGGTTCTTTCTGGGCGAGATTCGCCTTCATCGAGAATTCCGTTTTGGGAAGATTAAGTGTTTTTCGGTATTCCATTTTATTTGATATATTTTCCGATAAGAACGCTCAGATCACTTCGAAGACGATCAGGAATTGCCTCCGGTCGGGTCAAGATCGCATGCTCTAAAGACCCCAGCGCGCTGAATGTTTCCAATTTTCCAGCAGCGGGAACGGCGATCTTTAAAATCCGCTTGGCGTTGGACACGTTTTTCATTAAGTATTCGATAATCATATCGACACTGACCGATTCGTGCGATTCATGCCAGCAGTCATAATCGGTTACAGCCGCCAAGGTGGCATATGAAATTTCGGCTTCGCGCGCCAGTTTCGCTTCCGTTAAATTGGTCATGCCGATAATATCCATCCCCCACGACCGATAAAGATGCGATTCCGCTTTGGTTGAAAATTGAGGTCCTTCCATATTGACATAGGTGCCGTCCCGATGAACCGTCACCTTGGCCTGCTTGCAGGCATCTTCCAAAATATCGCACAACTCTTTACTGACCGGATCGGCAAAGGGAATATGAACGACAATGCCATCGCCGTAAAAGGAACAGTTCCGGATTCCTTTGGTCCGATCCAGAAATTGATCCGGAATCACAAAATCCATCGGCTTTAAATCTTCTTTGAGTGAGCCCACGGCAGAAACCGAAAAGATCGCCTCAACCCCCAAGACCTTCATGCCGAATATATTCGCCCGGTAATTGACCTCGCTGGGCGTTAATTTATGACCCTGTCCGTGACGCGGCAAGAAGACAACTTCTGTTTCCTCCAGGCGCCCGGTCATGTAGCGATCCGATGGATGGCCGAACGGCGTTTGCACTTCCTGTTCCTGTAAATCCTTGATTCCTTCTATTTCATATAATCCTGAACCGCCGATCACACCGATTTTTGCCATAGTCTTATCCTTTTGATAGCTGTTTCGCTCTTTTATTGGCGGCCTTCACCGCTTGCTCAATAATTTTATCTGCTTTTTTTGTTTTAAAAATCTTCATGGCCGCTTCGGTGGTTCCCCCTTTGGATGTCACTTTGGCGCGTAAAGCTTTTGGCTCTTCGCCAATCTGATCCATCAGCTTTGAACTTCCCAAAAATGTTTTTTTGACCAGTGTTTTCGCTATTGATTCTTTTAGTCCAAGAGATTTGGCCGCTTGAATCATTTGCTCGATAAAATAAAAAACATACGCCGGACCGCTTCCGGAAACGGCTGTGACCCCATCAATCATTTTTTCCTGCACAACAATGACATCGCCCACAGATAAGAGAACTTTACGGGCCAAAAGAAGATCGCTTTCCTTGGCATTTTTTCCCTTGGCCATCGCCGTAATCCCCTGACCAATTAAGGCCGGCATATTGGGCATACAGCGGATCACGCGGACGTTTTTACAAAGCCGCTTTTCGATAAAAGAGCAGGTAATGCCTGCAGCGATCGAGACGATCAGCTTGTCTTTTCCGACAAAAGGCGCGATATCGCAAAGGACTTGATCCATATTTTGCGGCTTGATGGCCAGCACAATGATCTTGCATTTGGCCACAAGATTTTTACTATCGACACAGTTGATCTTGTATTTCTTTTTTAAAACCATCCGGCGCTTAAGGCTCATCTCACAAACGCGCACTTTCATGGTCTTGCGAAGACCCTTTAAGATAGCTTCCCCCATATTCCCGCCGCCGATGATGCCGATTTTTCTCATCATTTTAATCCCCTTGACAACGATTATTTCTATGATATTATTTAACTAGAATCACGATGAGAGGCTATCCAAAGGGTTCCGTCCCGAGGCAATGCCTCTCTTTTTTTATTTCTTTTTCACTCCTATTTTATCCTTGAGATTATTCATGAAAACAGTTTCTTTATTAAACTTTCTCAAAAGAGAGCTGTATTTCCTTCTGTTTGGGATCATCAAATTTAGTAATTTCTTCTTTTTCTTTAAATAATCCACTAAACAAAAGAAATCTGCGCCACCTGTCACGATAAGTGCTTGATTGAAATTCTGGTATTCAATCATAGCATGCAGAACTAATTCAGCATCAACATTTCCCTTAACTTTTCCATTCGGCAAATGAAGGGTAGGTTTAAAAATCAAGATATAACCATTTTTTTGTAACGATGTGTAAAGACTTTGGTTTTCAGCAACATAACCGATAAAAAGAAATGCTTTTGTAATACCGTATTTATCATCAAGATATTTGCGAAATTTCTTAAAATTAAGAGTCCAAGCTTGGTCTCGTATTGAAAGATTCAGGTTCTGGCTATCAATAAAAGCATAATTTTTTTCTGCTTTAGTCATATTATTTATATTATTAGATAAGATGCAAGAATGGAATAAAATAACACAAAATACTTAAGGCGTCAATGAGGGATCATGGTCTAGCAATTCGATTTGCAAAACTCTCTACGTGAGGACGAATCTGAGCCTCTTGCGCCTGGATATTCCCTGAGATACCGGCATTTTTGACGATAAGAGATTCAAACGGCATGCCGGTATAATCAGCGGTTAATCGAAAAGGTTCGCGCAGCGCTTCCAAACCCCCTATCTTCAAACGCAATGGCCAGAAGCGCAAAGACCTTTCCTTGAAGAGGCGTCTCCATGATATTGACCTCATGGTTCGACTTGTAGAGAGAGAACAGAAAATCAAAAATAATCTTTAATTGAGCCATCGGCCCAAAGTAATAGAATGGGGTAGCCATCACGATAGCATCACTTTCAAGCATCTGTAATAGAACAGATCGCGCGCCATCGTCGATCACGCATCCATATTCTTTATCTTTCTGACAAACGAGACAGGAGGTACATCCCAAAGCTTTGTATTTCAAAAAGACAGCTTGCGCAAGGTCCACCTCTGTCCCAGAGATTGCGCGCTTGTGCTAAACCATTGAATGAGCAAAGAAGTATTGTCGTTTTTTTGGACTGCCATTAACAATTAAAATCTTTTTGTTCATTTCAAAATCATGTGAATACTATTGATTTCTCTACTTAATCAAACCCAGCAAAAACTGAAATCCTTTGAAATGACGCTTAAAATCTTCCCAGGAGCGGATTTTACTGATAAATTGAATAATCGCCCGCAGTCGAAAATAAAACTGAAAATGAGCACGCTTTTCCATTTGTTTCAATTCATCTTCATCCTTATATCCAAAGGGAACAAACACAACTTTAAAACTGCTGTATTTCGAGAAATCTTTATCCAGCCGGCCCCATTTTTCGGCTTCCTTAAAAAGCTCCGTTCCCGGAAAAGGCGTCGTTAAAGAAAATTGGGCGTACTGAGGGCTGAGTTCTTTGGCGAAATCAATGGTCTTTTGACCCAGCTCTGGCGTCTCACCGGGCAAACCCAGCATAAAGGATCCCCGCACTTCAATGCCCGCATCCCGGCACCAGCGATTGGCCTTTTTCATCTGCTCCACAGAGATACCCTTCTTGACGCGATCAAGCAGTTCCTGCGTTCCTGTTTCAAAACCGAAGAAGATATTCCAGCAGCCGGCTTCGGCCATTTTCTTAAGAAGCTGGGGACTGACACAATCAGTTCGGCCGTAACAGGTCCAGCTGATATCCAACTTTTGCTGGATTATCAGATCGCAGACTTCTGTCATCCATTTTTCATTGACGGTTAATAAATCATCCCAAAAGGAAATATCTCTTGCGCCGTAGGTATCGATCAGATGGCGAATTTCATCCACGACCTTACGGGGACTTTTTGAACGGATCTTGCGTCCAAAAACAGAATTGCAGGAACAAAATGTACACTGAAACGGACATCCCCGAATCACCAACATATGCAAAAGCGGCAGCCGTTTATATTGATTGGGAAGGGGAACATATTTGTCCATCGGCACCAGATCCCGTGCCGGATAAGGAAGCTGATCAACATCTTCAATCACAGGCCGCCGGGAATTGATGATTACCTTCTGATAGTGGCGAAATGCCAGACCGGCCACTTGAGAAAGCGATTTGAAATCATGAAGGAAATCTTTGACCTGATAATTCTTTGCCTTATAGAGATCCATGATCTCCAAAAGAGTCTGTTCCCCTTCGCCAAAAACCACCAGATCGAAACAGGGATTATCCCTGGTGACTTCTTCGGTTAAAATTGTGGCGTGATGGCCGCCGATGACAATCAGAATGTCCGGAAACCGTTCTTTGATTCTTTGGGCATATTTAACGGTATTGTGAAAAATCGGGGTGATCGCGGAAAAACCAATCGCCTTGGGGTTTGTTTCCTCAATATAGGCGATAAGATCTTCCATGCCAATTTTCTGGATGAGAATATCGATGACATCAACGCGGTATCCTTGCTTCCGGATGTAGGCGGCCAGACTCAGAAGTCCCAGAGACGGCAAATAGCCGCCGATTTCACCGGAATCAATATCCCCATAGCGCTCCTGGACGGAAATCGGCGTGTAGATAAAAAGAGTATCGATATCTTTAGTTGTTGTCATTGGTAAGGGGTTTCCGTTGATCGATGATCAGTTGTCTTATTTCCCGGCATCCGATTTGGCTAACTTCACAATGAGGCCTATTAGCTGGAATCATTTCGATTTTTCCTTCGACCCGGATTTTATTTCCTTTTAAAGCCATAGACTCTAGATGCTGGTAATCCGGCTGTGGATTAATGGTTGGGAGGGCCACAAGCAGGTAATCCTCTTGATCATAATCCTGATAAAAAAAATAAAGCCCTTTTCTATTTTTTAATAAACCCTGACGATGAAATTCCTTTTGAGATTGGACTTGCTGCGCTACATCTTTCTCAAAATCTTGACAACCGAATCCACTGTTCATCCACTGACCCTGATCACTAAATCTAACAGCTAAACGGCCCTTCCCTTTACAATCCATAAGAAAAGATCAATTTACCATTACAATCCACTCATTACGGTCTTTTTCAGCTTGGACATTATCAAAAACATAATCTCTGTCAGTCCAATATGTTTTCGCTTTGCCTATAATAGCTTCTCTGGATAGCGCTTGTTTTCTCTTAATGGTCTTTTCTTTTTGTTTCGCATATTCTCTTTAAAAAAAGCAGCTAGAATTATCACGACTAAAACTATAGTTGAAATGAGTAGTTTTCTTTTTATTAGATTGTCACCTAACTGGTCAAAGCGCGAAATAGTAAGAAAACATAAACGACATATGCCAATGTTACCAGGACCAAAAGGCTGCTGATCAATAACCTCATCCAATTTTTCTGTCGATAAGCACCAAGGGTCAGCCATAAAGAGGACAGGATCACAAGAAAACCCCCGGCAAAGGGCATGATCAATTGAATCGTTTCCGGCCATCCACCATAAAACCCTTGAATGGAATCGGGGCCCCAGATAGCCAGAGCCAGAGAGACCAAGAGAATAAAATTACAAACAATAAGTTGTGAGAAATATTTTTGAGAAGCCATATTTTTTAAAACTTTGAGTAACGATAGCGTATATTTCTTTTTAAGAGGGAAGAATAATCCTTATGATCAAATTCACCTCTCTATTTCAATGACAACCGTATTAGAGACCAATGAAAATGTCCCGTCTTCTAACCCATAGCGAACAGTCAGAAAATATTCTCCAGAAGAAAGCTCATTATACCAATCACCTAATTCATGATGACTATGCGAAATGACAACTTTATTGGGACCTATTGTCTCTAATCCATAACCGCGATGTTGCGCATCCCCTCTATTCATTTGCTTTATTTTATTTTTACGATCTTCAGTGTGTTGCACATCAAGCGGAATTAACGTGCCTTGGGCATCTCTCAACTCCAACTGCATTGTCAAAAATGGGGATCCAAAAGCCACCTTTTTATATCGCTTAGTTAAATTTTTAACCGATAGTCCGAATTGGAAATCTTTAACCGACTGGGCCTTTAATGTGCTGGGAGCTATTCCGCAGGCCAGGCCATCATACGGATCACCCCATCCATAGGCAAGATCCATATCGTCAGGAAGATAGCCTTTTAAAGCAATCAGATTCTCTCCTGTTTTATCAAAATATAGATGGGTGTGACCTCCTCTGATCTCATACTGTTTTACGCCTTTCAAAGAGAATAAGGTCCGCGATTTCTCTTTTCCATGATGATAGTCAATCTTCCAAATTTCTTTTAAAGAAGAATCAGAATCATAGTGCTCTTCCCTTATTCGGCGATGCTTTTCATCATATCGATAGATGATAAATTCGTAAACATCATCTCCTCTATAAAAAGTTTCTTTTGTCACAAGGCCCTGATCATTACGAAAAACCTCTCGGGCCGTCACTCCAATTGGAGTGGGCTGATTGTAAGAGATACGCTTCCCCTTACTCCGGACAGATTGGATCGCACTTATTCCAAGCAGTGAGACGATGAAAATCGAACAGGCGATAACGGCCGCTCTCTGCCAACCAGAGAATTTTTTAAGCATAGAATATGTCCCTCTATTCTTCCGAGAGAATTTTACGCGCTGGCAATCTTATCAAATTCTTCAACCGTCAGAGCCGGAAAGGTCGAAAACGAAATGCCGGTGGATTTCGTCAGCGCGATCGAAGTTTTGATGGCATCTTCGGCCTTTGGCAAGTCAACAATCAAGACAAGATCATGTTGGCCCAAAAGAACGTACATGCTTTTGACGCTTCCGCCAGATTGCTTGATCAGCTCCTGGGCTTTTTGTGTGCGGTCAGCACTAATTCCTTTGAGCGCTTCCTGAGAATATTTCCCGAACAGTAAAAACGTGGCCATGTGGCTCCTCCTTTGATTATGATCCGTCTCTTCACAAGTCGCATGCTTAACCCTTGTTCTCGTTTGGCAGAGGGATCTATGGTTAATGGATGTGAATATCCTTTTCTTATTTCTTGATCAGAAAAATACTCCTCTTGCCTTTTGATACAGCCATAAATTCATCGTAACCAGTAGCCACCAGTCCATCAATAGAAAATTCCAAGGGATAAACATGAATTGTTTTTAAATCCCGGTCCAGTTGATAGATCGCACGATGACCGCACGCGTAGAGGTTAAAATCATCCGAAGTGAGTCCGCTGGGTGAAAATCCTACACGAACTCGGCGAATAACCGCTGCGTGACCGCCCTTCAATTCCATTTCGTAAATTGTTCTGGCGCTTCGATCAGCCACATAAAGATAATACCCGTGATAAGCCATGCCGTCAATATTCTTAATTTCTTCTGGAACTTTATATTTGCGATTGCCCGAAATTAATGTGCGGCTCAAAGTATCATAGACAAACACATCATTTTCGCTGGATGAAACTGCAGTCAAATGAAATCCTCTGGTTGGAGCAATAAAGGCTCTTTGAAAATCAAACTGCCCAGAACGATAAGGAATTTCGCACCAGACACCCTCACCGGCCAAACTCACATGACCCGTCTTTCGGTCAATACCGATACCGGTAAATCTATTAGTTGGAAGAGAACTATTGAATCGCGGAAGCTTGATGGCCTCTGTCTTCAATGTTGTTTTCTGGGCTAAAAGCATGACAGCGTCTGAAAGTATTATCAAAGAAAATAAAACAAAGGCTGTCGGAATTCTTTGCACCCTCTGCTTTTTATTCCAAGACTTCCACGACCACATCGATCAGCCCTTTCTGGTGAGAAGCAATTTTGTGGAAAGCCGCCTTCGTTAAATCAATCACACGTCCCTGACGCACATAGCGATAATGCGGGCCGCGGTCATTAATCCGCACGATGACAGACTTATCATTCTCGATATTCGTCACCCTAACTTTTGTATGAAAGGGGACATTCCACATGGCGGCCGTCAGGGCCTGATCATTGAACCGTTCATTATTGGCGGTTCTCCGGCGAATTCCTGGTGAGCGTCGTGAATACCATGATGCCTGCCCGCGCCTCACCTTGCTTGTCATCATCAAAGCGGAAAGCGCATAATGTCCGATCACCAGAATGAGAAAGAAAATGAAAACTCTACGCATGTAAAATGATTTATTTGTTGCTTTTCATGAAATTCCCGTTCTCGTCAAATTCTTTGATATCAATGATCTTGCCGTTTTTAAAAATTCCTTCGGACCGAAGACGTCCGCTGGGGTAATAAATTTTCGCGATTCCCTCTTGGGTACCGTTGCGGTAAATCACTTCGGATTTCAGATTGCCGTTATCATAATATTCTTTATGGAGCCCCTCTTTGGTTTCGCCTTTAGTATTGACCTGATAATTTCCTTCGCTTTTCAACAGGCCGTTTTGAAAAAACTCTCTGCGCAAGGCTTGGGTGTCTTTGGTGTAATCGGTCTCCGCTTGCATTTTGCCTTCCTTGCTGAATTCCCGGGCCATGCCCACCGGCAAATCATCCAGATATTCTCCTGAGGATTGCAATTGCCCGGTTTTGTAATAACTGGACCAGGCTCCATGCTTTTTCCCGTTTTGATAATGAATTTCGCGAATCAACTGCCCCTCTTCAAAATATTCTTTCATGGGGCCATGGAGTTCATTATTCTTATAAAAGGCCGTGCTTTTAAGGCGACCGCTTTGGTAATACGTTTTATACTCTCCGTCTTTTTTAATCAACTGACTCTTTCTGTAGATCTTCATAAACATTTTATAGCCGATAAAAATGACCAGCCAAAATACTAGCAGACTCCCAAAGGCAATATACTGAATACGAATTTTGGGATCTGTCAGATCGCTTTTTGGGGTCTGAGCAGGAATCGGGAAATCATTTTGTTTGCGGGAGCGATAAAAGGGTTTGCGTTTCGGTTGAGGGCCCGATTTACTTTCTGCGACAAAAGGCGTCTTTTTCTCTTCCACATAAATATCAACAAACCCATCTTGTTCTTGGCGGGGTTGAGAGAGGCTCTGCTCCTCGCCCTCGGGGCCAATCGTAATTTTGGTGCTGATTTCTCCGGGATTGTCCTGGGCAAAATTTAGACCAGCAGAAAAGAGTAGAAAAGAAAACAGAAAAAGAGATCGCCCAATAAACTGTAACCTAAAGCTACCGGGCATAGTGCCTTTCTCCAAAGAGAACCGTTCCCAGGCGGATCATATTTGCTCCCTCTTCGATAGCGACCTGATAAGAATCAGACATGCCCATGGAAAGAATATTCATTTCGACATTTTCAATTGTAAGGGATTTGAGCCGATCAAAGATATTTTTTACTGTGCGGAAGTGAGGCCGAAGTTTCTGAGGATCATCGACAACAGGACCCATAGTCATCAGGCCCTTAAGCTCGATGTGTTTAAGTATCGATATTCTCTCTGCGATGGCTTTGATGTTCTCAAATTCAGGCGCTGCGCCGGATTTAGCTGATTCTTTAGCAATATTAACTTCGATCAATCCCGAAAGCGTTGCTCTACCAACTCGCTCGGCTCGCCTGTCGATGGCCTCGGCTTTTTCGATGGAATCAATCGTCTGAATCATGTTGAAAATATTCAAGGCTTTGTTGATTTTATTGGTCTGAATCTCGCCGATCATATGCCAGGTGACACAGGCGGCCTTGCTTGGCAAGGCCGCCGCCATTTTCTCGGCCTCTTGAACATAATTGTGTCCGATATCGGTAATTCCGGCCTCGATCGCTTCTTCAACCTCTGGGACACTACGGGTCTTGGCAGCCGCCACAATGCGGACATGGGAAGGAATTTCTTTTCTGATTTGAAGAATCTTTTCTTTAATAAACATCTAGCCTAAACCCATAACGGCGGCAATGATCGCAAAAACAATATGCACGGCAATAATCACAGGCACTAAAATAAAAGACAGAAAGCCGGTCGCCACCAAAACGATAATGATAATCATGCCGTATTGCGAGAGGGGGACAAAAATCTTCCGCACCCACTCATCCGGCACAATGGCCATCAGAATGTGGGATCCGTCAAGCGGGGGAATAGGAATCAAATTGAATGTGGCCAAAACAAAATTGATGATCACCCCATATTGAATAACATTGAGCAGATAAGTCAGGGCGGTGGCTTCAAATGTATGACCTAAAACATAAACATGCTCGAAAGGCGAGCTGAAATTGATTGTCGAATATTGCCCCAGCCGCAGAAAAAATGTCACCAAAACCAGAAGGATAATCAGAACAATCCCCAGACAAATATTGGAAAAGGGACCGGCAAAAGATGTCAGCGCATTATCCCGTTTATAATGGCGAAAATATCCTGGATTAACCGGCACCGGCTTGGCCCAGCCGATCAGAAACGGAGAATTAGTTACCATTAAAAGCAACGGTAAGCCAACGGAGCCGATGGGATCAATGTGTACCAGAGGATTAAACGATAAGCGACCGGCATCCCTTGCGGTCGGATCCCCACAGCGAAAGGCCACCAGGCCATGCATAAATTCATGCAGCATGATCGAGAAAATCAAAATACCGAGCTGCAGGATGTTGAGGATGATGGGAGAAATCATGAAAAAAGCGTTTGTATTATTTCATTAATTGTTCGATTATCTTAAGCCATTTTCTATTCTGCGTCACACGAACAACCCATGTTAACGAACAAGCAAACGTAATAGAAGAAACCATAACTAATGGCCTCTCAACTTCTAAAGATTCAAATATTAATAAAAACAAAGAGGTGACAGCCATCACACCAAATATCGCCAAAGGGATATACGTGCTATTTTTCCGTTCGAATGCAATAAATCTTCTTTGATTTTCTGTCAGCATCATGGCAAGATCCTCCCCAGAATAGAAAAGTCTTTACTCCTGATTGTCGGGATTCGCTAAGCTATCGTAAAATTCCCGGTAATTTTCTTTATCCGCGCTCTTGCGAAGCGCCATGGCGGCCCGGGGATGTTCATTCATCATCCCGGAAATGGCATAGGGAATAATATAACCCCACTCTATTTTTTTTCTTAAAGGGATAAATTCCTTGCTGATCACATCCAAAACCGGCCGAATATCAAACTTAGGATTCTTTAAAAAACCCATGAGAAGCTCCAGGGGACAGTTGCCGGCGGCGCGACCAATGCCGTAAATCGTTCCGTCTAAGAAATTGGCTCCATGCATAATCGCTTCGATCGTATTGCCAAAGGCCAACTGCTGATGATTGTGCCCGTGAAAACCAACTTCTTTTGTTTTCAGATATTTTTTAAAGCGTTTGACCAGTGCCTCGGCAGTCTCCTGATAAAGCGACCCAAAGCTATCGACGATATAAACAACCTGGGCCTTGGACTGTTTTTCGGCTTGATCCAGGGCTTCATCCAAAAAATTATCCTGATCACGGGAGATCGCCATAATATTGATCGTCGTCTCATATCCCTTGGCATCAAATTCATTGACCATCGAAATGGCCTTATCAATATCTTTGACATAGGTAGCCACCCGCACCATATCCACCGGACTGTCTTTGGCCTCTCTGACATCCTCCATCTTCACCCGACCCACATCGACCATGACAGAAATTTTCGTATTTGATTCGATCCCGTCTATGACCCTGCTGATATCATCATCGTCCGAAAACTTCCAGGCTCCGTATTCGCTGGGCGAAAACATTTCGCGCGAATTCTTATAGCCGATTTCGATGTAATCGACGCCGGCTGCGGACACCGCCTGATAAACAGCCCGCACAAAATCATGCCCGAAATCATGATTATTAATCAGTCCCCCGTCACGAACGGTGCAATCTAGAACCTTAATCTGCTCTCTAAACATTTGCTATCTCATATGTATTAATATTAATATTTGAAATATAGCATAGCAAAATATAAAGAATTGTAAATAGGAAGTTGCGGGCATCTTCGACTACAAGGATGAGTCTTTTTCTGCGAATTTGCGATGCATCCGTTGATAAAAAATCAACCCCAACCAGGCTCCAAGCATGACAGGAAGCAAACCGAAAACAAATAGCAAAAACAAAAGAATGTAGTGTCTGAGTCCAAACCAAGTAATATTGAGAAAATTTAACAAAAATGTCATCATCAAATAACACCAGAATACCGTCTTAAAAACATGGACTCCTCTCCTGGCCGCAAAAAAACCGATGAAAAAGGCTGCGGCAACCATTAAAAAAGTCTGGAGCGCCGCGAGAATGAAGAAATTTCCTCCGTAGATTGAAGAAAGAAAAAGGGTCGGGGTGAACACGGCAATAAAAATACTCCAAATAATACTCATCACAATGATGAGGCCAAAATCTAGTCTTTGGACAAAAGCTGAAGGATGGATTTCTGAATCTGCCGCGGGTTGCCCCTCCTTCTCTTTGCCTCTTTGGGACAGCTTCAGATTCAGTTTTTGAAACGACATTTTTTTGAGAAGATCATCAAGGCAATCAGCCATTCGTTTCATGAATTTCTTGACTGAGGATTTAATCCGAGGAAAACCAAAAATCAAAATTGTACAGAGACTGGCCGCGATAAAGCAGACCAAGAATGACCCTAATGAAGTCGAATCCCAAAGATCCGTCAACGTCATGGCGATAACAGCGATTAAAATACAAATCCCAATAAATTTCAGATTATTTTTCATAAAATTAAGAATATTGACTTTGAATTTATTTTATAGCGCTAAGTATCTTTGCTCAAGAAAAATCCCGGCTATTTAGACAACAAAAAACCCTCAAACTTTTTATAGTCTGAGGGTCTTTTGCGGAAACAATGATTTTCTATTCGGTTGATTCTTTCTGGGCTACTGATTCTTCGGTGTCTTTATTCTCTTTCTCCACCACCTCAATCTTCAAAGAGTGGCAATAGTTAATTTTATAAAATTGAGTTTTTTGGCGCACATAAAAAACGCCTTTAATCTTAAAGTGCACCACTTCTTTTTTTTCCTTAGTATGGTAATATTTGGTGACAAAATATTCGGGAGCCGCTATGGTATTACGCATCATCTTCTGCGGCTCTATCATATAGATGAAAGCCTTTTGCGTATGCGTCAAGTTGCCTTTGTCTTCCGAACGCTCACTGATGGATGTAATACGCATCCGCTTCTTTGTTGACTGATGTTTGCGAAACAAGATTTCTTTCATGGTTGTCACCATTGACCTTTTTCTTCATTATATAGATTGCCGGGCTGCGAAACTGCGATCCACCGCCTGCTTCTTCAGCCCGGCTGTTCCTCATCCGTGGCTGATGGGGATCTTTTTCCTCTTCAATACATATTATCAATAAAAGTATAGCACGGCAGTCCTGTAAATCAATGCATATCAAGTAGTTAGAAGATAGCGTTTTCTTGATAGAGAAAAAATCAAGAGAATGATATCATAACTCATTTTTTTCCAGTTAGTTATGATCTATGACCAAAAAATAACAAAAAAAAGAAATTCTTTTTTTAAAAAAAACTATGAATTTTACAATACAGGAGAGAAAAATTGCTTCAAGAATAGGCTGTCTAGCTTCTGGGTTTTTGAAGAAATGAAAAGAAAACCCGCGGTTCTTGTCCGCTCAAGATCCGAGAAATATTGGATCGGTGTTTTAAAACCACGGTCAGGCAGAGAGTTACTCCAAGTATAACAATTTCAAATGGTTGCGGGAACATGATCATTAAGAGAGGAAAACTGACTGCAGCCAGAATAGAAGCCAGAGAAACATAACCAAAGCAAACGAAAACAATGGTCCATATCAAAAGAGTGAGAAAAACAACCTTTTTTAGAGAAGCCACTAAAATCATCAGGCCGATTAACACACCCAGGCTGGTGGCAATGCCCTTACCCCCTTTAAAATGAAGAAAAACAGTCCAGATGTGTCCGAAGACGGCAGTCATTCCAAAGAGAACAAGCACCCCCACCTGGTTGAATCCCAAAGTTAAAGGCAAAACCACAACGGCCAGCAAACCCTTAAGGGCATCCGCTAACAAAACGATACTTCCCGGCCCTTTTCCAAGAACGCGGATCGCGTTTGTCGCACCCACATTGCCAGAACCGTAATGACGGATATCGATCCCTTTTAGCTTCCACCCAAAAAGATAGGCGGTTGGAATGGATCCAATAAGATAACAGGTGATTAAGCCAAAAAGAAATTTAATGATAGACATCATTGAGAACCTTTATTCCTTTGCGAATATAATCCACGCCAGAAAAAAGAGTGAAAAATAAAGCTGCGCTCCAAATAACCGGTGCAAAAGGGACTTGAAAGAAAATACTGTAAATACACAAAATTTGAAAAAAAGTCGTGGTCTTCCCCCAGTATGTAGGGCTGATTTCCATTTTGGCATGAATCATATAAATTAGAAAAAAACCAAGAAGAAGGCACACATCGCGGCTGATAATAGCCAAAACCAGCCAGAGCGGAAATTGAACCTCTCCAAAATATTCTCCTCGGCTGTAAAACGAAATAAAAGCAGTCATCAAAAGAATCTTATCAGCCAAGGGATCCAAAATAGCCCCGGCCTGAGTTTTCTGGTGACGGGTGCGGGCGATATAGCCGTCAATAATATCCGTGACGACAGCCAGTGAAAAAATCCCCAAGGCGATAAAGCGCAGGTATTCTCTCTGCGAATTGTAATATAATACAGCGGCCAAAAAAAAGGGAACGGATAGAATGCGTCCGACAGTCACTTTATTAGCAAAGGTTAAGGCCATTTATTCATCCAGAACTTTTAAGGGGGTACCGTCTTTGGGGCAAATTTTGACCCGCGAACTATAATGAGCGCCGCAAACCGGACAATAATGAACGATCACTTTTCCCTCCAGGGAATCGGCAATTTTTCCCACCGCCTGATGGACATCAGCGGCGGTTTCCCGGGGCGCGACAACATCTTTCGATGTTGTCGCGCAACCAGCCGCGCAAAAACACCACATAAAAACCAGCCATCTATATTTCATTTTTGTTCTATCGAATAAACCGCCAACGTCTTATCGGCCAATAGATAAACTCCGCCCGGCCGACTACCAGTTCATGGGGCACGAATCCCCAATACCGGCTGTCCTTGGAAGATGCCGAATTATCACCCAAAACAAAATAATGATCCTCCGGCACGATTATTTCATCCCTCGGATGACCATATTGCCCTCGATTATAATAATAAATGTTTTTGATCGGTGATTCCTCGACTTTCTGGCCGTTAATATAAATATCACCGTCTTTGATCAAAACTTTTTCTCCCCCTTTGGCAATCAGGCGCTTAATAAAATCTTTTTTCGGATTTTCGGGATATACAAAAACGATCACATCTCCCCGCTGGGGTTTACTAAAACCCGGAATTCGGTAATCCGTAAAAGGAATCCGGGGCCCGTAGCGCCATTTGCTCACAAGAATACGATCGCCTTCAATAAGAGTCATACGCATGGAGCCGGTTGGAATTTTAAAGGCTTGAATGATAAATGTGCGGATCACCAAGGCCAGAATAAGAGCAATGACGATCGATTCAATCCAATCTCTTAAGACTGATTTTTGTTTTTTCTTTTTCATCATAGCTTGAGCGCGGCCAAAAAAGCTTCCTGGGGAATTTCCACTCTCCCGATCTGCTTCATCCGCTTCTTTCCTTCCTTTTGTTTTTCCCATAATTTTCGCTTACGGGTAATGTCTCCCCCATAACACTTAGCGGTGACATTTTTTCCCACAGCCTTGACTTTGGCCGATGAAATAATCCGCCCGTCACAGGCCGCTTGAACACGCACTTCAAAAAGCTGACGAGGAATCAATTCTTTCAACTTAGTCACCAAAGCCTGTCCTTTCTCATAAGCCCTATCCTTATGAACCAAACATGAAAATGCATCACAAAGATCATTGTTGATCAGGATATCCAGTTTTGAAATCTCCGCCGGCATAAAACCTTTATAATGATAATCAATCGATCCGTAGCCGCGGGTTGCCGATTTGATCAAATCATTGAAATCAACGATCACTTCCGAAAGCGGAATATCGAACACCACTTTCATCCTGTCAGAAACATAAACAGCCTCTTGATAAATACCCCGCTTACGTTTGGCCAATTCCATGACAGCATCCATCATTTGAACCGGAGTAAAAATCGAAACAGCCAGATACGGCTCTTCCACTCTCTCTAAACTGCTACGATCGGGCAGATCGCCTGGATTCTCGATTTCTTTCTGCTCTTTGTCTTTGGTCACAATTTTATAGGCCACATTGGGGGTTGTCAAAATAAGATTTAAGTCATATTCCCGTTGCAGCCTTTCTTGCGTTATTTCCATATGCAAAAGACCAAGAAACCCACAGCGAAAACCGTGCCCAAACGACTGGGATGTTTCAAGCTCATACACAAAACTGGGATCATTCAAGCGTAGTTTCTCTATAGCCTCTCGGAGAGTAAGAAAATCTTTGGAATTCACCGGATAGATACCGCTGTAAACAAGCGGTTTTAAATGCCGATAGCCCGGCAAGGATTTTTGAGCCGGACACTTAACTTCCGTTACCGTATCTCCGAACCGCACACGCTGAGGATCATGAATATTGCACGTAATATATCCAACCTCCCCGCTTTCCAGTTGATTGACTTTTTCAGCCTCCGGTTTGAAAACGCCGACCTCATCCACGGTAAATTCGCGATCTAAATGCATCATCCGAATCCGGCTGCGAGGTTTGAGAACACCGTTGACAACTCTTACATAAATAATCACACCCTTGTAAATATCATAATTCAAATCAAAAATCAAAGCCTGCAGAGGCGCACTATCACGTCCTTCGGGCTCAGGTATAAAGGTGATGATTTTTTCGATAAGCTCCTTGACGCCTATGCCTTCTTTAGCCGAGACCAACATCATGTCTTTGTCTTTGAAGTTGAAATCGGCTCTCAATTCCCTTTTCACCAAATCAATATCAATACCCGCAATATCGATCTTGTTTAAAACAGGAAGAATTTCCAGATTATTATCAATAGCTAAATAATAGTTCGCTACAGTCTGGGATTCGACACCCTGAGAGGCATCCACAACCAACAGGCACCCCTCACAAGCACGCAAGGATTTCTCGACTTCGTAGCAGAAATCAACGTGACCGGGGGTATCGATCAAATTTAAAAGGTATGTTTTTCCGTCTTTGGCCTTATAAGAAAGTCTGACTGCCGAGGCCTTGATCGTAATGCCCCGTTCGCGCTCTAAATCCATATCATCCAATAGCTGATTTTTGAATTTCCTCTCATCGATGGCCCCGCATTCGAGCAGCAGACGGTCGGCCAGAGTCGATTTCCCGTGATCGATGTGAGCAATGATGCTAATATTTCTGATTAATGACTTATCCATGACTAAAAAAATCCTAAATCCTAAATCCTAAACTCTAAATTCAAAGCATATCCTTAGGGTTTAGAGTTTCGTATTTTGAATTTAAGCTCTTTTGATATAATCCAATATCTTTTGAGCAACTTGCTCAATATCCAAATCTGTCGTATCTATCTTGATGGCATCTTCAGCCGCCTTCAGGGGACCCACCTTGCGATTCATGTCGCTTAAATCGCGCTCATGTATTTCTGCCTTTAACGCGTTCTCATCAAAGGTCTTTCCTTTTTCTTTCAGTTCCAAGATACGCCTTTTCGCGCGTTCTTCCAAGGAAGCATCGAGATAGAATTTCTTACGGGCCCAAGGGAAAACAACCGTTCCCGTATCGCGCCCTTCCACAACCACACTGGTTCTCGCGCCAATCGATCGCTGCTTTTCAACCATCACTTCCCGGACATCCGGCACGCGGGCAATATAAAAAGTGTTGTTAGTCACTTCGAGAGTTCGAATCTCTTCACTGACCTCTTGACCATCGAGAAGAACGCGCAAAAGATGCTGCTCATCTGTTTGAATATCAATCTCGGCAGTCTTGACCAGATCAACAAGAGCCTGCTCATCTTCCAAATTAACTTTTTGATGCAAAGCCTTGAGGGTAAGCGCCCGGTACATTGATCCGGTATCCAAATAGGTATACCCTAGAGACTGCGCTACTTTCTTAGCGATGGTACTCTTCCCCGCACCAGCCGGTCCATCAATGGTGATCACAACGGGTGTTCTGCTCATCTTAGCTGATGGCATCTCTCTTCTTCTTGGATTCTTTAAACTGATTATTCAAATCACTGATATTTTTAGAAGAAATAGCCTTGCGGATTGAAGCCAGATTCGCTACAAGATCATCGATAGACTTAATAACATTCTTCGAGTTTGTCAGGCAGATATCGCTCCACATCTTGGGGTCGGAGGCGGCAATGCGGGTCGTGTCTCTAAATCCTTTGGAGGCATAGGCCATGTGATGATCGGGAATACTGCGCACAAGAGCATAAGCCAAAATGTGCGGCAGATGACTGATCCTGGCCAGAATTTCATCATGCTCCGCGGGAGTGACTATGCGGGCTACAGAGCCCAAGCGAGTCCAAAAATTCTTTAGTTTTTCAACAGAAGGACGATGACATTTCTCTGTGGGAGTGAGAATACATAAGGAGTCTTGAAATAAATCAGCTGAGGCATAAAAAACACCGCTTTTTTCACTCCCGGCAATCGGGTGACTCCCGATAAAGTTCACAGAAGCAGGCAGCTTCTCTTCCGCGGTTTTTGCAATTTCTACCTTGGTACTGCCAACATCGGTCACAATGCAGCCGCGTCTTAAGTGCTTGCCGATCTTTGGAAATAAATTTATGATGGTTTTTACAGGCGTACAGAAAATAACCAGGTCTGATCCCGATACGGCTTTTTTGTAATCATGCGAAATTTTATCAATTGTTTTATTTTTTAAAGCGGCCACCAAAGGCCCGTGACGTCGTGAAAGACCAATGACGGTTTTGGCTAATCCTGTTTTCTTGATGGCCATTCCGATCGAACCGCCCATCAAACCTACACCGATCAAAGTAACCTGACGAAATAATGGCTTTGTCTGATTGATCATCGCACGCTTCTCCCGACTGCCTCGGCCACTTTTCCGATTTGTTTCATCAAATCGTCAAACTCTTCGGTCTTTAGAGTCTGCTGTCCGTCAGAGAGAGCCTCTTCCGGGTTTGTGTGAACCTCGAGCATCAATCCATCGCAACCGGCGGCAACAGCGGCCTTGGCCATATCGCCAATCAGCTCCGCCTTGCCGACAGCGTGGGAGGGATCGACCACAACAGGAAGATGGGAAAGTTTTTTCACAGCCGCCACCGCATTGATATCTAATGTATTACGCGTATGCGTTTCAAAAGTGCGGATACCCCTCTCGCAAAGCATAACTTGAAAATTTCCTTCCGAAAGAATATACTCAGCCGACATCAACCACTCCTTGATGGTCGCGCTCATGCCACGCTTTAAAAGGACCGGCTTTTTGGTCATCCCCACTTCCCGCAAAAGCACAAAATTTTGCATATTGCGGGCACCGATCTGCAAAATATCCGCGTATTTGGAAACAAGCTCCACGTGCCGGGGATCCATAATTTCTGTTACCGTCGAGAGTTCTGTTTCCTGCGAAGCCTGCTGAAGATACTTCAAGCCCTCTTCCCCTAATCCCTGAAAATCATAGGGGGATGTACGGGGCTTGAAAGCCCCGCCTCGTAAAATAGTAGCACCGGATTCTTTAACCTTTTTGGCGATAGAAAGAATGGATTTCTCACTCTCGATAGAGCAGGGTCCGGCAATCACGATCACTTTGTTTTTTCCAATTTGAACGCCATGATTCAAGTCAATAACGGAACTCTCTTTGCAGAACTCCCGACTCACCAGCTTAAAAGGACTTAAGACGGGCATCACGGACTCAACGCCCGGAAAAACCTCAAGAGGGGTTACTCTCAATGTATCCTCGGGGCCGATAAAACCAATGATAGTTCGCTCAACACCGCGCGAGATATGAGTTTTAAGGCCCAATTCATCAGCTTTTTGAACAATATGTTGAATCTGGTCTTCTGTGACATCTTTTTTAAGAATAACGATCATCGGAGAGTCTCCTTTAGAGCAGAAAGCAATTTTCTATTTTCCTTTGTTGTCCCAACTGAGGCTCGAATATAGGTTCTCATGCCCCAGCCCTTCATATCGCGGACAATAACACCTTTACGCATCAATTGATCAACCACCTGAGTACTGTTTTTTTTCACATCAACAAGCATGAAGTTAGTCGTTGTCTGCACACAGGATAAACCCATGGCCGTTAATTTTTGAAATAAATTTTTCCGTTCCTTTTTTAAAACCGATAATTTTTTACGATAATAAGATTGTTCTCTAAGACAGGCCAGAGCCGCAGCCTGTGCCGGGGAGTTGACATTAAAAGGCCCCCTTACTCTCTCCAGAATATCGGAAACCTCAGGGCTGCCGATAGCATAACCGATCCGCAGTCCGGCCAAACCATAAATCTTGGAAAACGTTCTTAAGGTCACAATATTTTTACATGTCTTTTGAAGCGCAATGGAATCGGGATAATCAGGTGAATCTTTGGCAAATTCATAATAAGCTTCATCGAAGACCACCAAAATATTCTTCGGCAATCCTTTAAGGAACTGACAGACTTGCGTTTGGTTCACATAAGTGCCGGCCGGATTATCGGGATTTCCGATAAAGATGATCTTGGTCCGTTTGGTAACAGCGCCTCGCATGGATTTAAGATCATAACGGAAATCTTTTAACCCAATAATTTTCAAGCGCGCTCCGGCGATAGCCGAACTGATTCGATACATCAGAAAAGATGGGTGCGCGACAATAACCTCGTCCCCCTTTTCGATCAAGGCCCGGTTGATCATTGTGATTAATTCATCCGAACCATTGCCGAAAACAATCCGTCTAGAATCAACACCGATTTCTTTAGCCAAAGCTTTGCGAAGATAATAACAATCCCCCAATGGATAACGGTTTAGTTTCTTGGCTTCATCCTTCATAGCCTTCAGAACACCCGGTGATGGAGCAAAAGGACTTTCATTGCTGGCCATCTTGACAACGTCTTTAATGCCCATCTCTCTTTGCACTTCCTTGATGGGTTTTCCCGGCACATAAGGCTTTATTTTAAAGATTTCTTTTCGAGCAATTGATTTAATCATTTTCTTTGTTTTTAGGCCGGGTACGATCCCAGCACTTTTAAATACTTGCATTTTTGCTCCAATTGATTGAGCGCTTCCGTGATCTTTTTATCCTGACGATGCCCCTGAAGATCGACAAAGAAATAATAATCCCAAGCTTTTTTCTTTGAGGGCCGGGATTCAATTTTAGTCAAATTGATTTTGCGACGGCTGAAAGGCAAAAGCATATCATGCAAGGCTCCGATTTTATCTTTGATCGAAAATAAAATTGACGTACGATCCCCTCCAGTAGGAGGAACATCTTCTGTGGCGATTACCAAAAATCGAGTAATGTTATGCGGCACATCTTCGATCTCGCGCCTGAGAACGGGAATCCCGTATACGGTTGAGGCCAGACTCGAAGCAATGCAGGCCGCATTTTTCTTATCCGCGGCAATTTGCGCGGCCTTGGTTGTGGAAGCTACTTCCATCAAATCGGCTTGCGGACAATGTTTCAATAGCCACTGCCGGCATTGACCGAACACCTGCGGATTCGAATAAATGGTCTTGATCCGATTCAGGTTAGCATGGGAAAGCAAATTGTGAGAAATCTCGAGCAATATCTGCGAGCAAATCTTTAAATCCGAATCCACCAGCAAATCGAATGTATGAGTGACCGCTCCTTCGATCGAATTTTCAATCGGAACAACCCCATAATCGCAATCGCTCTTATCGACCCTTTGAAAAACTTCGCCGATATGATCACAAGAAATGTATTCAACCTGCGACCCGAATTTCTTAAGGGCTGCTAAGTGGGTGAATGAAGCCTGGGGTCCCAGGTAAGCAATCTTCAAAGATTTCTCCAAAGAAATTGACGCCGACATAACCTCCCGATAAATAGCCTCAAAGGCGGCATGACTCATCGGCCCGTTATTGAGAAAGCGAATTTTCTGATAAACCTGCTTCTCGCGGTCGGGAGCATATATTTTCTTTTTCTTTTCTATTTTTTCTTTTCCAATCGACAAGCTGAGTCGAGCTCGCTCATTAAGCAGACTCACAACCTTTTTATCGATCTGATCAATCTTTTCTCTTAATTTCTTTAAGCTCATGCTTTAACTCCTTAAGGACCTGCCATAAAACAGGTAATTTCTTTAAGAAGCGGCTTCCCGCTGTTGATCCACAGGCTGGCCTTCTTCTTCGGATGATTTTTCTTCGTCCACTTCTTGTGCCTGACTCTGTTCTTTTGTCTCCTGTGATTCTTCCTGCTCATCATCAACTGCATCATCCTGTTGTGTGAGATCTTCTTCTGACTGCAGAGATGAAAAGTCTTCCAGCTTAGGCAAATCTTCCAATGTCTTTAATCCAAAATACTCTAAAAATTGTTTGGTCGTTCCATAGAGATAAGGCCGCCCGGGAACATCCTTGCGACCGGTAATCCGGATCAAACCTTTATTGAACAGATGGCTGACCACACCGTCTGAATTAACGCCGCGGATCAATTCAACATCCAGGCGAGACACTGGTTGCTTGTAAGCAATGATCGCTAATGTTTCCAATGCCGGCTTGGATAATTTTTCTTTGCGCGTTGTTCGGTAAAACTGTTTGATATACATCGCATAGGCATTGCTGGTCAGCATTTGATAACCACCGGCGATCTCCACAATTTTGATCCCGCTCTTTCGCTCTTCATATTCTTTTTGCAGCTGCATCACCAGATCCCCAAGGTCCCTTTTATCGACTCCTTCGATCACGTTCTTGATCTGCTCAAGAGGTATCGGTTTTTCGCTGATAAAAAGTAAGGCCTCAATAATGCCTTTCATGTGATTTTGTCCTGAATCCATATCTCTCCTCGCTATTAATGACCCGTGAATTTCTAGAAAATTCCCCTCTGCGGATATCCCTTAATGGATCCTTTGCTTGTAAATGCTGTTAAGCAAATCTTCGGTTGTCTTGATGTCTTTGGTGCGTTCCAAGGCTTTTTGAATCATGACTTTGGCTTCCTGCTTTTTGTACTGTAGCTGCATCAAGACATTGAGTGCTTCGTCCTGCCAATCCGGTGCCGGTTGAGTTGGCTCGCTGGGCTTGCAAGACTTATCCTGAATGAGTCCGAATTTTCCTATTTTTCCCTGAAGCTTAGCGATAATTTGCCTGGCCCGCTGGAGCCCGATACCGGGCAAGCTCTTAAGGACATCAACATCGCCTTCATCAATGGCCTGGGCAATGCGCGAAATCGGTTGATTAATAGCTTTAACAGCTGCCCTCGGACCGATTCCAGAGACCGTGATAAACTGCTGAAAGAATTCTTTCTCAATTTCATTGGTAAATCCGATCAAAACGGGGAAACCGCGTGACATTTCAATTTGATAGTAATGATAGATAACAAGCTGAATTGTCCCATCAACCTGTATGAGTTCGGAAATCCGACCGCTGACTGACAGGGGGACAATGACCTCATAAAAAATATTTCCGGCCTGTATCATTAATACATTATCTTTTTGCTGGCTGATTTTTCCGCTGAGCTGGGCAATCATGTCTTTTGTTTCATTGTATAAATGTATCCCAAAGCCAGCGCCAAAGCATCACTGGAATCCGGTGTCAATTTTTTCGAATCAATATTTAAATAACGAGACACCATTTTCTTAGTCTGATCGCTGGTCGCTGTTCCGCTTCCGGTAATAGATTTACGAATTCTCTTAACGCTGTGCTCTTCGAGTTTCAGATGATATTGGGCGCATAAAAGACAAATACAACCACGCACATGCCCTAAGAGGCTGGCAGTTGTCGGATGCCGGTGGTGCGCATAAAGTTTTTCTAAGACCATAACCTGGGGCTGATGCTCTTCAATTAAATTTTTCAGATTGACATAAATCGACTGAATTCTTATTTGAAAAAAATCTTTGGAATCCGATCGGATAACACCTGCTTCCATCACCCGGCAGGTGTTCTCTTTAAACTGAATCAATCCATATCCTGTCAAGCGCAAACCAGGATCAACACCCAATATTTTCATCATCTTTTTTTAAGAAATCTTCTCCATCTCTTGATCAGGAATATCAAAATTGGCATAAACGTTTTGGACATCTTCATGATCTTCGAGAGAATTCATCAGTTCCAAAATCTTTTTGGCGTCATCGCCGGTAACTTTCACGGTTGAATTGGGAATCATCGTCACTTCGGCCGACTGTGTTTCAATATTCTTATCCTGAATGGCTTTTTTAACCGCTTCAAAATTCCCGGGCTCGCACATCACCTCAAAAGTATCTCCTTCACTCTTGAGATCTTCGGCACCGGCCTCTAAAACGATATCCATCAACTCCTCTTCTTTGGCCTTTGATTTATCGATCGTAACATATCCCTTTTTGGTAAACATCCAAGCTGTGGAACCCGCACCGGCCATACTGCCATTTTTCTTCGAAAGCAAGCTTCTGACTTCTGCGGTTGTGCGATTTTTATTATCTGTCAAGGCCTCAATCATGAGAGCCACGCCACCCGGAGCATACCCTTCGAAAATCGCGTTTTCATAAACGACACCGGGAAGTTCACCTGTTCCCTTTTTAATCGCATTTTCAATATTGTTAGAAGGCATGTTGATTGTCTTGGCTCTTTGGATAGCGGTACGTAAACGGATATTGGTATCAATATTTCTTCCCCCGTCTCTGGCTGCCGCTGTAATTTCGCGAATAATTTTGGTAAAGGCCGCTCCTCTTTTAGCGTCGGTCGCTGCTTTTTTGTGCTTAATACTTGCCCATTTTGAATGTCCAGACATATAAACCCCCTTCAATGAGTGCTTAATTTACGGAATTCGCCATTGCTTCATTGGCACACGACGTACATTAGAAGCACGAATTGAACTCACACACCAATTATTGCATTAAGCTTTGACTGATTCTTCGCTTTAATTGGGTGAAAGCCCATGATCTTAATTTTAGATTCCTCTCCCTTTTTCTTGCGTCTTTTTCTGACCTTTAACCCTCTCTGTAAACTAATGCAAAGGGTTTTCTATGCTTTGTAGATGGCACATAACCTTTATTGTGGTATTCAATCCTTTAATCTATATCTTAGATGAATCCTACGTAAAGATTAACATCATTCTTGCTTCATATTATATAAAAAGATAAAACATCCCGCACCTTTTACATTCAATAATTGGTGGGGGTAAATTCGGACTTACAACTTACGCAAATCGGAAACTGATTTACGTAAGTTGTGTCTTTATTCAGCAGACCAATAAGCCGAGTTCTGTTCCTCTCGATCTTTTTAAGGGCGAAATGGACGATCATTCGACTAACTGAAAAGATTGCTCTTTTCACTCTTTCGGCCTACCCGGGAATATTGACGAAGCGGATCACTTCGCCCCTGCTGTTTTGTTTTGCCCTATAGAGGCAAAGCAAAACGGCGGGGATCTCCCCCTATTTAGCCTTTCTCCGCGTAGAGATTGCCTCGTTTCACCTCCCCGCTGCTTCGTTTTGCCTCATAGAGACGAAGCAAAACGGCGGGGATATCGTCACTGTGGCTCTCCCGCCACCAAAGGTTGGCGGGTCCGCCGCGATTCGTGGCGGATATCCTTCCCCCGCTCATGCTTTCACAATGAAAGCATGAGCGCAAGGTGTTCCGCATTACCGGAATACGCTATCCTCTGGAGCTCGGACTTTCCTCCCCCATGCTGAACATCGGGGCGATCGTCTTGGTCTGCTCTTTTTCTAAAGCTTTAGTTGCCAAAGAATCAGCCTCGCGATTTTTCTCGCGAGGAATCCTACGAATATCTATTTTCTTGAAACCGCTTTGTAAATGTCGAATAAAAGTAAAGAGAAATTTAAGATTCGGATTTTTTATTTTGTATCGGCCCTGGAGTTGATAGAACAACAGCTCGCTGTCTGTGTTGATGCAAGCCTCGTTGGCCTTAAGAATAAGCGCCTCCTGAAGTCCAAAAATTAAAGCGGCATACTCGGCAATATTATTGGTCGCCTGTCCAATAGCCTGCGATATTTCTTTAACCAGCTTTTCATCTTGATAAATCGCGACTCCCACAGCCGCCTCGCCTGGATTTCCCTGACAAGCTCCATCAATAAAAATATTCAGCTTCTTCAAAGATCTTCCTCAAGGTAAAGAATACGCGCGCACATTTCGCAAGAGACAATGCGCTCGTACATTTTGATTTCATTAAGCATCTGAGCGGTCACATTCATATAACACCCGTTGCAGGAATTGTTTCTGACCGGAACAAGCGCCAGTCCCTCTTTATTTTTTAAAACCTTTTCGTAACGCTCAAGAATATTGGCATCCATTTCCGGAGTCAATTGAACCCTCTTATTGTTTAAGACTTTGACTTTATCTTCAAGAAGACGGACTTCATCCTCGACTTCTTTTTTTTGCGCAAGATATTCCTTTTCTTTTTGAGCCAAAACTTCTTTTTCCTTGTTGATTTCCCCGTTAATGGCATCGATCTCATCAAAAGTCATGAGGACTTTTTCCTCAAGGATAGATTGATCAGCCTTGATGTGCTCAATCTCCGATATTTTGGCCTGATATTCCTTATTGGTCTTAAGTTGCGGCAAGACGCTGTTGGCCTTGGCGATCTCCTGCTCTCGGGCCTGCAATTGACCTTCCATATCTTTTTGTCCGACCTGGGTCTTTTTCAGCTTATCCTGCATCTCGTTCAAATGTGCTTTTTTTAATTCAAAAATTTCTTTGAGCTCTTGTAGGTGGGCCGGTTTTTCTCTTAACTGTTTTTTATGCTCATAAATCTGAGTATCAATCTCCTGGAGCTCAACCAATTTCCTCAACTGATCTTTGATGGATACAGTAGTCAAAATATGTGCCTTTCTTTATATGATTTTCACCAATCTAATCTCTCCTGACTCGGATTAATCTGTAGTCGCTTAAGACAACAGTTTCTTTTTTTTGTTAAAATAAAGACGCAAAAACTGGTGGGCGCAGAAGGACTTGAACCTTCGACCTCTGCCATGTGAGGGCAGCACTCTAACCAGCTGAGCTATGCGCCCAAAAAAATTAAAAATCAAAAATAAAAAAGCAAAAAATGATGCATAGCAGTCAAATTAGGTTTCAGCAGAATTCCGTCCATTCTTGATTTTTCAACTTTGATTTTTGCTTTTTTATGGGCCCACCTGGACTCGAACCAGGGACCCACTGATTATGAGTCAGTTGCTCTAACCGACTGAGCTATGGGCCCTATGAGCCTTACATATCGATTATAAGTAGTACTTCATGTTTGTCTAAATTAAGAATAAAAAAAAGCCTAACACATCCTATAATGGTG
>CAYZIY010000019.1:0-28904 GCA_964478715.1 uncultured Planctomycetales bacterium
AATGAGCCGGGACGGTTTATTTACGGCAGTTTATCATATAAGTTTTAAGAGAGGAGCATAATGACGAACTTGTTTATTAAAGGCGGTTTTTTTATATGGCCGATTCTATTATGTTCGGTCGTATCATTCGCTGTTGTATTGGAGCGTCTTCGATATTTTCACCGGACACGTTCAAGAAATAAAAATCTGCCCGAACGGATTCAGGCGTTGATCAGCTCAAAAAAAATGGATGAAGCTCAAGCTCTCTGTGAAAAAGACGATAGTTTTATCGGGCATTTCCTTGCCGTCGGAATCAAAGTTATAGATCGTCCGGCAGATGATAAAGGAAAAATCCTCCGCCGTGCCGGTTCGCGCGAACTCGAGGAAGGCGAAAAGCATTTGCGTATTCTCTCAGTGATCGGCAATATCGCGACCCTCTTGGGACTTCTGGGGACAGTAACCGGAATGATTCAAACCTTTATCAAGATCGAGGCATCCGGCGGAACCGCGGAGGTCGCGTTGCTTGCCGGGGGGATCTGGGAGGCGCTTCTGACAACAGCGGCGGGTTTGAGCGTGGCGATCCCAACGCTTGTGATGTATCACTATTTTGAAGGAGTTGTTGATAGCCGGGCTGTGCGCTATAAGAACATAGCCGCGGACATCTTTAATTTGCATTAATATAGGGAGGCTTTATTGAGTTCATTTGAGCTTGAAAGACGCAGGAAGGCGGATACAATTTTGAATATCGCGCCTTTGATCGATATTGTTTTTTTGCTATTGATATTTTTTGTGCTGTCGTCTCATTTTGTGTCTAACAAGGGAATAAAGTTGAAACTGCCTAAAGCGGTTCATTCCCAGACGCAGAAAAACGAGCAGGTCACGGTTTTTATCAATAAAGAAGGCGATATCCTTTTGAATGACGCGCAAGTAGGTATAGATCAACTTAGAGTGTTGGTCAAGTCCGAACTCAATAAGACCAATTCAAAAACGGTTGTCATTAAGGCCGATGAGGATGTTTCATTGGGATTAGCCGTCAGGGTGATGGATATCGCCAAGGAGGCAAACGCGGACGGCCTTGTGATATCCACTAAAACGGCTAACGATGAAAAGAATAAATGATCTGCAGGCCTGTCTTCTTGTTTCGCTTATCGCGCATACCGGACTGGTTGGTTCCGGCATGCTTCATTTTAATCCGATCATAAAAGAAAAACCTTTTGAGGTTGCCTTTGAGGTCGAGGAAGAAATACTGCCCGAGATCTTCGAGGTTCAGGAAGAAAAGAAGATAGAACCGCCGGTCATTGAACAGACGGATTTAATTGAACCGGTGCCTGATGAATCAATAGCCGAGGCGCCCAAACCCGTAGAAGAGGATGAAGAGCTTAAAAAATCACTTCTTCGGTATCAGGACAGTATCAAGCAGAAAATTCAGCAAGAAAAGCAGTATCCGCGATGGGCGCTTAGGGCTAAGCATCAGGGCATTGTTCGTCTTGCTTTTGACGTTTTACCTACAGGTCAAATTGGGTCGTTAGTTTTGGCTCAGTCATCTGGATTTGAAGGATTGGACAACGAAGCATTAGCCGCCGTGGAGAGGGCGTCGCCTTTTTCCGCATTTCCTAAGTTTTTGCGTCAAGATAAAATTAAAATACAAATCGATCTAGTTTTTATTTTGGATAAACATAAGATATTAAAATAAATTGTAATGTCTGCCCTTAAGCTCGGGACACTTGCTAATTGATTATATATCAAATAGTTACGCGATTCATCTTTGAAAAATAGTGGACAAATTTGGACATGGTTCGGCAGGCTCACCACAAGCTTTGAGTTCTAATGTTTGCCCAGAACAATTCTCTGGGTATCTGAGAATATTGCTGACTCTTGAATTTTTCGCTTGAATTTCTCCGGAGCCTTAAATTGACAAAGGCAAAAGGCGATGTTCTCCTATGCAATATACCATATAATAACTATGCGATATTTTAGTCAATTCTTAAGGTACTTGCAAATTTTCTGCAATATCCTGCTTCACTTTGAAGATATTTTTTAAAAGCTTCGTAGGATAAATTCCGATTATATTTTACATTCGCCAAGGCTCCGTAAAATATGTTGTTATTTGGATTGTAGAGGGATTCTTATTTGATAAAATGAAAACGAAGAAAACGAAATCTTGATTTAGCCCGTCTGCTGCGCCACACTGCCTGGCAGACCAATCAGCATGCTTCACATGCCGAACCCGAAGTAATTATGCAACCGGATTGAGGACACTATCGCTGAAAAAAACGAGGAATTAAAATACTATTAGCTAGCGAATCTAAAGAAATCCCTGATGATCAATGATCATCAGGGATTTTTTAGTATGGAGGGTTGAAAGAATTCACTTGACTCTCTTTCGATAAATGTTAGACTAATCTAAGTTTTTCAAGGGAGGCATAAAATGAAAATAACATTAAAGCAGGATGGCAGGCTCAGCTCGACGATGGAGGATTATCTGGAGGCCGTCTATTCATTAAAAAAACAATACGGCTGTGCGAGAGTCAGCCAGCTGGCCCGTCAGTTGGACGTGAAAAGCCCCACGGTCAATGCGGCGGTCAAATTTTTATCGGATAAGGGTTTGGTTACTCATAAAAAATACGGGTTTGTGGATTTAACCAAAAAAGGAGAGCGGTCGGCTTTAAAAGTTCAAAATAAGCATGACATTTTGTTTCGTTTTTTGACAGAATTTTTGATGCTCGATCACTCGACGGCTCAGGAGGAGGCCTGCCGGATTGAACATGCCATCAGCCAGCAGACCTTCGTCCGGTTAAATAAATTTTTCAAGTTTCTTGAACAAGGATTTAATGGGCAGAAGCCGAAATTTATCGAGAATTTTGAAAGGTATATTTCAACGGGCAGAAAAATCAAATGTGATTGCGGAAAGGGAAAGATGAAAGGTAAGACATTGCGATGAGCCGAGAAGCATATCTAAGCCAGATGAGGCCCGGAGAAAAAGGAATGATTAAACGGATTGACGCTACCGGACTTTTAAGAAGAAAGCTCTTGGATATGGGGGTCATTCCGCGCAGTGAGGTTGAAGTCGTCAAATTGGCGCCTTTGGGAGATCCGATTGATGTTAAAATTAAAGGATATCATTTAAGTTTAAGAAAAGAAGAAGCAAAAAATATTTTGGTTGAAAGGCAAGAATCATGAAACGATTGGCACTGGCCCAGACAGGTGATGAACTTATCTATCTATCTGCTCAGGGCGGGATGGGTGTTAAGAGAAAATTGACCGACATGGGTCTGATTCCCGGTGAGAAGATAAAAGTTCTGCATAATTCGGGAGTCGGACAGGTGACGGTTTCGATCAAGGGAAGTAGAGTTGCTATCGGTCACGGCTTGGCCGAAAGAATTTCGGTCCGGAAAGTTTAGAGCATGAAAACTAATAAGAAAATATCGGTGGCTTTGGCCGGAAATCCGAATTGTGGGAAATCCACGGTGTTTAATCATTTGACCGGTTCCCGACAGCACGTTGGAAATTATCCGGGGGTTACCGTTGAAAAGAAAGAAGGCAAGAGAAATTTTGGTGGCTATGAAATAAATTTTGTGGATCTACCCGGCACCTACAGTCTTTCGGCCTATAGTGAAGATGAAATAGTGGCACGCGAATTTCTCCTTAAAAGCAAGTCCGATATCATTGTGCACATTATTGATGGATCCAATTTAGAGCGCAATCTTTATCTATTTACCCAGCTCAATGATCTGGATGCGCCTCTTATTTTGGCCATCAATATGAGCGATATCATTAAACGCAAGGGTCAGCAAATCGACTATGCGGAGCTCTCCCGTCTTTTGGGTCGACCGATCGTTCCAACAACCGCTAGTAAAAATGAAGGCATGCAGGCTCTGCTTGAAATCATCGTTGATGTTTTTGAAAGACAGATTCAAACGGAGAAAGTAAAAATTGACTATGGAGAGGAGATCAATGAGCAGCTTGGCCTGATCAAGGATCTATTAATTAAAGACATCTCTTCTTTTCATCAGATTCCGGTTGATTGGCTTGCGGTAAAGCTTCTTGAAAATGATCCTTCGGTTTTGGAGATGATCAAAAATTCTTCGTATGCTCAGGATATTCTTAAGACACTTGAGCAGGGGCAGGATCATCTCAGGCAGCATTTTTCGGATGATCCCGAGGTTCTCATCGCGGACCGGCGTTATGGTTTTATCAGCGGCGCTTGCACGCAGGCTGTTCGCCACACGGTTGAGGAGCGCCATGATCTTTCGGATAGGATCGATAAAGTGATTCTGAGCCGATTTCTCGGTCTGCCGATTTTTGCTCTGGTGATGTACGGGATTTTTAAATTTACCTTTACTTTTTCAGAGCCGGTTGTCGTTTGGTTTGAGTGGTTTTTTGAGAGGCTTTCGCTTTGGATGACGGCGTATATTCCCGAAGGATTGATTCAGTCGTTTCTTGTTGATGGTCTGGTTGGTGGTGTAGGCGGTGTGTTGAGTTTTTTCCCTCTGGTACTCTTTATGTTTTTCGCGATCGCTTTTTTTGAAGATTCCGGCTATATGGCACGGGCCGCGTTTGTGATGGATAAATTCATGAGCAAATTCGGTTTACACGGGAAATCTTTTTTGCCGATGATGATCTCTACAAACGGTTGTGCCGTTCCGGGCATTTTGGCAAGCCGGACGTTGGAAAACAAGAAGGACAGATTAATCACCATGATGGTAACCCCCTTTATGATTTGCGGAGCCAAGCTGCCGATTTTTGCTCTTTTTATCGGTGCCTTTTTCTCGATTGAGCACGGGGCCAATATTATGTTTATGATGTATGCCCTTAGTGTTGTGATCGCCTTTATCTGTGCTTGGATCTTGAAAACGATTGTTTTTAAAGGAGAGACCGCTCATTTTGTGATGGAGTTGCCTCCTTACCGAATTCCGACTTTAAAAGGATTACTGTTAAAAATGTGGGAGCGCGGCTGGCTTTATCTCAAAAAAGCCGGGACGATTATTCTGCTTATTTCTATTATTATATGGGGAGGTTTTACTTTTCCTCAGATCGATTCTAAGAAAAGGATGAGCGAAAAAAAAACCGCGGCCATGCAAATGGAGCAAAGTATCGCCGGTCGGTTTGGAAAATCTTTGGAACCTGTCTTTCAGCCTTTAGGTCTCAATTGGCGGGCAGCGGTGGCATTAACGGCCGGCGTTACCGCCAAGGAAGTGGTTGTCAGTACTCTGGGAACTATATACAGCCTCAGTGAAATAGAGGGGGAGGAAGCCGATTCGCTAAAAGATTCTCTGCAGTCTGATCCCAGCTGGAATCCGCTCAAAGCTTTGGCCTTTTTGATGTTTTCTTTAATTTACATGCCCTGCATTGCCGCAATAGCCGTTTTTTATCGGGAGTCCGGCTCCAGCATTAAGTGGACAACCTTTTTGTTTTTCTGGACGACTTTGATGGCTTGGGTGGCAGCGTTTGTAGTCTATCAGGGCGGACGATTATTGGGATTAGGATCTTAACGATGGAAAAAATATTTGTTTTAGCCATTATTGCTGGGGCCTTTGTTTTCTTGATTTTGGAAATCAGAAAGCGAAGTAAAAATAAAGATGCCTGTGCGGCTTGCGGTCATTCCAAAGAATGCAAAGAAACTGCACAGGGCTGTTAGAGCAATGATAAACAGTAGGTTTGAGTCTGCTTCTTCCAAGGAGCAGGCTTTTCTTTTCTTTATCCTTTGTATAAGATATAATAATCTCATTCAAAAAATTTGATTGAGCGCTTCTCGATAAAGGAAAAAGGAGTCCAAAACAATGAAGAGAATAGTAGCTGAGCTCAAAGAGCACTATCCCTTTACCCTGTTCGGGGCTTTAACCGGGATAATCCTAATGATGGTCTTTCGTCACGTGTCTCGCGAAACGGCTCATCATCTTTTTTATGTGTTTCATCCTTTGCATGTTTTTTTAAGCGCACTGGTTACCGCAGGACTTTATTGTCGTTATAAATCTCGCAAAGAAATTTCCGGTTTTAAGATTTGGAAAGTTATTACCGTAGGATTTATCGGGGCTGTTGGAGTCGGTACTTTAAGCGATTCGATTGTTCCTTTTTGGGGAGAAACTCTTCTTGATATGCCGCACCGTCATGCCCATATCGGGATTTTGGAAAAGCCCTGGCTGATCACTTTCGCGGCTGTAGCTGGAATTATTCTCGCTTATTTTCGTCCGACGACCAAACATCCCCATGCCGGACATGTCCTGATCAGCACCTGGGCATCGCTTTTTCATATGCTGATGGCTTCGCATCATGATCATGCTGTATCGTATTTCGGCATATTTATCTTTTTATTTCTGGCTGTTTGGCTGCCATGCTGTTTAAGCGATATTGTTTTTCCGCTTCTATTTGTAAAAAAAAGAAAGCCTGATAATCAAGTTGTTTATCAAGGAAAGGATGAGGAATGAATATTCATGATTTGATCAAGAAATCTTTGGAAGAGGGGCAGCTGAGTACTCAAGAGATTGCCTTTCTTTTTCGAATTCCGCTTTTCAGCGAAGAGTCAGCCTTAATTTTATCTGCTTCTCGCAAAAAAAGCGAGAAAGCTTGCAATGGGCAGGCAGAAGTGCATGCACAGGTGGGATTAAATATTGCGCCCTGCCCCAATGATTGCCTTTTTTGCTCTTTTGCGGCCGTCAATGGAATATTTTACGAATCTGTTGTCCTTCAGGTTGAAGAAGTTATTACCAAAGCAAAGCAGTTTGAAACAGATGGAGCTAATGCGGTCTTTATCATGGCTACGGCTGATTTTCCGTTTTCACGATTTATCGAGACCAGTCAGGAGATCAGAAAATCATTGAAAGAGGAAACCAGACTTGTGGCCAATGTGGGTGACTTTAATGAGAGTCAAGCAAGAAGACTCAAAGAAAGTGGATTTTGCGGAATCTATCATGCTGTTCGACTGGGCGAAGGCCGTGACACAAAAATACCTGTTGAAAAAAGACTCAAGACATTTCGTGCAGCCAAAGGAGCGGGTCTTACGCTTGGCACGTGCCTAGAGCCGGTCGGGAACGAGCACAGCGTTGAGGAATTGGTCGAAAAAACGATTATTACGCGTGAAGCGGAGCCGGTTTATAGCGGGGCGGCTCGACGCATTCCGATTTTGGGCACCAAGCTGGCTGAATATGGCATCACAAGCGAGGCGAAGATGGCCCATATTCTTGCCGTTGTTCGCCTGGCTTTGGGCTATGATATCCCTGGAAATTGCACTCATGAACCTAATGTCATTGGAGTTGCCGCTGGAGCAAATTTGCTGTGGGCTGAAGTAGGTTCGAATCCTCGTGACACTGAAGAGGAAACACAAAAGGCCCGGGGGATGAATGTGGCCCAATGTCGTCATGTATTGACAGAGTCCGAGTGGAATATCCTTAATGGGCCCTCACGGTTTTATACGGAAAAAGAAGAAATCTCTGCTGTCAAAAATTGAATTTATTTGTAAAATAATATTACGGTAGAAAGGTGATGAATAATGCTGATTTCAACGACTCCCAATCTAGAGGGGAAAAAGATAACGCAATATCTCGGCCTTGTCAGCGGCGAGGCTATCTTAGGGGCCAATATTTTTAAAGATTTCTTTGCTGGTATTCGTGACATTATCGGTGGACGCAGCAGGGCCTACGAAAAAGAGCTTCGCAAAGCCAAAGATATTGCCGTTGAAGAAATGGCTGAAGCCGCCAGAAAACTTGGCGGCAATGCTGTTTTGGGCGTTGATTTGGACTATGAAACGATCGGAAGCGGCGGAGGCGGAAACATGTTAATGGTCAGCGCCAGCGGAACTGCTGTTATTATCGAGGGGTAATGAGCGAAACCAAAAAGATATTGATCGTGGCCGGCGAGCGGGATCTGCGTGAGCTTTTGGCGCGGCATTTAAGCGAACAAGGATATCCGGTTTTGCTGGCCGAAGACGCGCAGAAAGCCCTGCAAATGATCGGCGAAAGCACGCCCGATCTGATTATCTCCGATGCCATGATGCCCCAGAGAGATGGCGGAGAATTATTCAAAGAAATCAAGCAGAAGTTTTTCTCCGAGTCCATTCCTTTTATCATTCTTTCCAAACGCCCTCAGCTGAAAGAATATTTTGAAACGCTCGGCGTGAATGCCTTTATTGAGAAACCTGTTAAAATAGATATTCTTCTTGAGAAAATTAAAGATATTTTTGATGCCCCCAGACAAAAGCAGGGCTCTGCACATAGAAGAGTATTATTTGTCGGTCGCTACGAAGAGGCGATCAACAAAATGATTAAATTGATTGATGAGGAGAATTGCCATGCGGATCTTGTCACGATGGGCGATCAGGTGATCTCCAAAGCGGTTCTATTTTTACCTGAAATTATTGTCATGGAAAGCCGCTTGTTTGATACGGGTCCGAATAATATTATTCGCGTGCTGCGGCATATGCCCCAGTTTAAAAAGACGCCCATTTTGATTTATAATTACTATCCGCCATCGGAGGCGAAAAACGGGGAAGATATTAATCAAAAAGAGATGTCCATGATTTACTTTGTCAATGCCTGCATGATGAGGGCGCCAATGAATATATCGGTTGTTTTGGATCGGATAAATTCAGCGAGAAACTGAAGAAATATTTAACTAAGGGAACTATTTTGATCATCGATGATGATGAGAGTATTGTCCGTTTGGTCAAAAAAATCCTGGAGGAAAACGGTTATCGTGTTCAGGCGGCTCGCAATGCGGATGTTGGTTTGGAGCTGGCTAGAAATATTAATCCCAATTGTGTTATCCTTGATTTGATAATGCCGGGAAAAGACGGTTACCAAACCCTCAAAGAGATTAAATCCAAGGCTGAAACAAAAGAAATCTCTGTAATTATGTTGACAGTCAAGAAAGAAGACAGGGAAATCCAGCGATGCCTGGATGCGGGAGCAGAAGATTATTTGATGAAACCCATCAATATGAACCTGATGCTTAAACGTATTGAATCAATCATGAAAGTTACTCGCCAGACAGCCTGAATCTTTTTTAAGAAATGTCCGGCTTTGTCTAACCCTGACCCACCTAAAAGTTTACGCCCATTTTTCGTTTTTGCCGAAGATCACTTAAGCTATTCTTTTATAAATCAAAGGTTACAGATTTTTCTAAATTAATAAGTAGATGATTTTAAGAAATTTATATTGACAAAATATTTTTCTCGTGACATTATATATTTCCTGTAAAAGTTAACAAAACGTATCATTTTTGAAAATGACAAAGTTTGGCAAAAAAATTAAAAAATTAAGAAAAGAAAAAGGAATGACTCAAGGTCAGCTTGCCGGGAAACTGAATGTTTCCCGGCAAGCTGTTTGTTTATGGGAAACGGACCGTCGAGAATTAAGGGTATCGATGCTTCGCAAAGTTGCAAAAATTCTTAAGATTTCAGCGGATAGGTTGATGCAGATCAATGATGATCAATTTAATCAAAAGGAGGCAAGGGTTATGAAACAAAAATCAACAAAAACAAAAAAAGGAAATATCGTAGAAAATCAAGACAGGATGAAAAAAAATCGTTTTCAGATCAGCGCGCCTGAGGCCAGCAGCGTTTTGTTAACAGGCGATTTCAGCGGATGGGATTCAAGCGGTATCCCGATGAAGAGAAGCAAAAAAGGAACTTGGAAAACAGAAGTGAACTTAAAACCGGGCCGTTATGAATATAAATTTATTGTTGACGGCCAATGGTGGACAGATCCTCTGAACGACAATATCATCACAAACTCCTTAGGATCACAAAATTCTGTGATCGAGATTTAATCAGATGCGCATTGCCATTCTGTCTTGGGAATCTATGCACTCGGTACATGTAGGAGGTATTGCTTTTCATGTTAGTGAGCTGGCTTGTGCATTAGAGCGCAAAGGCCATGAGGTGCATGTGTTTACAAGAATGGGACGACCTGATCACGCATATTATGAATGGGTTGATGGCGTTCATTATCACAGATGTCCTTTTTCATCCAATCCGGATTTTATTGAAGAGATCCACAACATGAATCGGTCTTTTGTGGATGCTTTATTTGCAACAGAAGATCATATAGGCCGCTTTGATATTATTCATGCCAATGATTGGTTGACCTCTTTGGCTATGGCATGGATTAAAGATGGGAGGGGGCATCGCACTGCGTTCACTGTTCATTCAACCGAATACGGACGCTGCGGCAATAATTTTTATGGTGGAAATTCAGAGAGAATACGTCACTTTGAATGGCTGGGTTGTTATAAGGCTGATCATGTTATTGCTGTTTCCAAGACCTTAAAGGATGAAGTATGCTGGATGTACAGCGTGCCAGATTGGAAAGTCGATGTCATTTACAACGGGGTCAGTTATTGGAATTACGATGGCTGGATTGATTGCGCGACCGTTAAAAGAATGTACGATATTGGGCCTTTAGATCCAATGGTTCTTTTTACCGGTCGCATGGTCTATCAGAAAGGTCCGGATTTATTAGTTTCTGCAATTCCTTATCTGTTGAATTTTTACCCTAATGCTAAGTTTGTTTTTGCGGGAGATGGAGAAATGCGTTGGAGCGTTGAGGACCAGGCCAGACACATGGGTGTTTCCCATGCCGCCCGTTTTTTAGGATACCAAAACGGTTGGAAATTAAAGGATTTATTTAAAGCGTGCGATTGCGTATGTGTCCCCAGCCGCAATGAACCATTTGGTATTGTCATCCTGGAAGCTTGGAGCGCGGGCAAGCCGGTGGTTGCCTCATCCAACGGTGGACCTTCGGAAATTGTTTGGCATGATGTCAATGGGTTCAAGATTTACGATAATCCCGAATCTATAGCCTGGGGTGTTGGCACATTGCTTGAAGATTTTGATCATGCCCGCTGGATGGGGCGAAACGGGCGCGTGGCTGTGGAAACAGTTTTCTCTTGGGATGTTATCGGGAATGAGCTTTTATCGGTTTACGGAAGTTGAGAAATCAATTGATTAAGAAAGCGGGAAAATCAGTCAAAGAGCAAAGAAAGATTGGGGGAGTGTCTTCTCAATTCGATTCTATTCGTCTGGAAAATTGGGAGTTAGATGAGCCTATTTTAAGCTCGTCTTTCTTCAAATACGATGAACCAATTACTACCAAGACAAAGAAGGAGCCTGTCCCTGCTCTAAACCCAGAATCTCTTCAAGAGCATTATGATATTCCCCAGAATTATGATGCTAGTCAGATTACATTGATGGCTCGCGATCCTTATTGGTTTTATGCTTATTGGGAAGTCTCCCTGAAAACTATTAATGAATTAAAGAAAAAATTAGGCGATCACATCAATAATGACCAGTTGACTATTCGTTGTTATGATGTAACCATGAAAGATTTTAATGGTCAAAATGCCAACTCCTTTTTTGATTATCAGGTTGGTGCCCATGTAAGAAATTACTACATTAACCTTTGGTCGGATAATATTTCGCTTGTTGTGGATTTGGGAATCAAAACAGATGATGGATCATTTTATACCATTGCCAGATCCAATGAGGCTAAAACACCGCGGGCCAGCACCTCAAGCCGAAGCGATATGATCTGGATGGATGTCAAAGATCATCGCAAGCAGCAATTTGCCTATGTGAATGGTCGAAAGAAGGTTCAAAGCTTTTCACCTTTGCCGCGCTCTACATCTACTCAGGTCAAGAGATCCAGCCGGAAGATGACATTAACCGAAGACGATATTCGCGCCTATTACATGCGTCTAGTTCCTCTTCTTCGCCGAACCAGAGGATCGAAAAGTATCAGCGAGCTGGCGGATGACTTGCTTGATCAGGATGATGGCGCCATTGAGCAATCGACGGAAAATGCTCTCAATCAGCGTAGTAATTGGTCGAAAAAGATACTCACAGCTGGCGCAAGTAAAGAGCGATTGCAGGAAGGTGGGGCCAGCGATCAAATTTTTAGTGGAGCCAGTGAACATCGACAGAGACAATTCTTTTTTGAAATTGGCGCTGAGCTAATTGTTTATGGCCGCACAGAGCCCCATGCCACTGTATGGCTTCAGGATCAAGAAATATCGCTTCGTCCCGATGGAACATTTTCCTTAAGATATGCCCTTCCCGATGGGAAGATCCCGTTTGATTTTAAAGCCAGAAGCTACGATCAGTTTGAAACACGTCGGATTTTGACATCCGTTGAGAGAATGCAAACGAAGTATTATCCATAAAACGTATTATGTCCCAAGGTTATCTGTGCCTTTTTCTGCACGCTCATCTTCCATTTGTCCGCCATCCCGAAGAAGAATATTTTCTAGAAGAAAATTGGCTGTTTGAAGCCATTACTGAAACATATATCCCCCTGATCGACATGATGGATCGCCTAATTGCACAAGGTGTTCCGTTTCAGCTAACCATGTCGCTGACTCCCACTTTGACCTTTATGCTCAAGGATCCGTTACTTCAGAATCGATACATAAAGCATTTGGATAAATTGATTGAATTAGCGTCGAAAGAAATTGAGCGCACCGAATATGAGACGCATTATCACGGACTCGCGCTTATGTATCACGAGCGGTTTAAGAATGCCCGCGAAACATTTATCAAGAAATATAAAAAAGATCTAACATTAGCCTTTAAGAAATTTCAAGATTTAGGCTATCTTGAAATTGTAACTTCATGCGCCACGCATGCCTTCTTGCCGAATATGAGCGTCAACCCAAAGGCCATGGATGCGCAAATCCAAATCGGCGTTGATTATTACCGCAAAGTATTTGGGCGAAAGCCGAGGGGTTTTTGGCTTCCGGAGTGCGGGTATTTTCCTCATGTGGATGAGCTTCTTCAAAAAGCAGGCATTAAATATTTTTTTCTGGATTCTCACGGTATTTTGCATGCCGATCCAAGTCCGCGCTACAGTGTTTATGCGCCGCTGTATTGCCCATCGGGAGTGGCCGCTTTTGGCCGGGATTGGGAATCATCTAAGCAGGTTTGGAGTTCCAAGGAAGGTTATCCCGGCGATCCTGTTTATCGTGAATACTACAGAGACATCGGTTTTGAGCTGGATTATGAATACATTAAACCCTACATTCACCCCAATGGCTTGAGGATCAATACCGGATTGAAATATTGGCGTATTACGGGAAACACGGAATACAAAGAAGCTTATCGACCGGACTGGGCCAAAGAAAAAGCGGCCGAGCATGCCGGAAATTTTATGTTTAATCGTCAGAAGCAGATTGAACATTTAAGCGCGCATATGGATCGCAAGCCAATTGTGGTCGCTCCTTATGATGCCGAGCTTTTTGGCCACTGGTGGTTTGAGGGGCCGATGTGGATTGATTTTCTTATTCGAAAAATAGCGTATGATCAAAAAACGGTTAGTCTTATAACACCTTCACAGTATCTAAGCCAATATTCCGCCAATCAAATGGCTTTTCCATCGCAGTCAAGCTGGGGATATAAAGGTTACAGCGAATATTGGTTGGAGGGAAGCAATGACTGGATTTACCGTCATTTACATACGGCTGAACGGCGGATGAAAGAATTGACAGATAAATTCAAGACAGTTTTTAACAATGGCGTTAAGCGCCCTTTGATAAAACGCGCTCTCAATCAGGCGGCACGCGAATTGGTCTTGGCGCAAGCGAGTGACTGGCCCTTTATTATGAAAACAGGAACCATGGTTCCTTATGCGATGAAACGTGTTAAACAGCATTTGAGCCGCTTTAATCAACTTTATCATGATTTGATGAAGAAAAAAGTCAATCAAAAGTGGCTTAATGAGCTTGAAGCCCGGGATAATATTTTCTATAATATCAATTGCGCTTCTTATTATCTGGAAAGAAAAACTCGGCAAGTAACAAAGCAGAAAGCAAAGCGCAAACCCGCAATGAAGAGAATTAAGAAAGAAATTCAGACTAAAAGGAAAAAGAGTTATGGAAAAAAAACAAAGTGTTCTCAGATTAGAAAATAATTTGCCTCAAATTTGCGGAACACAGCAGCAATTCAAGAAACTGCTTCCCGAAAAGAAGGATGTGTACACTGGTATCTCGAACATCAAATTTGATCAGGCGCAGTCCACCTTTGGAATAGCTCTTCATATGCATCAGCCGACGATTCCGGCCTCATCTGATAATATCAGGGAGGCCGAGTGTATTTCTAATCTGAAGCATATGATAGATAATCAGCAGATTCATGATAATCATAATGCGCCGGTTTTTCTCTGGTGCTATTCAAGGATGTCGGATTTTGTCCGGGAGCTGGTAGCCGAAGGAAAGAATCCCCGCGTGATGCTGGATTATTCCGGCAATCTTTTCTGGGGTCTGCCGCAGATGGGCGAAGGGCAGGTGCTTGAAAATCTCAAGAAAGTGACGGCTGATAAAAAATATCAGCTATATGCGGAATGGCTGGGAACGATGTGGTCGCATGCGGTTGTGACATCGACGCCTATTCCCGATATCAAGCTTCATATGATGGCCTGGCGGTTTCATTTTGCATCTATCTTCGGGGAAGAAGCCTGCCGGCGGGTAAAAGGATTTTCGGCTCCGGAAATGCACCTTCCGATTCATCCCGATGTTTGCTATGAATACGTGAAGGCTTTGAAAGAATGCGGATATATGTGGCTGATGGTGCAAGAACACACCATTGAGAAAATGGACGGCCAGGGAATTGATCGACCGAATTTCCCGCATAAGCTGGCGGCCAAGAATTCGAAGGGTGAAGTAGCAGAAATTGCTGTGCTGATTAAGACACAGGGTTCAGATACAAAATTAGTCGCTCAAATGCAGCCCTTTTACGAAGCCAAGACAAAATCTCGCCAGGATTATGCGGGTAAGAATATTCCGCCTTTTGTCTGCCAAATTGGCGATGGCGAAAATGGGGGTGTGATGATGAACGAATTTCCTCCAGCCTACAAACAGGCGTTTGGAGAGATTGGTAACGAGGGTGTGGTGGCGATCAATGGAACGGAATATCTTGAGTTCTTGCACCAGCTTGGTTTAGCAATGGAGATGCTGACTCCCGTGCAGCCCGTCAGCCAGCATCGGATTTGGCAGGAATTTGGTACCCTCAAAGAAGGTGCGGCTGACGAAGCGATTGCAAAGGTCCATGCAAAAGATTCGAATTTTAATCTGGATAAAGCCAGCTGGACCAATGATCGTGATTGGGTCAAAGGATATGAAAGCGTGACGGATCCGATCAATCAACTCAGCGTGGAATTTCACAAAAAGTATGATGGCAAGAAAGCCGATTATCAAGATCCGAAATATAAAGAAGCTCTTTTGTATCTTCTTTTATCCCAAACAAGTTGTTTTCGTTATTGGGGAGAGGGAATCTGGACCGAATATGCAAAAGAGATTTGCCACCGAGGCCGGCGTGCTTTAGGACTGGAATAAAAAAACATCAACCATGAATCAAAAAGCAACAGAAAACAAAATTCATTACGATCATAGCCTGCTGACAGAGCATGATATTTATTTGTTTAAGGAGGGAAATCATTTTTGCCTCTATAATAAGCTGGGGGCAAAAATGATTTCCCCACAAGGTCAAGCCGGCGTTTTGTTTGCCGTTTGGGCCCCCAATGCAAAATACGTTTCTGTGGTCGGAGATTTCAACAGCTGGAATCCACAAAGTCATCCTTTGAAGATGCGCGGCGATGAATCTGGAATTTGGGAAGGGTTCATTCCTGGTATTCGAAAAGGCGCGCTTTACAAATTCCATATAGTTTCTCACCACAACAATTATCAAACACAGCGGGCCGACCCTTTTGCTTTTGGTAGTGAAATCTCTCCTGGGACAGCTTCTAGAGTTTGTGATTTAAAATATTCATGGAAAGATTCTCAATGGATGAAAGAGCGCAAAAAAAGAAATGCACACGATGCGCCCATTTCCATTTATGAGCTTCACCTGGGATCCTGGCGAAGGGGCGGGGAAAACGGTGAGAAGTATTTGAATTATCGCGAAATTGCCCGGTATCTGATTCCCTACTTAAAAAAAACGGGTTTCAGCCATGTAGAGTTTATGCCGGTTATGGAGCATCCTTATTATCCGTCGTGGGGATATCAGGTTTTGGGTTATTTTGCGCCGACAAGCCGTTATGGTAGTTCTCAGGATTTTATGGCTTTGATTGACGAACTTCATCAAAGCGATATTGGCGTTATTCTTGATTGGGTGCCTAGCCATTTTCCGACAGACGGACATGGACTGGCCTATTTTGACGGGACGCATCTCTATGAACATGCTGATCCCAGGCGTGGCTTTCATCCCGATTGGAAATGTTATATCTTTAATCATGGCCGCAATGAAGTGAAGGAATTTCTGATCTCAAGTGCTTTGTTTTGGCTGGATAAATATCATATTGACGGATTACGGGTTGATGCGGTTGCGAGCATGCTTTATCTAGATTATTCGCGCAAAGAAGGTGAATGGCTGCCCAATCAATATGGCGGCAAAGAAAATATTGAGTCAATCGAATTCTTGAGACGTTTCAATCAAATTGTCTACGAAAAATTTCCTGATATCCAGACGATCGCCGAAGAATCAACGTCTTGGAGCGGAGTCTCACGACCTACACATGAAAGTGGAGGCCTCGGCTTTGGCTTTAAATGGAATATGGGCTGGATGCATGACACACTCAAGTATTTTTCTCTTGATCCGTATTTTCGCAAACATCACCATCACGAATTGACCTTCAGTATGCTCTATTCTTTTCATGAAAATTTTATTCTATCTCTTTCCCATGACGAAGTGGTTCACGGAAAAGGATCTTTGTACTGGAAAATGCCTGGTGACGAATGGCAGAAGCATGCCAATTTGCGTTGTCTCTACGGATATATGTTTGGTCATCCCGGAAAGAAATTACTATTTATGGGCGGAGAATTCGGCCAGTGGATTGAATGGTATCAGGAAAAAAGCTTGGATTGGCATGTGCTTCAATATCCTTTTCATCAGGGCATGTTGCGCTGGATTAGCGATCTCAACGCTTTCTATCGAAAGGAACCAGCATTTTACAGCGATGATTTCTCACCCAGTGGATTTCAGTGGATTGAAGTCAATGACTGGCAGCAAAGTGTGATTGCTTTTCGGCGCATCGCCAAGGTAACGGGAGAGCAAGTGATTGTCGTTTGCAATATGACTTCGGTTGTCAGAGAAAATTACCGTATTGGGATTTCCGAGTCGGGTCTATGGAAAGAAGTTCTTAACAGTGACGCCAAAGAATATGCCGGCAGCGGCATCGGGAATTTCGGCGCAAAAGAAACAGACAGTCAGCCATCCCATGACCAACCCTTTTCTCTTGTCCTTACATTGCCTCCGCTCGGTGTCCTTTATTTAAAGAAAAAATAGTCATCAAGGCTTCCCGCTTCGGTCTTAATAAATTTCAGTGAAAATATCTGGTATTTAAGTAACTTTTTCAATACAATACAGCCAAAAAGGAATATCCATGAACGAAGAAAAGAAAAATAGCCCCACCTTAGATTGGGAAACGATCAACAAAGAGATGACGACAGAAGGAATGAAGGTGTCCTTTGAAGTCAACCGTCAGTATGCCCTTTCTAAAGACCGTTTTTCCGCAACAATCAACGATAATTTTTTGGCTTTGGCTATTGCGATCCGCGATCGTGTGGTGGAGCGTTGGATCAATACACAGCAGAGGTATCACCGGGAAAATGTACGCCGGGTTTATTATTTGTCCATGGAATTTCTCATTGGACGTTTACTCGGCAACTACATGTATAACCTAGGCTTGGAAGACGAGGTCCGACAAGCAATGCAAGATCTTGAGCTAGATTTAGAGAAAATTCGCGAGCAGGAGCTGGATGCCGGATTAGGCAACGGCGGTCTGGGTCGTCTGGCTGCCTGTTTTCTCGACTCTATGGCAACGCTGGGTATTCCGGCTTACGGTTACGGTATTCGCTATGATTACGGAATCTTTCATCAAAAGATCAGAGACGGTTATCAAATTGAACTGCCCGATCAGTGGCTGCGTCACGGAAGTCCCTGGGAGTTCTCCCGTCCCGAATATAAAGTCAAGGTGCGTTATTATGGTCGGGTGGAGATGAGACAGGGATCGGATGGTCGGCAAAGAGCTGAGTGGATTGATACACAAGATGTGCTAGCGGTTCCTTACGACATTCCCATTCCCGGGTATCAGAACAACGTCGTTAATACACTCAGGCTTTGGTCTGCCCGTAGCACCGAAGAATTTGATTTGGAGATATTCAATCAAGGGGATTATCAGAAAGCCGTTCATAAAAAGATCGTCAGCGAGGAAATTTCCAAAGTCCTCTATCCCCGGGATGATATGCGCCAAGGGAAAGAATTAAGACTAAAACAGGAATATTTTTTTACATCCGCTGCCATTTCCGATATTATCCGACGGTTCATGGCTGACAATAAAGATCTCAATGATTTGCCAAAGAAAGTGGCCATTCAGCTCAACGATACACATCCGGCCATTGGTGTTGTTGAATTGATGCGCATCTTGATTGATCATTTTTCCATGGAATGGGACAATGCCTGGCAGATTACCCGTCAGGTATTTGCATACACCAATCACACTTTGATGCCCGAAGCTATGGAGCGCTGGTCGGTAAGACTCATGGAGAAAGTTTTGCCTCGCCATATGCAAATTATTTATGAAATCAATTCACGTTTTCTCAAAGAGGTTGAAGAAAAATATCCCGGTGATATCAAAAAATTAAGGAAAATGTCTGTAATTGAGGAGGGGGAACCCAAGAAAGTGCGCATGGCCAATCTGGCTATTGTGGGCAGCTATTCGATCAATGGGGTTTCTAAGCTTCATACGGATCTACTGAGGCAATATACCTTTAGAGATCTTCATGAATTCTTTCCGCAGAAAATCAATAATAAAACCAACGGGATTACGCAAAGACGATGGCTGTTAAAAGCCAATCCCTTACTATCCAAGTTGATCTCGGATTCTATCGGGGAGAAGTGGGTTGTTAATCTCAATGAAATCCAGAAGATTCTTCCATTAAAAGATGATGCATATTTTCGGGAAAAATGGAAACAGATCAAAGACAGCAATAAAAAGCAGTTGGCGCAATACATCAAGCAACAGATGAGTATCGAGATCGATCCGCAGTCAATGTTTGATGTTCAGGTTAAGCGCATACATGAGTACAAACGTCAGCTTTTGTTTGCTTTTTATATGATAGCTGAATATTTGCGTTTAAAAAATGAACCGTCAAAATTTATCCAGCCGCGCACGTTTATTGTCGGAGGAAAAGCCGCTCCGGCCTACTCTATGGCTAAGCTGATTATCAAATTCATCAACAGCATTGCGGCGATGATTAACAATGATCCGGCGGTGGGAGATCGGCTAAAAGTGATTTTTCTGGAAAACTACCGGGTTTCTTTGGCGGAGAGAATTTTTCCCGCCAGCGATCTTTCCGAACAAATATCAACCGCCGGAACGGAAGCCTCAGGCACAGGTAATATGAAATTTATGCTTAACGGCGCTCTGACGATCGGTACTCTGGATGGGGCTAATATTGAAATCAGCGATCTTGTGGGAGAAGAGAATATCTTTATCTTTGGACTCAAGAGCGATGAGGTCACTCAGTTGAGAAAAAGAGGATATAATCCGCAGGAGTACATTGACCGCTCGCCGCTTTTAAAAGAGATCATCCAGATGATCGACAATAACGCTTTTTGCCCCCATGAGCTGGATCTTTTTCATCCGCTTATCGATTATATCAATAAGGGAGATTATTTTTGTCTGTGCGCTGATTTTGATTTCTATCTTCAGAAACAAAACCATGTTTCATCAATCTATCAAGATCAACAAAAGTGGATTACCAAATCCATTATCAATGTGGCTCATGCCGGTCCGTTTTCATCTGATCGTACCATTATGCAATATGCCAAGGACATTTGGAAAATAGAGCTGGACATCGAATAAATGAACCCGACATCACGCTTGAATAATAAATATATCTGTATTCACGGTCACTTCTACCAGCCGCCTCGGGAAAATCCCTGGCTTGGTGAGGTAGAATTCCAAGATTCGTCTTATCCTTATGCAAATTGGAATCAGCGCGTGACAGCCGAGTGTTACGCACGCAACACCGCCAGTCGCATTCTCGGATCGCAGAAAAAAATCATCGATATCAGCAACAATTATTCACGGATGAGTTTTAATTTCGGACCATCGCTGCTTTCCTGGATGGAGCGAAAAGAACCGGAAGCGTACAAAGCTATCCTGGATGCGGATCGTTTAAGCCGCAAACATTTTAACGGACACGGTTCAGCCATCGCCCAGGCCTATAATCATATGATTATGCCCCTGGCTAATAGACGGGACAAGCGTACTCAAGTGCTTTGGGGGATTAAAGACTTTGAACATCGTTTTCAAAGAAAACCCGAGGGAATGTGGCTTCCTGAGACCGCTGTAGATTATGAGACATTGGAGAGTTTGGCCGAAAACGGTATCACGTTTACGATTTTGGCTCCTCGCCAGGCCAAGCGAGTCAGAAAAATGGGGGATCAGGATTGGGAGGATGTCGGCGAGCGGATTGATCCTAAAAGAGCATATCAATCTCGGTTGCCATCGGGAAAGACGATTGCTCTTTTTTTCTATGATGGTCCGATTTCTCAGGCGGTTTCCTTTGAGAAATTATTAGCTAGCGGTGAAGATTTTGCCGGTCGCCTGCTGGGAGCTTTTGAGAGTCATAGAGAAGGTCCTCAGTTAATTTCCATTGCAACCGATGGAGAAACTTACGGGCACCACCATACATTTGGGGATATGGCTCTCGCTTATTGTTTGTATCATATCGAAGACAATCAACTGGCTAATCTTACGGTCTATGCCGATTTTCTCAAGCGCTTTCCTCCCGAATACGAGGTGGAGATTTATGAAAACAGCTCTTGGAGCTGTTTTCATGGGGTTGATCGATGGAAAAAGCATTGCGGTTGTCACAGCGGTTTAAAATCCGAATGGAATCAAAAGTGGCGTAAACCTTTAAGGGAATCTTTGGATTGGTTGCGGGATGAGATGATCAAAGGCTATGAGAAAGAGATGTCCTTATTTTGCGAAGATGTCTGGGGTGTGCGCGATCATTACATCGAAGTAGTGCTTAATCGAGACAGAGAAAACGTCAAAAAATTTATTGCTCAAAATACACAGAAAAAACTTTCGCAGGAAGAAACGATCAAATTCTTAAGACTTTGCGAAATGCAGCTTAATGCGATGTTGATGTATACCAGCTGTGGATGGTTCTGGGATGATATTTCCAATATCGAGACAATTCAGATCATCAGCTATGCCGCGCGGGCCATTCAGTTAGCCGAACAGGACGCTGGGCTGCAACTTGAAAAGCCTTTTCTGAAGAAAATCACTGAGGCTAAAAGCAACATTTTGAAATTCGAAAACGCGGCCAAAATATACGAACAACAGGTGAGGCCTTCCATTGTCAATCTTTTGCGGGTGGGCGCTCATTATGCTGTTAGTTCACTTTTCGAGGAATATGAAAAGGAAACGGCTATTTATAACTATAGCATTTCCAATCAGCATTATGAAAAGCACAATAAGAACAAAAAGACCCTGGCTTATGGTCTCTGCCGGATTGCTTCCGATATTACCTGGTATCAGAGAGATGTTTGTTTTGCCGTTTTTCACAAAGGAGATCATAATTTGATCGGAGGTGTTGCGCAGTTGACAGAAGAAAAAGATTTTACTTCGCTTGAAAATCAACTCAAAGAATTGTTTAACAAAGAGGATGATCAGGCGATCAACCAACTGATCGAAGAGCATTTTCTAGATCATCATTTTTCTTTGTGGCATTTGTTCAAGGACGAGCAAAGGAAAGTTCTTTTGCAAATTTTAGACACCACCCTGGAAGAAGTGGAGACGTCATTAAAGAAAATCACGCAATACCACCATCCGATCATTGATGTGGTTCAAAAGCTTCACATTCCTCTTCCAAAAATTTTGGCCTCGACACTGGTGGTCATGCTCAATACCGATTTATTGAGAGTCTTAAGCATTCGTCCGATTGATTTTGAGCGTGTTGTGAATCTGGTCAATGAGATCAAAGAGTGGTCTCTGGAGATCGACAAGGTGACTCTGGAGTTTGTTGTTAGCGGACTGGTTAATGAACAAATGGTTCAATTTTTCCGCAATCCTCAAGATGACCAACCGCTGATTTTCTTAAGGAAATTATTCGATGTTCTTAAACCCCTGCGATTAAATCTCAATATTTGGAAAGCCCAGAATATGTGCTTTGCCATTGGCAAAGAATTTTATCAGTCGATCAAGAAGAAGGCAGAGACGGGCGATCAAAAAAGCGCGCAGTGGATCGAACACTTCGACGGACTCAGTGATTATCTGGAGGTCAAAAGCGGCGGATGATTGACAAGCGAGCCAGCGGTGTTTTGATGCCTATCAGCTCATTACTCTCAGAGTTTGGCATCGGTGATTTAGGCCCCGGCGCCTATTCTTTTATCGATTTTCTCCATCAAAGCAAGCAAACTTACTGGCAGGTTCTTCCTTTAAATCCCACAGAGACAGCTTACGGTAATTCGCCTTACAGCAGTTTTTCAGCCTTTGCCGCGAATCCTCTTTTCTTAAGTCCGTACAAGCTAAAGGAAGATGGCTTTCTCACTGATCAGGATATTAAGGGCCAGAATGATTTTCCCAAAGACAAAGTTGACTACCCGAAAGCCATTGCGCTTAAAAAAGAAATAATCGATAAAGCCTTTGCTCGTTTTAAGCAGAACAATACTAACCGGCAGACCTTTGAAGAGTTTTGCGGCAAGCAGTTCTTCTGGCTGGATGATTTTTCTCTTTTTGTTACGTTAAAAATGAAATTCAATGGCATATTATGGAATGAATGGCCGTCGGAATTTCGTGATCGACAAAAAGAAGCGTTGAGCAAAGCCCGCCAGGAATTGGCCGAAGCGATTGAAAAAGAAAAATTCATTCAGTTCTGTTTTGATCGGCAATGGCAGGCGCTTAAAAATTATGCAGCCGAGAAAAGGGTGCTGTTTATCGGCGATATCCCCATTTATGTCAATGAAGATAGCGCTGATGTCTGGGCACATCAGGATTTATTTCAGCTGGATGATCAAAAAAAGCCGCGTTTTGTAGCCGGTGTGCCGCCGGACTATTTTTCAGAAACTGGCCAGCGCTGGGGCAATCCGATTTACCATTGGGACCGGCTTAAGGAAACAGGTTTTTCCTGGTGGTTGGACCGCTTGAGAATCAATCTTCGCTATTATGATATTACCCGTATCGATCATTTCCGCGGGTTAGTGGCTTACTGGCAAATACCATCACACGAAGAGACGGCCATCAACGGCACATGGATCCCGGCGCCGGTGGATGATTTTTTTCATACGATTAAAGAACAATTACCTGAACTGAAAATCATCGCCGAGGATCTGGGAATGATCACTGATGATGTCCGCGAGGCCATTGCTCGACATGAATTGCCGGGGATGAAGGTTTTGCAGTTTGCTTTTAACGGTGATCAACAAGCGCATCCTTATCTACCGCACAATTATATCGAGAATTGTGTGGTTTACACCGGAACGCATGATAATAATACGATCAAAGGATGGTTTGAAAACGATGCCGCCGATGAGGAAAAGCATAATATCGAGAAATATCTCAAACATAAAATTACCAAATCCAAACTTCCCTGGGATTTGATCACTCTGGCCATGCAGTCAAAAGCCAATACCGCCATTATCCCTACCCAGGACCTTCTGGGTTTAGGCTCATGCGCTCGCATGAACACCCCCGGCACAACCGATGCCAACTGGCAGTGGCGGATGAAGAAAAGTGCAATTTCATCATCCTTGATAGAAGAATTGAAAGTTCTTACAGAGAAAACTCAACGAGTATAGAAAACTTTTAACCACTATCCAAATTGTAGAACAATCACAAAGTTTTTTTAAGATAATCCGATATCAGAGGACAGTAAGTTTTCCCGAAAATTCCCAGCCCGGGTGTCTTTGAAGCTACTCTATTTGAAAGGATAACCCGCAGGATATTCTGTTTTTCTAAATCGTTGATAATCTTCTTTTCTTGTTTCTCATAAATTAAGATTAACACCAGAAGAGACATTAAAAAGTAAAAAATACAGTTTCAGCTTTTAAGAAATAACTTGACATTTCAATCAAATTCCTGTAAATACTACTAAAATACTAGGGATAGTAGGAAAGAGTTAAAGTATGAAAATCTCTACACGAGCGCGATATGGATTGCATTTGATGATCGAGTTAGCTCTCCATTATGGCCATGGCTTTCTTTATTTAAAGGACATTGCCAAAAGCGGGCAAATCTCGGAGAAGTACTTAAGCCAGCTCGTCATTCCTCTAAAAACTAAAGGTCTGATTAATTCAGGGCGGGGCGTGCATGGGGGATACATGCTGGCTAAAGATCCAAAGAGAATCACGATCAAAGAAATTGTTGAACCGCTTGAGGGGAGCCTCAATCTCGTCGATTGCATGAATAATCCTTCTTATTGCAGGCGAAATTCAGTATGCCTCACGCGTAATGTTTGGGCTCTTTTGAGTGAAAAGGTTAGCGAAACGCTCGATAACATAACGCTTAATAAACTTGTCCAATCGGCGAAGAAAAAAACAAATTAAATTGAAAAAGGATATAACTATCGTGGATATCATCAAAGACATACAATTACTTAAAGAAAAAAGAAATGCAGTTATTCTGACCCACAACTATCAGCGCCCGGAGGTGCAGGACATTGCGGATTTTACCGGTGATTCGCTTGGTTTGAGTATCGAGGCGTCAAAAACAAAGGCTGATGTCATTGTGTTTTGTGGCGTCTATTTTATGGCCGAAACCGCCAAGATTCTTTCTCCTCAAAAAATCGTTTTGATTCCCGACAAAGAATCTGGATGTCCATTGGCCGATATGATTACGGCTTATCAGGTCCGTGAACTCAAAAAGAAATATTCCAAAGCCAAATTTCTCTGCTATGTCAATACCCCCGCTGATGTCAAAGCCGAGTGTGATGTCTGCTGTACTTCAGCCAATGCCATCGATATCCTGAGAGAAAAATTCACCGAAGATGATGAGATTGTTTTTGTTCCCGATAAACATTTAGCCAGTTATGCGGCTTCCCGGATCAAGCGTCATGTTATCATTTGGCAGGGATATTGCTCGACTCATGCGATGATTCTGCCTGAAGATATCGAAAAAGCGAAGCGAGAACATCCGGAGGCGAAGGTCATGGCCCATCCTGAATGCTCAGCGGTCGTCTTGGCCCTGGCCGATGTTATTGTTTCCACTTCGGGAATGCTCAAATACGCCAAAGAGTCAGGCGCCGAGGAGTTCCTCGTGGCCACCGAAACCGGCATGCTTTATCCTTTGAAAAAAGCCTATCCGCAAAAGCAATTTTATCCGGTGACCGACCGCGCTCTGTGCCCCAATATGAAACGGAGCACTTTAGAAAAAGTCAAATTGGCTCTTGAAAACAATATTCACCAAGTTGAGTTACCTGAAACCATTATTCACAGGGCCCAAAAGAGTATTCAGAATATGATTACACCGGGAAGGATGATCGAGATTGGCCAGACATAATCGAGGAGTTAATGATGCCTGAAAAAATGGTTTACTTAGATCATAATGCCACAACACCCTTACATCCTGAGGTCAAAAAGGTGATGACTGATTCTTTGGAGACATTCGGTAATCCCTCCAGCATGCATGTCTTCGGAAGGGAATCCAGAAAGTATGTCGAAGATGCGCGGGAATCGGTGGCCAAGCTGATTGGTGCCTCAAGCGAGGAGATCATCTTTGTCGGCAGCGGTTCAGAGGCCAATAATACTGTTTTAATGCTTTTATCCTGTCCGCCGAAGGATCAGTGTGTTTTATGCGCGCGCGGTATCCATCGGATTATTACGACAAAGATTGAACATCCCTGCATTTTAGAGACCACAAAGTGCCTTAAAGACCGCGGACTTGAGATTTGCTATCTTAACGTGGATCAGTACGGCAAGATTGATATGAATCAACTCAAAGATTACTTAAAAGAAAAAACAGGAATTGTCTCGGTGATGATGGCCAACAATGAAATCGGCACCATTGAAGATATAAAGGCCGCTTGCGATTTGGCGCATCAGCAGGGGGTTTTATTTCATACCGACGCGGTTCAGGCGGTCGGCAAGATTCCCGTTAATGTCAGAGAATTGAATGTTGATTTTCTCACACTTTCCGCCCATAAGATTTACGGCCCTAAGGGTGTGGGCGCGCTTTATATTAAGAAGGGCACGCCGTTTTGCCCGATGATTCGCGGTGGTCATCAGGAGCGTGGCCGGCGTGCAGGTACCGAAAACACCATCGGCATTATCGGTCTGGGCAAGGCCATTGAGATGCGCGCTCAGGAAATGGAAGAAGAAGCCAAACGTTTGCAGCAGTTAAAAGATAAACTCAAACAAGGTATCAAAAACAATATTCCCGATATTTATTTTAATGGTCATCCAACTGAGGCTCTTGCGAATACTTTAAGCGTTTCCTTTGAAGGCGCTGAAGGAGAGGCAATTTTACTGTATCTGGATATGGAAGGCATTGCCATCTCGACGGGTTCCGCGTGCGCCTCAGGGTCGCTTGATCCCTCGCATGTGCTTTTGGCGATAGGACTTTCCGCCGAACGCGCGCATGGCTCAGTACGCTTTAGCATGGGCCGCTCAACCACCGAGGAGGATATCGATTACGTTCTTAGTAAATTACCGATGGTGATCGATAAAATCAGAAAGATGTCAACGGCTTATTTGAGGAGGCCGTGATGGATCAAGAGAACCAGTGGGTTTATACAGAAAAAGTCAAAGAACATTTCACAAATCCAAAGAATATCCTGATGGATGAAAGCGGCTATCAGGAAGACGGCAAAGGGGTTGTCGGTAATATCAAATGCGGAGATCAGATGGTTGTCTTTATTAAGGTTGATAAAGATAAAGGCACGATTACTGATTGCAAATGGAAAACCTACGGATGCGCTTCGGCCATTGCCAGCACATCGATTCTTTCTGAGATGGTTAAAGGCATGAAGATCGAGAAGGCCTACCATGTTTCTCCTAAAGATATCGCCAAAGAATTGGGCAGTTTACCGGAGCATAAAATTCATTGTTCGGTTTTAGGGGATAAAGCCTTGCGGGCCGCCATTGACGATTACTATCGACGCAATGGGATGGAAGAAAGAATTGAGAAAGAGGAAGCGCGGATTATCTGTCAGTGCATGAATGTTACCGATCATGAGATCGAAGAGGCGGTTTTAGAAGGCGCGCGCAATTACTTTCAACTGCAGGAAAAGACCAAACTGGGAACCGTGTGCGGGCAGTGCAAAGAGGAAGCCACGCGGCTCCTTAAGGATTATATCAAAAAACATTTCAATGACCCCAAGGCTTAAATATCGTCCATGATTCTCTGGCAGCTATTTTTTTCGTTTTTACGAATCGGATGCTTTGCCATCGGCGGGGCCTATTCCTTTCTGCCGCTTATCCAAAAAGAAGTTGTGGAGCGCTATCAGTGGCTTACTAAAGAAGAATTTCTCGATATTCTAGGCGTTGTCAAAATATTTCCTGGGGCTATCTCAATCAAATTTGCGACCTACACCGGATACAAGATGGCCGGTGTTCCCGGGGCTATTGTGGCCAATTTGGCCAATCTGCTTGCGCCCGTCATCCTGATCATGATTGCTACCTATTTTTATGCACGCTATAGAAATTCTTTACATGTTCAAAATGCCTTTCATATTATTCAGCTGGTTGTTTTTGCGATGATTATTGCTGTCGCTTTTCAGACTATTCCAGTTGTCAGTCTTATAAAGTTAAGAAATCTGCTGGTCATAGTGACAGCGTTTTGTCTTTTCCTCTTTACGAAAATCCATCCAGCTTTTATTATTATCGGGGCCGGTTTCTTAGGTTTGCTCCTAAAAGTCTGAGGATGATTAAGGCTTGACAGGAAGGCGGCTTTAGTGTAATATTCATTCCTATATAATAATGATTATAGACTAGAGGAATTGTTAAAATGGAAAAAGTGAAAAAAATGCGTTGGGAAATAGTTCTGGGCATTATCCTGATTTTGGCTTCTGCGGTTCTTTACTATTTCCATTATGCCGTCTTCCGTGATGCCCATCATATTTTTATCTATTTGGTGGGGGATGTGGCCTTTCTGCCGATCGAGGTGTTGATTGTAAGTCTGATTATTCATCGGATTTTATCTGCCCGCGAAAAGAAAGCCGTGATGTCTAAACTCAATATGGTTATCGGGGTTTTTTTTAGTGAAGTCGGAAATGACCTGATGAAAAAGATCGCTTCTTTTGAGAAAAATGGCAATAAGGAAAGAGAATGTTTGATGGTTCAACCCGATTGGACAGGCAGGGATTTTGATAAAGCAAAAAAACAAGTTCAGCATTATGATTTTGAGATTGACGGCCGGCGGGGCGATTTGGGTGATTTAAAGAACTTTCTTGAGCAACGCAGAAATTTTCTTTTAAGATTATTGGAAAATCCTGTATTATTGGAACATCGCAGTTTCACGAATTTATTATGGGCCGTTTTTCATTTGACTGAAGAGATGGTTAATCGATACACATTGATTGATCTTCCCCAGAGCGACTATTGTCATTTGGCCGGAGATATTGCCCGGGTGTCCCGTCAGCTTTTTGCCCAATGGCTGGATTATATGAAACATTTAAAGAAGGATTATCCGTACCTTTTTTCTCTCGCCATACGGATGAATCCTTTTGATCCACATCAATGCGTAACGGTCAAGCAATGACCAAAGGAGGGAAGGACATGAAGAAATACAAATGTACAGCATGTGGTTATATCTATGATCCCCACGCAGGCGATCCGGATAACGGCGTGCAACCGGGAACCGCTTTTGAGGATATTCCCGACACATGGGTCTGTCCGGAATGCGGAGTCGGAAAAGAAGACTTTGAACCTGTTGAAGAATAAAGGAGGTTAATTATGGGAACCAGAGGACGAGAAATTCTTAAAGAGCTGGGACTCG
>CAYZIY010000020.1:0-28490 GCA_964478715.1 uncultured Planctomycetales bacterium
TCCATCATGAGCTTTGTTTGACACCCCTTACGCTTATGATAAAATGAAAATCATGAAATCTGATCCCAGGAAAAAAGAGGCAAGTTATTTTATTGATGAAGATCGTGTCGTCTGGCGCCAGATCGATCATGAAATTGTTGTTTTAAGTCTCGATTCCGGTCATTATTATTATCTCAATCATTCGGGCGCGTTGATTTGGCAGTATCTTCAAGAAAAAAATTCTTTCAAGCAGATGATTCGCAAATTGATGCGTCGGTATAAAATTTCTTATCAAAAAGCCCGCGATGATATTATCGATTTAATCGAAGATTTAGAATCGGAATCTTTAATCCGGACGCTCTCCGGGTCGTCTAGATAATATCCTATGCAATCGTTTACTTTTGAGTGCCATTTGAGCCAATAAAGTCTAATGAAGAACATTTCTGAGGGAAAGAATCCGTTGGTTTCGGTGATCGTTATTGTGAGAAATGCCCAGAAAACGATAACTGATTGCCTTGATTCTTTGATGCGCCTGGATTATCCTAAAGATCAGAGGGAAATTATTCTGGTAGATAATGGTTCGACAGATCAGACGAAAGACATTGTCGACACTTATAATGTTCGATATCTTTACGAATCGAAAAGGGGGAGAGGCTATGCCCGAAATAAAGGGGTTAAAGAGGCGCGGGGTCGATATATTGCCTTTACCGATGCGGACTGCATCGTCGATACCAATTGGCTGAAAAATATTCTGCGGGGTTTTGAAGGAAAGGATCACATTGCAATTTGCGGTGGGAAAATAGTCGGATACAAAACCGAAACAGATTTTGAAGCCTTTGCGGAAGAAATTGGTTTCTTGGATCAGGAATCAGGTATCTTCGGAAAAGACCTGCTGGATTTACCACGGGTGGTCACGGCCAATGCCGCTTTTCGAAAATCGGCCATTGAAGAAGCCGGATATTTTGACGAAGATCTGATCACCAGCGAAGATACGGAGATCAGCTGGCGTATTTCTTTCTTGGGATATGAAATGACTTACGTGTCGGACTCGATTGTGTATCATCAGCATAAGGCTCGATTTTTGGAATTCTGTGCGCATCATTTTGAATACGGCCAGGCCGCCGCCGTGATCAGTTTCAAATACGGAGTTTTGCATTTAGGAATTGGGGGTGGAACGGGTTTAAGAGATGCCCTGCGACTTTGCCTAAAGCCATTGAAAAATCTTTGCGAGAGTTTGATTTCGAGATTGTCTGGAAATAGCAGCAAAGAAAATAAATCTTCTTTCTACTGGGCACTTCTGCAAACATGTACTTTTTGCGGCTCCATTTCGGTAATGGCCAAGGCTAGACTCGGCTTGACAAAACACTCATTGAAAGAGGCCAAAGATATTAAGCCGTTTTGTCGCTCGATGGATTTTCTTGACGGACAAAACAGGCGTTGGTCTTTGCAGTGTCTGGCCACTTGGTTTCAAAATGCGGGTTCATTGTGCTTGGTGGTTTTTTCTGAAGGTTCTCTCACCTATCGCTTAAATGACACGGCCAGCCGAATTTGGTTGAGCCTGCAGAGAACAAAGGAAACATCCCGGACCATAGAAGAGATAGCCGATTATTACCAGAGACCCATTGAGGAAATCAAACAGGATGTGAGAAATTTTGTTAGCTTTCTTGAGAAAGAAGAAATACTTAGAAGAACATCTTAAGTTTTGGTAAAATGACTGTTAAATGGCCGCTAGAAAAGATGAAGATATCCAGCTAGAGAAGAAAAGCAAAGCCTGAGATACGAAAAGCCCTGCGTGATCAAATATCCCAAAAGGCGAAAATCTTAGGCATTGGAGGCGCTTCTTTACGAATGCAGCATGGCTTGAGATCTCTTTTTTAAATTTTTCATGTCAAGAATATACAGAGCAACTTTCTTTCTTTTTGAGTTTCAAATCAATTTCTTTACCAATTCGAGGGAAATCTATCAAGTTATTTCTGGACCGTTAAAACTTTTGAGGCGGAAGAATTCGTTTATCAAAAAGAGGAAAGCAATTACGATTCATTGTCAGAGGACGGCGTACTCTGACTTGCCTCGATCAAGAAGTGATTGCTTTGAGACCTTTCCTGTCTTTCATAACAGATTTACCGAAAAAAACCGAATACATCTGGATGTGGGACTGCGGATGATCCGCACGATGATTGATCTTAAAAAAAGGGAAGTGGCCTCTTTTATTGCCACACCAGCGGATTTCGAAAATCATCTTCTGTTTGACCTGATTTTCTTTCAACCCTTAAGATATCTGTTTCGATTTTTTGGATGGTTTATTTGTCATGCGGCCTGTGTTTATCATGATCAAAAGGCCGTCCTTATTCTTGGGCCCACCGGTAGCGGAAAAACGAATCTGGCACTTTCTCTTTGCCGGGGAAATTTCGGTCTTTTATCAGACGACAAAGTGATTCTTTTTAAACAGAAAGCCCGGATACGCTGTTCCCAATTTTTCTCGCAGCCGAAAATCAAGAGGGAGTGCCTCAAGCTGTTTCCCGAATTGATTCTTGATGAATCGAGGAATAAAATGGTTTCTTCTGCCGGAGTGAAGAAAGATAAATTTCTTATAGACTACAAAGCTTTTGAACAAAAGAAGACATTGACCAATGAGTGCATTCTCCCTCCCGAAGCGCTTATTTTTCCTCAATACGCAAAAGTCAAAAAGCCTATAATCAAAAAAGTATCAAAAAAACAGGCTCTTATGCGTTTGATAAAGGAAGAATTCCCTCCCAGTCAACCTGTTTTAAACGAAAAAACAAGAGAGCATATTGAAGTTTTAAAGAAGTTGACTCAGCAAGTGCCTGCCTGTCGACTTATTTATCAGGATACCCATCTGCCGGACATCGCAGATCAGATCTCAGAATACTTAGATAATTTGACATGATCTGCATCGAGAATCTTACAAAGCAGTTTACGTTACGACAATCGGCCCATATTTCCAATCTATTTCTTCTAGGACAAAAAAATATTGTTACCGCCTGCCGGAACATTAATTTAACTATTCAAAAAGGGGAAATTCTGGGTCTGGTTGGACCTAATGCCAGCGGCAAGACGACGTTGTTGAGAATTCTTTGCGGGGTCATTCTTCCGGACGGAGGACATCTTCTAACAAAAAGTGATCTTACCATTAATGCCGTCTTGGGGGATCATACGAATTTTTATCGACGTTTAACCGGAAGAGAGAATTTAGAGCTCTTTGCTTCATTTTATGGCCTTGATCACAGGAGGCAGCAAAAAAGAATCGCGCAGGTAGCTGAATTACTTGAACTCTCTGATCATCTCGATAAAGTTTTCCAGGAGAACTCGGCAGGCATCAAACAGCGCTTTACTTTGGCCCGGGGATTGCTGCGTGAAGCGGATCTCTATTTATTGGATGAACCGATGAAAAATCTTGATACGGATATTAGCCAGAGAATGAGATATTACATAAAGAACGAACTGGGTCAGGAACAAAAAAAAACTATTGTGGTAACCAGTCATCATCTTTCTGAAATTGCTGAGATGGCGGATCGCATTGCTATTTTGAAACAAGGGGAACTTCGGGCCTGTGCGACGATGGATCAGTTAGCTCGTTTAAGCGGTTGTGCAGATCAAAATGTTAACATAATTTACCATTTTTTTATTACCTAGAAAAGGAAGAGGCCTGTGTCGCCATCTTTAAGAAGAATTATAGCTTTTTTTCGCAAAGAGTTTATTAATGATATCAGTTATTCATTATCGTTTTTATCACGGTGGGTGGGCATCTTATTGACTGTTTTTACTTTTTATTATTTTTCTCGTTTAGTAGGAGGTAGGCAGTCTTCCGTTTTAGATATTTACGGTGGAGATTATTTTTCATTTATTATTGTGGGATTAGCCGTTTCGAGCTTGGTCAATTCCTGTCTTAACGGATTTCCTGCATCGGTCAGTCGGGAACAGGCTGGCGGAACACTGGAATTTCTCTTAACAACATCAACCAAACCTTCGGTGCTTTGGGTTGCCTTTTCACTTTATAATCTGTTTATGGGTTTTCTCTCGGCCTGTTTTTTTGTTCTCATTGCTTTCTTCCTCGGGTTAGGATCAATTTCGGTTAATGGTTTAAGCCTATTTGTTTTTCTGCTATGTGGTATATTCTGTTTTCAGGGATTGGGGATGATCTCGGCCAGTATCGGTCTTATGTTTCGTAGAGGAGATCCCGTCCGCTGGATTATCGGAAATTTATTTTGGCTGTTGGGAGGACTTTATTTCCCCGTGAGTGTTTTGCCGGATATCCTTCAAAATATTTCACGCCTGATACCTACGACCTATCTTCTCCATGCGGTACGTTTGTCTTTCTTAAGAGGGACCTCTTTGGTATCGCTGAAAATGGAGCTGGCCGTTATGATGTGTTTCTGCGGACTTCTTTTTGCGATAGGTTACTTTGTTTTCTCTGGCGCTTTACGTTACGCCAAACGAAAAGGCACTCTCTCCTTCAGCTAGTTAATTCCTCTTATTTTCAAAAAGTAGTTTTATGGAACTTAGTTATTGTAAACTAATTACTACTATTTAGTTGACAATAAGAAACGCGATACGTTATCATATATTTTTACGGAGAGAAGATAAAATGCAAGAGAAAATCATTCAGTATCTAAAAAAGAGCCAAGGCTATCTGTCTGGGGAAGAGCTCAGCCATTGTCTAAGTATGACCCGTGCCGGGGTATGGAAAGCTATTCAGGAATTACGGAAGCTTGGTTATGATATTGCTGCAGTTCCCCATTTGGGTTATCAGCTGAAGTCTCTTCCAGACCGTCTTTTTCCGTGGGAAATTCAGCATAATTTGGGGACAAAAATTCTTGGCAAGCGGATCATCTATCATGATTGTGTGGACTCCACAATGGACGAGGCCTTTCAGTTAGGATTACAGAAATCGCCTGAAGGTACGGTCGTATGCGCAGAAACTCAAACTAAAGGACGCGGTCGTTTGGGTCGCAACTGGATTTCCCCTAAGGGTCAGGGGATTTATGCGTCTATTTTGCTAAAACCGCATTTTTTGCCAACCGAGGTATCCAAGCTTACCTTGCTTTGTGCCGTGGCTATTTCCGAAGCGATTAACAAAACGTGTGGATTCTGTCCCACCATCAAATGGCCCAATGATATTCTTATTAACGATCGGAAGGTTGGAGGCATTCTGACAGAATTGAGAGCCGAAGCTGATTGTGTCGGATTTTTGATTATCGGTTTAGGAATCAATGTGAACACAAAAGAGGAGAAATTGCCTGATTTTGCCACGTCTTTAAGGAGCCACAAGGGTGATTTGATTTTACGGATTGAACTGATGAAAGAAATCTTAAGGAGTATTGAAAGTTGGTATCTTGGTTTTCCCCAAAAAGGATTTGATGCCGTGATCCGGAAATGGAAGGAGCTTTCTTCAACGCTCCATCGGTATGTCCGTACAGCCGATGCAAGCGGTATTGTGGAAGGGGAAGCGATCGACATTGACCAGGATGGAGGGCTTTTGATTCGCAAAGGCTCCGGTGTTGTGGTCAAGAAAATGGCCGGTGATGTGACGGTTTTAAGGTAAATAATGAAATTTGTACTGAAGAAAAATGTTATTCTTTGTAAAGATCTTCAAAAAGGATGGATTCTCATTAATCCCTATCAGCGATCTCAAAATAAGATTCGAAGAATTAGTGAAAAACAAGCTTCTTTGCTTCAAGCTTGTGTAGAAAAACAGTCTCAACAAAAAAAAGTCTGCCGTGCCGTAGATCAGCAGGTAATAAAAAAATGGTCTCGCTCACCTTGGAACATGGTTGAACCAAAAGATGAGTGGTCAAGAAATAGAAAAGTGAGGCGGGCCGCGGGTTTGGTTGAGCAGGAGAGGAGCGCTCTCGAAGGTTTTCAAAACACTCGAAAAAGCTCTAAGACATACCATGAAAAAGAGATCAAGAATGCCGATCGGCAGTTTGAGCATGTGGAAACAACAGTTTCGCACCGATATCGAATTCCTTATAATCTTCTTTTCGGGAAAAGTTACGGGGCTGCGTTTGCGCGATTGTTATTAAAAAAAGAATCTATTCCAGCAGGAGCGCATATTCTTGAGATTGGAGGCGGAACAGGAATCTTTGCCAGGGATTTTTTAGATGAGATCAGAAGAAGTGACAAGAAGAAGGCGGATGGTCTTCGCTATCATCTGCTCGATCTTTCGTCAACGCTTCAGAAAGCTCAGAAAAGAGCTCTGGAATCTTTTCGTACTCAAGTTTCCTTTATTCTTGCTGATGTCGAGCACTATCGATTTCAAAAGAAATATGATCTTGTGATTTGCAATGAGGTTATGGCCGATTTGTCTGTTGATAAAATTAACAAGAAGGATATCTGTAATAAGCTCAAAAATTCTCAGGCCCTTCAGCTTATCCGCCGTTATCAACTTGATTTTCGTGGAGCGGGAAAAGAGTTTCTTTTTAATACGGGCGCGGCTAAGCTGATCGAAAGGTCCAAAACAATTCTTAAAACGGGTGGATAGGCTGTCTTTGTTGAGTATGGCAGTAAGGATTTCTATCCGTGCGCGGTGAAATTGGGCGGACATACTGAATACTCGATTCATTTTTCTATCATCAAACAAATTGCACGAAAAAAAGGATTTCGATGTCAGCTTTGCTCATTGGCTGATTTCCTTCCTTTTAATCGCAAGATTAAGATGATTGATATTCCAACTGCCTATTATATCGGTCAAGAACTTCTGCCGCATTTAAAGAAACCTCGGATTGAAAATCTGATCTATACAAAAAAAATGTTACGGGAGAAAATCGGCCCTTTATTCGATAGACTCATTCATCTGCATAGTTATTGCATTGGCTCAAGCGCCGATGTTCTCCATTCCCGGAAATTCTGGGTTTTACATCTCAAAAAAGGAAAATGAGAACAGCAATGTTAAAAACAAAGAGTATAAAAAGAGGCGAAGATCTTTTGCGCACTCTTAAGGATGTTTCGGGATCTCAGGGAAGAACGATTACAGTTGACGGACAAGAAGTTTTGAATTTCTGTTCCAACAATTATCTCGGGCTGGCGGATGATCCGCGTCTTGTTAAGGCAGCGCAACAATGTATGGAGAAAGAAGGATTCGGAAGCGGAGCCAGCCGGCTTGTATGCGGAAATATGAGCTCTCACAGAAAATTGGAGCAAAGATTGGCAGAGTTTAAAAAAACACGGGCCTGCCTGGTTTTTAGTTCAGGCTATATGGCGAATGTGGGCATTATCTCAAGTGTAATGAGCCCGGGTGATATTATTTTCTCGGATCGGCTGAATCATGCGTCGATCGTTGACGGCCTTCTCTTGAGCCGGGCAGAATTTCGACGCTACAATCACAAAGATATGAATCATTTAGAAGAATGGTTAAAGAAAACAGATACCGGAAAAAAGAAACTCATTGTGACCGATACCGTTTTTAGCATGGACGGAGACGTGGCCCCTGTTGAGGATATCGTCCGGCTAGCAAAGCGCTATGGGGCGATGACGATGGTGGATGAAGCGCATGCTTTGGGTGTGTTTGGAAAACGGGGGCAAGGATTAGTCGAGCATTTAGGTTTAAAAGATGATATTGATATCCAGATGGGAACATTGAGCAAAGCGGTAGGGAGTTTTGGCGCCTATTGTTTCGGATCCCAAGAGCTGATCGATTTTCTGATCAATCACGCCAGGAGTTTTATTTATACCACCGGACTTCCGCCGTCTGTTTGCGCGGCGTCACTTTGTGCGATTGATATCATTGAAAATGATCAAGAAAGAAGAAAACAGCTTTGGCAAAATACAAATGATCTTCGAAGAAAACTTCAGGAGGCCGGTTTCGATACGATGGAAAGTGCGTCTCCTATTATTCCAATCTTGATCGGCGAGAATCAAAAGGCCCTGGATTTTTCAGCAAGACTTTTTGAGAATGGGATTTTTGTAAGCGCCATTCGCCCGCCGACGGTCTCGCATGGAACGGCTCGATTGCGCGTGACAGTGATGGCAACGCATACAAAAAAAGAAATCGATCAACTTGTTGAATCATTTACAACCATTGGAAAGGACTTATGCCTGATATAACGACACAAAGAAATTTGCGCTGGAATTATGACATGAAAGGATGCGGGGAGGTTCTGATATTTTTACACGGATGGGGAACATCTCGTCGGATTTGGCGCCAACAGACAGAAACATTATCCGAACGCTATTGCACGCTCAGTCTGGATTTGCCGGGTCATGGTCAGAGTGATTGGCGGATGTCGACTCTCGCTGATATTGCCACGGATTTAAATGATATTCTTGAATTCTTGAAGATTGAGAAAGCTACATTAATCGGCAGTTCAATCGGGGGGCTGGTGAGTTTAAAGCTGATAGACTTTTTTCCAGAGAAAGTGAAAAGACTGATTCTGGTCGATAGTCTGGCCCGGTTTACGCGATCTGAGAAATTTCCTTATGGATTGGAAATTTCAGAAATCATGGGTTTGCAGCGTAATTTAGAACGAGGTTTCCCTGAAATTCTGGATATTTTTTTCCGGTCGCTGTTTACAAAAAAAGAAAGAGAGCAATGCCGTATTCTATGGCTGAAGAAATTTAAAAAAGCTGATCCAGTTCCGCAAAGGGAAGCTTTGGAAGGATATCTCTCTATTATTCGAGATGAAGATTTAAGGGATATGCTGGGAAGTATTCATGCCCCTGTTTTTATTATTAACGGCAGTGAAGATACGATTTTTCCCAAAGAAGCGGCTTTTTATATGAAAGAGGCAATTCCGGGGGCCCGGCTTTATCTATTTAAAGATTGTGGACATTTTCCTTTTGTGACCCAGCCGCAGGTTTTTAATCAGATGATCGACGAATTTATCCAAAACACATGAAGCAAGCCGTTCAAAAAGCGTTTTCAAAATCTGCTTGTTCGTATGATGCCCATGCCGATCTGCAGCGTGAAATCGGTCAGCGGCTTCTTCAGCTTGTTTCTTCACAAGCGAACGCGCGATATGTTCTCGATTGCGGCTGTGGGACCGGTTGGATGTTTCCGGTCTTGATGGAGAAATTTCCTGGGGCGAAGGTGATGGGGTGCGATTTTGCTCTGGGCATGGTCCAGAGAGCTCAAGAGCAAAATCGCACAAATTATTTTCTAGCGGCCGACGCAGCGGCATTACCGTTTCGAAAACAATCTATTGATTACATTGTTTCCAATCTTGCTTTCCAATGGATGCATGATCTTAGCTCGTGCTTCTGTGATGTTTATTTTGCGTTGCGGCCAAAAGGTCGATTCATTTTCAGTGGTTTTGGCCGTGCAAGCTTACGCGAGCTTCATGAATCCTTTGAGCAGACAGCAGATGATCAGGAGGATAATGGAAAGATTTTTCAAAAAATTATTGTCCATCAACAGCAGGTATCTTTAACTCTTAAAGAGGCCGGTTTTTCGAATATTATTTGCAGTACGGAAATAGCTGAGAGAAGCTACGATGACCTTTTTCATCTATCCAGATGGCTTCAGGGAATTGGCGCTCATCGCTTACCAAAAAATAAAAGAATTACAAAAAACTGGTTTTTGCGGGCTAATGACTATTATAAGGACCACTATGGTAATGAATCGGGAATTAAAGCTACTTTTGAAGTGATATGGGCACAGGCAGAGAAATAAAGCACAAAGGAATCTTCATTACCGCTACAGATACGGATGTAGGAAAAACTGTCGCCACGGCGGTTTTGGGAATTCTTCTTCAAAATAAAGATCTAAAGGTCGGCGTCATGAAGCCGATCCAGTGTGCCGGCGAAGATGCGTCATTCCTCAAAGGAACTCTTGGGCTCAGCGATTCTTTGCGTGAGATCAATCCCTATTTTTTCTTCAAAGCCGTCAGTCCTCATGCCGCCCTTGCGGATCAAAAGAAATCTATTGACCCCAGAAAGATTATTCAAACAGCCCGAAAGCTGCAGCTTTCTTACGACATGCTCCTGATTGAAGGAGCCGGCGGTTTGCTTGTTCCCCTATCAAAGGATTATTTGATTGCTGATCTGATCCGCGCAATGAACCTGCCTGTTGTGATTGTCTCCCGTTTGGGTTTGGGCACCATCAATCATACATTGCTCACCATAGAGCAGGCCCGATATTATGGCCTCGATGTTCTGGGTGTTTTATTTAATGAAAAAGAAAAGATAAAAAAAGGAATTCCGGAGAAAACAAATCCTGCCGCCATCAAAAAATTTGGCAAAGTCAATATTCTAGGCACCATTCCGTATCTCAAGGATTTTAAGAAAGAAACCATTCTAAAGAGTTGCAGATCTATTGATTTAAAATCCTTAGTGTGCCCAAGGTCTCGTGTCCGTAATTGGGAAAAAGATGATCAGACTACTATTTGGCATCCGTTTACCCAGATGCAAGATTGGCAAAATGATCATCCTCTCGTGATCGAGGAGGCCAGAGGATGTTGCCTCAAAAGCACTGAAGGTCGCTGGTATCTGGATGGTGTTTCCAGTCTGTGGGTCAATGTGCACGGACATCGTCATAAGATGGTGGATAAGGCCCTTAAAAATCAAATCAATCGAGTGAGTCATTCAACTCTATTAGGCCTGTCCAATACTCCCTCGATTGAATTAGCCAAGCGGCTCATCGCTATTGCTCCCAAGGGATTAGCGAAAGTTTTTTATTCCGATAGCGGTTCTACAGCGGTAGAAATCGCCATCAAAATCGCTTACCAGTATTGGCAAAATATCGGGAAAAAAAGAAAACGAAAAATTTTGCATTTCAGCGAGTCGTATCACGGGGACACGTTGGGAAGCGTGAGTGTCGGCGGGATCGATCTTTTTCATCAAATTTACAAAGATCTGATCTTTAAGGCGGTCAAAATAGATTCTCCATGGCTTGGTCAAAAAAGCTTAGAGAAACTGGAGAACTATTTGAAGAAGTTTCATTCATCGACGGCCGCTTTAGTCTGCGAGCCCCTGATCCAGGCCGCCGGAGGAATGTTGGTGTGGCCCAAAGGATCAATGAAAAGAATTGCCCATCTTTGCAAAAAATATGAGGTGATTCTCATTGCCGATGAGGTCGCTACAGGATTTGGCCGGACCGGCAAGATGTTTGCCTGCGAACATGAAAGTATCAAGCCCGACATTCTTTGCCTCGCTAAAGGGTTAACAGCCGGATACTTGCCGCTGGCGGCAACTTTAACAACACAAAAAATCTACGATGGATTTTTGTTCCCCTATAAAGATAAAAAAACATTCTTCCACGGTCATACGTATACCGGAAATTCCCTTTGTTGCAGGGCGGCGATGGCCAATTTGGATGTTTTCAAAAAAGAAAAGACTCTGAGAAAACTTCCGCCGAAGATTCAATATTTGCGCACGCAGCTGCAACGCTTTCGAAAATTGGGTTGTGTCGGCGATATCCGACAGCTGGGATTGATGGTTGGGATTGAATTAATTAAAGACAAAAGAAAAAAGATTCCGTATCTTTGGGAGGAGCAAGTCGGCGTGCGCGTGTGTCAAAAGGTCCGTGAAAAAGGTTTAATTCTGCGCCCCTTGGGCAATGTGATAGTCCTTATGCCTCCTTTGGCGATTTCCAAAACACAGATTAAAGAGATGTGCAATATCACGTTTCAGGCTATTTATGGGATAACCGAAAATGAGTAGAGACAAGAAAAAGATATTTGTGGCCATGAGTGGTGGGGTAGATTCTTCGGTAGCCGCTCTCCTTTTAAAGAAAGAAGGGTATGAGGCAATAGGGCTCACGATGTGTTTCGGGATTTCTCTAGATAAACAGCGCCGGCCGGCCTGTTGTAGCCTTGCGTCCATCGAAGATGCCAGGAGAGTGGCTCAGCAGATTGATATCGCTCATCATGTTCTTGATTTTTCCAAAGATATTCAGAGGCATGTGATTGATGATTTTGCTGAACAATATCAGAGAGGTCGCACGCCGAATCCTTGCGTGCGATGCAATACCTATATTAAATTCGGAAGCCTTTATCAAAGAATCCGCAAACTTGGCGGGCAGTATTTAGCGACGGGGCATTATGCTCGCGTCGAGTATAGTCATCAAAGGCAATCATATGAGTTGAAAAAAGCGGAAGACAATCGGAAGGATCAGTCTTATTTTTTATACGGAATCAAAAAAGAAATCTTGCCTTTTGTGCTTTTTCCTTTAGGCAAAATGACCAAAGATCAAGTGCGACATTATGCACGCCAAATGGGATTAAAAACAGCCCAGAAAAAGGCTAGTCAGGATATCTGTTTTATTCCCGATTCCGGTTATCAACAATTTTTAAAAGATCGTCTGGGAGAATCGGTGCAAGTGCCCGGGGCGATTAAAGATAGACAGGGATGCGTTCTTGGTCAGCATCAGGGTATCGCTCATTATACGATTGGACAACGGGATGGACTGGGTATCGCTCTGGGAAAACCCGTTTACATCAATAGAATTGATCAATCCAGCAATACCATATTTGTAGGTGACGCAGGGGAGCTTTTAAGCAATGGATTAATCGCTTATCATATCAATCTTTTGGATGATAAAATTAGCAAGAAAGCGGTTCAATTAAGCGTCAGAATTCGTTATAATCAAAAAGAAATCGAAAGTTCGGTTGAATTTCTTCGACAAAATAAAGCGAGAGTTCGCTTTAAGGAACCCCAACGAGCTGTTGCGCCGGGACAGTCCGTCGTTTTCTATCAGGACGATCGTGTTCTTGGCGGAGGCGTCATCGAGAAACCATTTAGAGATTAAGGATTAAAGGAGATCGTATGAATATCACACTCAATCGGGATTATTTGAAAGGATTTATCGAAGAGAAAGATTATGATGAGATTTACCCTAAACTCAAAACGGCACATCAACACTTGGTTGAAAAAACAGGGTCAGGTGCTGATTTTACCGGATGGATGAACTTACCTTCACGCACCAAAGATAGTGATTTGGCGGAAATTGCCGGATTTGGTGAGCAAATCAGGTCGATGTCGGATTGCATCATTAGTATCGGTATCGGTGGCTCTTATTTGGGTGCCAGAGCATCGCTGGAATTTCTGATTTCTCAACAAAAGATACCCATCCATTTTGCCGGACACAATCTCAGTTCAGGTTACTTGAGCTACCTCCTGCAACAGCTAAGAGACTTAAGAGTGAGTGTGATTGTCATTTCTAAATCGGGACGAACTACGGAACCGGCTTTGGCCTTTCGCATTATCAAAGAATTTATGAAGACAAAATACAGTTCCAAGGAGCTTAAAAAACGAATCATATGCATTACGGATGGTGGACAGGGGGCTTTGCGGACAATGGTTAATGAAGAGGGCTATAAATCCTATCAAGTCGATCAAGATGTCGGTGGACGGTTTTCTGTTCTGACGCCGGTGGGGCTTGTTCCTCTGGCCATTGCCGGGATCAACATTCAGGATCTCATTAATGGAGCCCGTTTAGCTCAGGAGAAGTTCTCTCATCTTGATTTTGAAGAAAATATTGCCTATTGTTATGCAGCAAGCCGTTATATTCTTTACAATAAAGGCAAGGTGATCGAAACTCTCTCGACATTTTATAACCGATTATCGGTTTTGGGAGAATGGTGGAAACAGCTTTTCGGAGAGAGTGAAGGGAAGCTTGGGAAAGGCATTTATCCGTCTTCTCTCTCTTTTACGACGGATCTTCATTCCATGGGCCAGCTTTTACAAGAGGGGGCCCGAAATGTTTTTGAAACTTTTTTAATCATAGAAAATCCCGGTACCGAATTATTAATCCCCAAAGAGGATAAAAACATTGATCAATTCAATTACGTGGCGGGCAAAGATTTGGATTATGTCAACAAAAAGGCTTATGAAGCCACGGCTTTGGCTCATTTCGAAGGCGGGGTTCCTAATATGACTATTATGCTTAAAGATGGACAGGCGAGTTCCTTGGGCCAGCTTTATTATTTTTTCGAGAGGGCTGTCGCCATGACAGGCTACCTGATGGATGTCAATCCGTTTAATCAACCAGGGGTAGAAGCTTATAAAAAGAATATGGTTCGTCTTTTAAAAGAAGATGTCTAACACAATGAAAAATCCCCTTTTTCAAGGGGATTTTCCATAAGGTGATAGGCCTTAGGACGCTTTCGCTATCTTTTGCCTCCTCATGCTTTAAGTATGCCATATAACCGAAAAAATGGCAAATTTTGAATCGGACAAATATTCCGTGCTTGTTGACAAGGGGGTACGCGCATGATAAAAAGAAAAGAAGGTAGACCTTCTCAGGGGTTTTTATATCATGGCCGACAAAAATAAAATTCAGTTGCTCGCGGGATTGATCATGGTCATCATTTCTTTTTTATGTGTGGTGGCCGTTTTCTTTTTTTTGGGGCAGGATCAGCGCTATAAGCAAGAAGAGATAGCCGCAATGGAGGCTCAGGTCAGCAATCTAATTAATGAGAAAGCTGAAAGCCAAATGACTCAGGACGACCATCAACGAGCAAAAGGCCAGACCATAGACGTTATTGATTTCGTGGCCCGCAAGCAAAACCTTTACAGTGAAGAGGAGCTTAATCGTCGTGAGGGAATTTTATGGATTGACCGGCAAACCGGCCATTTTATCATCACGCTGGGGATTGTCCATGGTCTGGAGCAGGGAGAATATCTGGATGTTATGGAAAACAATAATGTGATTGCTCGCCTGCGGGTTGATTCTCCATTAGATGTGATTTCCTATACCTCGCCGGTTGCGCAAGCCATGAACGATTTTCAAGGCAACTATTATCGTGTGGCGATCAAGAACTAGAAACTATTTCTGTGCATGAGACTTAAACCAAAAACTCCCCTCGGACAGCTTCTTCTAGAAAAGAAAGTTATCACACCCAAGCAGCTTCAATTAGCCCTGGAAGAGCAGAAAAAAAGTGGTGAACTTCTGGGCGTTACTTTGCTTCGCCTTAAATTCGTGGATAAAGAAACAGTCTATCTTCCTGTTTTGGCGGATCAGCTGGGAGTTGACTTCGTCAATCTCAAAGAAACTGAAATCAGCTCCGATGTTATCAAAAAGATTCCGGCCAAGTTTGCCTATCATTACAAGATCATGCCGGTGGCGATGGAAAAAGACACGCTGGTCGTTGCTTTGTCTAAGCCTCTTGATATTCATATTCTTGATGATATAGGAATGGTTGTGAAAGACAAGATTCGATCAGTCTTGGCTAGCGAAAAAGATATCATGGAGGCGATTCGCAAATATTACGGGGTCGGTGCTGAGACGATTGAGAAGATGATGGACACTGTTGAGACCCAAAGAAAACCCGCTTTGGATGTTGAAAAAATTGAGACCATTGAGTCGGATGCATCCATCGGTCGCTTTGTGAATCAAATTTTGATAGAGGCTTATAGTGACCGGGCCACCGATATTCATATTGAGCCCTATGAAGATGAACTGAAAATTCGCTATCGCATTGACGGCGTGCTCTACGATGCCGAGGTGCCCAGGAATATCAAGCATTTTAAGGATTCGATCAATTCGCGGATCAAGATCCTTTCCAACCTCAATATTGCTGAGAAACGCCTGCCCCAGGATGGGCGTTTTAAGATTCGACTTGAAAATACCGAGTTAGATTTCCGTGTTTCTTTTCTGCCGACTTCCTATGGGGAGAGCGTTGTCATTCGCGTATTAAGCGCTGCCAAATTATATTCGCTTGAGCGTTTAGGGCTATCCAAGAAAAATCTTGAGCTTCTGGATCATTTGATCAAAAGACCCCATGGCATCATTTTTGTGACTGGTCCCACCGGAAGCGGGAAAACCACAACGCTCTATTCTTGTCTTTCCAAGGTCAATCAACCCGACCGCAAAATTATTACTATTGAGGATCCTGTAGAGTATAGACTCAAAGGCGTGACGCAGATACAGGTCAATCCCAAGATCGGTTTAACCTTTGCTTCGGGCCTGCGTTCAATGCTTCGTCATGATCCCGATATCATGATGGTCGGTGAGGTACGCGATATCGAGACAGCCGAAATCACATTCCAGGTAGCTTTAACGGGACATCTTGTTTTTTCGACTCTCCACACCAATGATGCCGCTAGCTCCATTGCCCGTCTTCTGGATATGGGCGTTGAGGATTATTTGATCACCAGTTCGGTGGATTGCATTATCGCCCAGAGGTTGGTGCGGGTGATTTGTCCCGAATGCAAGGCTCCCATTGAACACGTTCCTGATTTGGCAAAGGATTTTGAAATTCAACAGGAGGAACTTAAGAACGTTGTGTTTTATGAAGGCAAAGGTTGCGAGGCCTGTAAGTTTACGGGATTTCAGGGGCGGGAAGGCATTTATGAATTCCTGACGATTAATGATGAAATTCGTCGATTGATTCTCGACCATAAGACAGCGACGGCGATTAAGGATAAAGGCGTTTCGATGGGGATGCGGACTTTGCGCCAGGATGGGTGGGAAAAAGTCAAGAAGGGGATCACAACGCCGGCGGAGGTGATTCGAGTGACCCAAGAGGAGATTGAATAAAAGATCATGAGGAGGACCAAATGGTGAAGAAAAAGAAAACTATCCCCAATGCCCCAAAAGAAGAAAGATTCCTGAAGATTTTTCTTATCATTTTTATTATTTTTAACAGTTTTATCGGTTTTTTCCTGGTGCGTATGGCTTCACAGCTGGGATGGGATCCTGTCTTTGTACAGGTGGTCAGCGTTTACGCGATCTTTTTCATTACGATCATGACCATCGCTTTGGTTGTATGGATTCGTTTGCGTAAAGTGAGTTATCTGACAAGGATCAAGACAGTTCAACTCAGTGATGGGGAAAAGTATTTTATCGAAAGAACCCGTTCGCTCATTCATCCGCGCATTCTGATGTTGATTATTTTAAGCTGTATCTGGCTTACGGCTTTCATCTGTTTTCTAGGGACCCAAGACAGTTTGTATTCAATCATTGCCTCTTTTCTGTTGCCCCCCGTCATTCTCTTAGGTTGCTGGATTGAAGAAAGCCGTTATATGATTAAAGTCATTGATAATATTCAGGAAACGGGTAAGTGAAACTTTTCTTTTATATTACTAAACCAGTTAAGAAAAGGAGGGGATGATGGACAATAAAATCTTGAAAATCATTCTGGCCATATTTTTGCCGCCGGTAGCCGCTTACATGCAAGTTAAGGTGACTACCCATTTTTGGGTTAATATCGTTTTAACTCTGCTGTTCGCCTTTCCCGGTATGATTCATGCGCTTTGGCTCGTTTTGACGGATCAAAAAGGATAAAACGACAATTTAAGAGTATGAGGATATCGGCGCGCCCAGCTTGGCTGGGCGCGCTTCATCCTGCATATGGTGATGATCATACCGTCAAAGTATGCGGTCAGTGATGTAGTTGCGCACATGAAAAGCCGGACGGCGAGTTATATGCGGAAGAAATTCAAGTGGCTTGAGCGGGTGTATTGGAAAGAAAGTTTTGTGTGGTCGTCGGCATATTTTGTTTTAAGGATAGGATAGCATGAAAAGCAGTCAAAAGAATATGTCAAATGGCAAGGAGTTCGGGATTCAGGTCAAGCGAAGCTTGTTTTTTAAAGAATTAAAAAGTCCCGTAAAAAAATGCCGTGGCTTTAGCGGTAGGTATCTATTTATGTTATAATACTTTAATTCGTTTAAAAGATAATGGAAGGGGTAGAATGAGTGTGCTTGTGATGTATGTCTCCAAAGGGGGCAATACAAAAATGCTGGGAGAGGCCGTTTGTGAAGGTGTCAAAAGCATTGACGGTGTCACGTGTGTTTTCAAAGAAGCCAAAGATGTGACCCGGGAAGATTTTATTGAATGCGATGCTTTGATTGCCGGCTCGCCGGTTTATTTCGGTACGATGTCTTATGAATTAAAGGAAGTTTTTGACAGACTGATCGGCACGCGCCGGCGCATGGAAGATAAAATCGGCGCGGCTTTTGCCACCAGTCGTGATCCCAGCGGGGGAAAAGAGACAACGATGTTCTCCATCATCCAGGCCATGATGATTTACGGCATGATTATTGTGGGAGATCCGATGAGCGCGACCGGACATTACGGGGTAGCCTGCGTGGATGCTCCGGATGAGACAGCCAGGCAGAATGCCATCAAGCTGGGAAAACGGGTGGCCTTGTTGGCCAAGAAGGTTAAAAGAGATTCCTAGATTATTCTTTTCGCTTTAAACTTTTTGAGGTAAACTGCATAAAAGGTCGGTCATAATTTACTTTTAAAAAGGAGGGCATTATGGCCAAGGGGCGCAATAAACCCAAAAAAGAAAAGAAAAAACCCAAAAAACGTTAAAAGCCTAATTAATTTCTCATCCAAAGAAAACGGCAGCTCTTAAGATCGCGGAACTGCCGTTTTTATTAGAATCAGATGAAAAAAACAATAATAATTCTCGGCATTTCTGCTTTTTATCATGACAGCGCGGCCGCTCTGGTTAAAGACGGAGAAATTATCGCGGCCGCGCAAGAAGAACGCTTCACGCGAAAGAAACACGATTTCTCTTTTCCTTCATACGCCATTTCTTATTGTCTCAAAGAAGCCGGAATTTCCTCAGAGGAGCTTTCTTATGTTGTCTTTTATGATAAGCCATTCTTGAAATTCGAAAGGATTCTTTTGACTTATCTCACCTATGCCCCCAAAGGCTTGCGGTCTTTTCTTAAGGCCATGCCATTGTGGCTGAAGGATAAATTATTTTTGAAAGAGTTGATTAAAAAGGAAATCAATTTTTCAGGTGAAATCCTTTTTAGCGGGCATCATGAATCTCATGCGGCGGCCGCCTTTTATCCGTCTCCTTTTCTAAAGGCAGCAATTTTAACCATGGACGGTGTGGGCGAATGGGCCACTGCAAGCTACGGACAGGGGGCCGGCAACAGAGTTCAGTTAGAATCGGAAATCCGTTTTCCTCATTCCCTGGGTTTGCTTTACAGCGCCTTCACTTATTATACGGGTTTTCGGGTCAATTCCGGCGAGTATAAATTAATGGGTTTGGCTCCTTACGGAGAGCCTCGCTATGCGGATCTGATTAAAAAAGAATTGATTGATCTTAAGCAAAACGGTTCCTTTAAGCTCAATATGAAATATTTTAATTATTGCGCGGGACTCACCATGACCAATGGACGCTTTCATCGTCTTTTTGGGGGTACGCCGCGAAAAAAAGAATCAGAAATCACTCAGAAGATGATGGACCTGGCGGCGTCGATTCAGGCGGTCACTGAAGAAGTGATGCTGAAAATGGCTGATCATGTTCACCGTGCAACAGGCCAGGATAATCTCTGCCTTTCCGGCGGTGTGGCTTTAAATTGCGTGGGTAATGGCAAAATTCTTAAGCGAAGCCCCTTTAAGAGAATTTGGATTCAGCCGGCGGCCGGCGATGCCGGCAGCGCCCTGGGCGCGGCCCTTTTGGTCTGGTATCAGTATTTAAACAAGCCAAGAGAAACCAAAGGAGAAAACGATTTTCAGAAAGGATCCTATTTGGGTCCCTCTTTCTGTGATGATGAAATCCTTTCTTTTGCCCAGAGGAATCATTTGGTTTATGACATTCTTAAGCCCCAGGATATAGCCCGCAAAACAGCTGAGCTTATTGCCGGGCAAAATGTGGTGGGATTTTTTCAGGGACGGATGGAATTCGGCCCGCGTGCTTTAGGCGGACGCAGTATCCTGGGTGATGCCCGCAGCCCCAAAATGCAGTCGATCATCAACTTAAAAATTAAATTCCGTGAATCTTTTCGGCCTTTTGCGCCCAGCGTGCTTGAGGACCAGGCCAGTGATTATTTTGATCTGGATACGACAAGCCCTTACATGCTTCTTGTCGCTGATGTCAAAGAGGAGCGCATCAAGGCGTCATCCAAAACGGCCCAGGCTGCGGGCATCCATAAGCTGCGCATTGAACGGTCGGATATTCCGGCGGTTACGCATGTGGATTACTCGGCTCGGATTCAGACGGTTTCAAAGAAAACAAATCCCCTTTATTACGATGTGATTAAAGAGTTTTCGAAATTGACAGGCACAGCGGTGATCATCAATACTTCGTTTAACATTCGCGGAGAACCGATTGTCTGCACGCCCGAAGATGCCTATCGCACGTTTATGTGCACGGATATGGATTATCTGATCATGGGTAATCTTTGTTTCGAAAAGATAAAGCAGCCGAATAGAGATCAATATCACAAGGACCAGATTTCAACCATTCTCGATTAATATGGATGATCAAAAACAACAAATAAAAATTTTCGGTTTCGGACTGGCATTGATGATCCCTTTTTTCATCGCTATTAAAACGGCTTCGGTGAGACCATCCGTAATGATGTTTTTGATTCTGTTTTTTTCGATTTTGGCTGTCATCAATTTCGCACTCACTTATCGCTTAATTTACCATGCTGTCTTAATCGGTTGTTACCTGATTATTTTAAGCCAGAATACAATCCAGGTTCTCTCAAAAACCTCTTTGCTTTTTCTTTGTTTATCACTGGCGATTTATGGACTGACTGTTTTGCGTGCAGAATTTCTTAAAGGTCTCTATCATGTGTGGATGAGAGGAGCGCAAGCGATTGGGCAAATTTTCTCCACTTTGGTATTAACTTTGATATTTTATGGACTTTTTACGCCGGTTAGTTTATTATTGAAGCTGACGCGAAAGGATTTGTTGGATCAGGCTTTCGACAAGAGCAGAGATTCTTATTGGATTCCCTGTGAGCGAAAAGACTTTGAGCGGGATTATTATCAGAGGCAGTTTTAGAATATGTCGAAATTATCGATTCTCAAGGAATTTTTTGATTTTCTTAGAGTCAGAAAACGTTATTGGTTATTTCCCATTGTGCTCGTCTTGATTTTGCTGAGCCTGCTGATTGTCTTTGCCCAGAGTTCGGCCGTCGCGCCTTTTATCTATACTCTTTTCTAATTCATTACCATTGATGAATAAAAAGTCGCTTTTCCAAGTTATCCTAATTAATATACTCCTTTTGATCATCCTGCTTTCTCTCACAGAAGTCATTGTCGGGATAATATATGCGAGATATAAGAAAAGAATTCTTGATGAATTTGAGAATGGAAAGCTTCTTGATTATACAGATACGCGCGATAGAACCTTAAAAGGAGGAGGGTATTTGAAGGCAAATTTTCGAAAATGGGTCATTGATGGCTGCGGCGGCAAAGTTTGGTGGGAGACTAATGCGCAAGGATTTCGTGTAAAACAAAACGTAACACAGAAACCAGAATCTGATACGATTCGCATTCTCTCAATCGGAGATTCCTTCACGGCCGGTTATCGTGTAGGACAAGGAAAAACTTTTTCTGATTATCTCGAGCATTGGCTCAATCAAGAATTTACTGATTATAAGATAGAAGTACTGATTTCCAGTACCGATAATCCTGCGGATAGTTTACATTATTTCCAAAGCATTGGCGTGTCTTTTCATCCCCATGTGGTTCTTCTTGGGGTGACCCTTGGAAATGATATAAGCGGGACTTTCGTTCGCTTAGATGACAAATATGGATATCAGGTTAATCATGAGCAAAACTCCAGGATTATTTTAAAAAAAAGGACCAAAAGACATCTGGCTTTAGGCAAAAGCAGAAAACAATGACAATCCCATTACAATGTATCTCCTTTGAAAGAAAAGAATATTCCAAAGAAAATCTTTTTGAGAGAGTCGCAGGGGAGTCGGTTATGATTAGGATTATTAACGAGAAGTTGGCTTATGATAAAGGGCAGAAAATAATTTCTCAAACAGGCAGTCAAATTCCACCTTTGTTGTTCGATGCTGTTCATGGACTCGGATTTTATCTTAAGGACCCCCCCCATGAAGTTAATCAAGCATATGATAATTTTTTTGTAGTTTTAGAAGCTTTTAAAATATTATGTGATAGACATAAAGTTAGATTTATTGTGGCACTATTTCCTCAAAGATTTCAAATTCAAGAGAGGGACTGGAAAGAGACCTCAAAAGGTTATCAGCTAAAAGAAAATTGCTTTGACCTTAATGAACCAAATAGAAGAATAGCGGAATTCTGTCGCAATAAGAATATTCTTTGTCTAGATCCTTCTGATGAGATGAAACAATACCATCAGAAATGCAGAAAAAGTTTATATCTTCCTTTGGGAGATATGCATTGGAATCAGCTTGGACACAAAGCATGTTATCTTGGTTTAAGAAAAGAGCTATTTCGAGTTGTCGAAGATATAATGAGCGACAAAACAGATTAAGAAATTTTCCTTTGTCCGAATGGACCGCCTTCAAAATCACTCAAAAGATCCCGCGCTGTTTCCAATTGATCCTCATTCACCTTCACCAGCATTGGTACGCCCGAAAGCGGGCGGATCATGGCAAAGTTCTCATTTTCGATCAGATAATCAACACCTTCGGCATCAAACAATGATTTGATCAGACTGATATCACCCGGATTATATGTTTCGAAAATAATTTTATATTTTTTTATCAATCCAAATCTTTCTTGATTTACTTTAGTTTAACAGAAATAAAGATTTTAGCAAAAAAATGATTATCAAAACTCAATTCGGTCGATGAATATAATTGACAAAATCAGGCTCATCTATTACAGTAAAGGTCAGTAAAGAAAGGAGTTTGTTTTTTATGAGCGATGACATTTTAAGAACGAGAACAATTCTGGTTGTTGACGACGAAAAATCGTTTCGCAAAAAATACAAATGGATGTTGCGGGATGAAGGATTCCGTGTTTTTGAAGCGCCCAATGCCCTTGAAGTGGCCAATGTTTTGATGAAGGAGGCTACTAATCTGGATTTGATTCTTTTGGACATCAATCTGCCGGAAGTCGATGGAAGGGATATTTTTGACATCATCGGCGAATACGCTCCCCAGATCAGCATTCTGGTGACCAGTGTTCATCCGCTTCAGGATCAGAAAATTCGTTTGCCAAAGGCCACCGACTATTTTCATAAATCGCAAAGCGATGATGTTTTGATCAAAAAAGTGAAGAAGATATTGGGAGTTGAGAAAGTACAAGCGTAGAAAGTTTGTGTAATCAAAAACGGGCCCCCGCAGGCCATGGCTCAACTGGCAGGCGGGGGTCCGTTTTATAAATACTTATGACTCATGCAAAGAATCTCCAGACAATATTTTATCAAGGGTTTCTTTGTCGCTGTTCTTGGCGTCTTAGGTTTTTTTACTTGGCGTCGAATTATTTCCTGATCGATCCATGATGAATAAAGCTCATATTAATCCGAATTTTGAACCCCGATATCTTCAAAAATACCGAGATGGGAGTCTTAAAAAGACCGCAGAAAAACTTTGGGCCATGATGGAATTCTGCTCTTTGTGCCCGCGTATGTGTGGGACCAAAAGACTTAAAGGAGAAAAAGGGTTCTGCCAATCATCAGATAAGCTTATTATCGCAAGCTATCATCCGCACCACGGAGAAGAAAAATCGCTGGTGGGCCGCGGAGGATCGGGAACAGTATTTTTCAGCCATTGTTCTTTGCGCTGTGTCTTTTGCATCAACTGGGAAGTGAGCCATAAGGGAGAAGGGGTTGAAGCTTCCATTGAAGAACTGGCCCGAATGATGCTGGATCTTCAAGACCGCGGTTGTCATAATATAAATGTGGTGACGCCCACTCATTATGCGGCGCATATTTTGCTGGCTTTGCATCGGGCCGCATCCCAAGGCCTGCGGCTTCCTTTTGTTTACAATACGTGTGGATGGGAGCGGATGGTAATCCTCAAGCAGTTGGATGGCATTGTCGATAACTATCTTCCGGATTTTAAGTACTTCGATCCTGCTTTAGCTTCAAACTACTCTTCAGAAGCTTTCGATTATCCAGAGATAACGAAACAATCGTTGCTGGAGATGCACCGGCAGGTTGGTATTGCCAAGCCTGCTTCAGACGGATTGATGTATCGAGGGCTTATGATCCGTCATCTGGTGATGCCCAATCATATCGAAAACTCGAAAAATGTGGTTCAATGGATTGCGAAAAATCTTCCCCCTGAGACCTACCTTAATCTCATGAGCCAGTACACGCCCATATATAAGGCTTTTGATTATCCGGAAAATTCCCGGCGGTTAACGCACAAAGAGTATGATGCGGTCGTCAAAACGGCTGTCGATTTGGGATTGATCAATCTGGATGTTCAGGGGTATCCTTTTCAGGGAGAAATATAGAAAAGAATTTGATTACCCCTATGATTATTCACCCTGCAAATTATTATGACTTGCAATGACTCGCCACTTGCCGTCTTCTTTTTTCCAGGTCATCGTATAACGGCGAATGGCCTGATTTCCAGCGCTGGTTTCACGCTTGGTGATTGTAAAAAGGTAATATTGAACGATGGCGATGTTATCGTAAAGAATGATATGCTGAGGTTTTAAGGCCCAGTTAAGAAAGACGGTATTTTTCGACCAGAATCCGACCCAGTGCTTCAGCCACCCGTAATCGACAGGGTAGGGGCTCTCATGGCCGAATCCCACAAAATCAGGGTGGATATAATCGATGAACTTATCGACCTTTCCTTTGGTCAAGCTTTTCCAGTGATCCTCAATGACGGCCCAGATTTCTTTTTGCTCTTTAGTCCATTCTTTGGAAATCGATATTGTACTTTCCATCATTGCTCCTTCGTCAAGATAACTTGTTAATTTATGATATTATAGCATAAGCATAAGATTGTTTTAAGAAACTTTCTGGGCAAGCTTTATTCACTGTGTTATATTGCCAGTGAATGAAATATATTATTTATAGCAAATCATTGCTGTCTAAATTACGATTTCATGTCTCAAATATTTCCAAAATACCGTAACTCCTTATATTTGAATGGAATTTGGCATTTCAGGCTACGCTAATCTGGACACGTATGATAGCAAATGATTAATTAAAAGAATGAATTTAAAAAGTAAGCCAACCTTTCAAGCCCTTTCCAAAAAAGTGGGCATGGCTGCAGGGGATTATGACCTCATTAAAGAGGGAGACAAAATCCTGATAGCTGTTTCCGGAGGAAAAGACAGTCTTACCATGGCTGAGTTACTGAAGTATCGCCAGAGCTTTGCGCCGGTGCATTTTGAACTTTCAGCTGTCTTTGTTGATTTTGGTTTCACCAAAGGGGTGTCAAAACATCTAAAGGAATTTCTTAAAGAGTTGGATATTCCACTCAAAATTATTAAAGCCAAATTACAAAAAAAGAAGGGACATGCAAAAACAAATTGTTTCTGGTGTTCGTGGAACAGGCGAAAAGCTATCTTTCAGCTGGCTGATAAGATCAGATATAATAAAATCGCTCTCGGCCATCACATGGATGATATTGTCGAAACAATTCTGATGAATCTCTTTTACCACGGACAGATCAGCGCCATGAAGCCCAAGCAAGAGCTTTTTGACGGGAAGCTCGCCGTTATTCGTCCTTTGGCTTATATCCAAGAGAAGGAGATCGAAAAACTCGCCAAAACAAAACAAAGAAAATTTCCGCAATGTAACTGTCCCAACAATGACACTTCAAAAAGAGCCGTTATCAAGCAGCTTATCAAGCAACTGGAAAAAAAAGCTCCTCATGTAAAAAAAAATATCTTCAAGAGTGTTAAAAGAGTCAAGGAAGACTACTTACTCTAGGAGAAAATTCTTACTCATTCTTTTGCCTAATCTAAAAAAAACAATTGAAAATGTAGGTTGAGATAAAATTGTGTATAATAAATTAGTATTAATATATATAGTAAAGCTATGGAAAAATTAATTTCTTGCCCATCCAGTGCTCCGAAAAGAAAAGACGCGTTTTGTTGTGTCTGTGAAGGAGCAATCAGTTCTCCTGTCTATCAGTACCTGCGCGATGAATCCAGCTGTGATATTCGCCGATGCCGTTCTTGCGGCCATCTTTTTATGTATCCCGTTGCGCTACCAGATTTAAATTCTCGCAGCATGCAATCAGTAGACGATGCCGAGTTATTCGGAAGCGCTATATTGCGTTTTCTTTATGAGAAATTGATTATCACTGAAGAAATAAGGGCGGTTAGAAAATACATCAAAAATGAAAGGCCGCGTGTTTTAGACATTGGCTGTGGAAGCGGATGGATAGCCTCAATATGGAAGAAACATAGCTTTCATGTTTTGGGGCTTGAGCCGTCTCATGAGCGACGAAAAGTATGCCGGGAGAAATACGGCATAGAAACAGTTGCGGATTATGCAGAACACTTTAAGACACAGGAAAAGTTTGACGTCATCTTAATGCGCCATTTGTTAGAACACATAGAGAAGCCTTCGGAGATCCTTGACAAAATTTGCAGCTTACTTGATACGGAAAACGGCATCCTTCTTATCGTCGTCCCCAATATTAATTCGATTGGGCGCTTTATTTTTCGCCATAATTGGGAATGGATTTTGCCTTGGCATATTCATTTTTTTACACCTAAGACGTTGGTACGCTTTATTGAAAACAAAGGCTTCAAGACGCTCAAACTTTATCAGCAGCCCTCGCCTTTATGGTATACGAGCAGCCTTAAAAGATGTCTTGGTGAAAAAAGTAGAATGGCACGATGGATCAATAAAGTACCCAAGGTGATTATGCTTACAGTTTTCTTGCCTGTTATTTTTTGGGGTATTGTCTTTCGCCTAGATGATAATTTAACTTTACTTGCTCGAGCGAGGACCGACAAGATATGATCAATTTAAAAAAAATAAGCATGATCTTAAAAGATAAAGAAAAAAGACTTGCCATTTCAATCTGTGGCTTTTTTTTCATCGGGTGGTTCGCTCTTTTGACCTATAAATATCATCATTTTGGGTATTATGACTGGGATTTGGCGCTATATTCTCAGGCCATGTGGAATCTTTCCAATGGATCGACTTATACCTCTCTGTTCGGGATGAATTTTCTGGCGAATCATCCGCAGTATATCGCGTTTTTTATCGTTCCTTTGTTTAAGCTTTTTCCTCACCCGTTGACGTTGGTTTATTTACAAGTTTTGTCTTATGTCGCGGCAGCTTTTATTATTTATTTGATCGCTCGGGAAAGGATCGGAAAAGGCAGGGCTCTTTGGATCATGATCCTGTTTCTTGTTTTTCCGGCCAATATTTTTGCGATGCTTTTTGAATTTCATTTTGAAACTCTGGCCGTTGGACTTTTAGCCTTGAGTTTCTTTTTTTATCAAAAGAAGAGATTTCCGGCTTTTTTGATTGCGTGTTTTTTCAGTTCGATTACGAAAGAAAATATTCCTTTTTTGATCATGCTGTTTGGTGTTTTGCCTTTTTTTGCCCGTGATCGAAATCGATGGAAATGGTCTTTGACTCCTTTGGCCTTGGGAGCAGCTGTTTTTTTCATTTCTATCTTTATCATTACACCCCAATTGCGTCACAAGATGCCGAGCGCTTATGCTCATCTGGGACATTATGCGCATTTAGGTTCTTCGTTTGGGGAAATCGCACAAAATGCATTGGCTCAGCCCTCTCGGATTACCGCCATGATTTTAACCAAGCGAAATTTATTCTATCTTCAGGAACTTTTTGGCCCGCTTCTGGTTCCCTGCCTCATTTCTCCGCATATTACCTTTATCGCCCTTCCGGTTTTGATGCAAAACTTTCTCTCTAAAACACCCCAGCAGCATACGATTTATTTTCACTATGGAGCAACCATTGTTCCCATTCTTTTCATCGCGGCCATTAATTCATTGAGAATAATTAAAAAATATTACAGACCGATGCTTTTTAGGATTTTCTTTTTGATCATCGTCATTTTGGGAGCGCTTCATGCAACCAGCTATATTCCCTTTTATCGCGCAAAAATGAGTGATTGGCGTGATCCTCTGGATGAAGCTCGTCGAGAGATGATTGATCTTGTTCCCGGCCAAGCCGCCATTATCGGCAGCTTTGATTTTTTGGATCATCTGATTTGGCGTGAGTCTCTTTATGCTTTTTATCATATTTGGGTGGGTGTCAATTATTTCAGCGGGCAGAAGAATTACCCTGATTCCGATTTGGTTGATTATGCTCTGATCGATTTTGAAAACCGCTGGATTCGCTCAGCCGTACTCGAAGGACCTCCCCAGAGAGCCAAGAATATTAACAAATTCTTTCAAATTGACGACTGGAGTGTTCTTAAAGCTTATAACAATATCCTTTTGCTTAAGAAAGGCGCCAAAGAAGGCAGACAACTGGTTGAAAAGAGAAAGAAGGAGTCTTTCTTAAATCAAAGAGATATTATGGCAAACATCGAAGACCGGATTTTCTTAATTGATGTCGAGGCAGAGGATTTTCAATCTGAAGAACGATTGCTGCCTCTCGCTTTTGACTGGTACTGCGGCAAAGAAAAACCGGAAAATATTCTTATAATCATGAGCTTGGAAAAAGAGGGGACGATCATTGCGATAAGACAGCATCATCTGGGCTATGCCTATTATCCTGTTTCTCTCTGGGAACAAGGGTATGAATTTAAGGAGCATTATTGGATGGGGCTTGACAAAGAACTACAGCCCGGAGCTTATGAGCTCCGGGGGACATTTTTTAATGCGCATCAAAAAAGAAGGATTTCCGTAAAGGGCGAAGATATCAGGGGGACCGTAAAAATTGCGGACATTATTATCGAATAGAAAGTTAAAATGGAATACCGTCGTTCCTGAGTGACGTAGATTGGTAGCAATAGC
>CAYZIY010000021.1:0-27131 GCA_964478715.1 uncultured Planctomycetales bacterium
ACTGGGGACGCCGGGCTTTTCAGGCCCGCGCTCTACTACCTGAGCTACCCCGGCAAAATTTCTCTCTCTCCGCTTCCCAGGGAAACGAAGCAACATTTTAGCAAACTCACTGAACTTGTCAATGAAATTGACCCAAAGCGCTTCCAAAAAAATCTCAAAATCGACTCGCGCCGCTGAATCACCCGCTCTTTGAACCGTCACACCTGCAAACTTCACAGCAATCCAGGTAACGTAAATCCGCAAAAAGCTCAAATGCCTTTATCGAGCTTGTCCATAATCTCAATGTAAATCGCTTGGGCATTGGCGATACTGGGGAAAATAAATTTGCGGGCCTTGATCTTCAGACGCACCGTCGAGGGAGTCATCTGCAAAATATTAATCTGGACCCGCGCGCCACTAGCCAATCCCTTAATCCGGCCCAGCTCGTAGCTTTCGCTCTCAATCGTACCCATAATGCCCATGATTTCTTTGGTCGCGTCCCAAATTTCATCAAAGCTGTGATCGATTTCGCCCTGAATCGTGTCGCGGCTGACCGCATACCCGCCGGCGGCAGCGGCCCCGCCAACGAGCACCCAGACGCATCCGCTGGCCGTCAGACTCACAACCACCAGAGCGCAAAGACCCAACCAATATTTCCCCCTCAATGAATTCATCATCTTCCCTCCTCGTTTTATTCCTGGCTGAGATCCCGCCTCCAGGGTCGCCCGGCCACAATCAAAGCAATAATCAAAGCAACCAGAAGCCAATCCCGCCCTATCATGATCACCGCCACCCAGGAATATCCCTCATAGGGTACGGTGATCTCTTTAATCAAATCATTAATCAGCAAAATGATCAAAACCAAGGGTGTTAAAACCTTGATGCAAAACTGCCAGACCGGCAAGCACTTCGCAGTGATTTTGTTTTTCTTATCATCCAAAGCGTTCAAAATATGCTCTTTCATCCGGCTGGTGCGAAAGAGCCACCCCACCAAAAAGCACTGAATAATCCCCACAATCACCAGTCCGTAATGCGTGACAAAATGATCGACAATATCCACCCAATACAAACCGCTTCTGGCCGTAAAAATAATGCTGCCCAAGAAACCGCTTATGCACACCACCGAAACAACCGTTCTGCGCGGATAATGGAATTTATCCACTACTGCCGAGGAAAACGCTTCTACCAGCGAAATGGCACTCGAGAGCCCGGCGACAACTAACGTGGTAAAAAACAGCACACCGAACAAATTCGCAAATCCCGGCATCAGGCTAATCGTCTGCGGATAAGCCACAAAAGCCAGACCGATCGTCTCTTTGACCACCTCGGAAATCGGCTCTCCCGTCGAATAGGACATGTAACCCAGCGTCCCAAAAACAGCAAAGCCGGCAATAAACGAATACAGTCCATTACCGATACTCACAATGCAGGCATCTTTGACCAAATCGACCTTGCGCGGCAGATAACTAGCATAAGTAATCATAATCCCAAACCCCAGAGACAAAGTGAAGAAAATCTGCGAGAAGGCATCGATCCAAATCCGGGGCTGTGTCAACAAAGATAAGTCCGGCTTCAGATAAACGGCAATGCCGTGCGCCGCGCCTTTTAAGCTCAAAGACCAGAATACCAAAACTAAAGTCAGGGAAAAAAGAAGCGGCATAAACACTTTATTGGCCCGCTCCACACCCTTTTGCACTCCGCCAAAGACAATCGCCCAGCTTAAAAACCACACCGCAACAAGGGCCCCCAAAATCGGCGCGCGGATATCGCCCAGCATGGAAGGCCCTTCGCTTAACTGCAAAAATTCATGAAAGAAAAAATGATTCGGATCAGAACCCCAGGAAAGATTGAAAGAGAAAAAGACATAACTCAGACACCAGGCGATCACCGTCGAATAATACATCATGATGCCGTACATCGCACAGGTCACCGCCCACCATCCGGCCCATTCCCACTGAGGACTGATCTTGGCAAAACTCATCGGCGCGCTACCGCGCATTTTGTGCCCGATGGAGAGCTCCAAAAGCATCAGAGGAATCCCCACCAGCACAAGCGCAATGGCATAAGGAATCAAAAACGCCCCGCCGCCGTTTTTATAGCACAGATAGGAAAATCGCCAGATATTCCCTAAGCCCACAGCCGATCCCATGGCCGCCAGAATAAATCCCATCCGCGACTTCCACTGCGCCCGGGGATGATGCGGTGATCCAAAATGTGATTTCTCGTTCATGTCCTGAACTGTTTTCAATTTATCGTTCTTCGATCAATCGCTTCATTAATTCTAATAGGTCGGCTGATCGGTGTCGAGCAAATTCAAAGGAAATTTTATTTGATTAATGCCACCTGCATGACAAAGGCCACAAAAACAATGGAAACCATCGACATCAATTTGATCAAAATATTAATGCTCGGCCCCGAGGTATCCTTAAACGGATCTCCGACGGTATCTCCGACAACGGCCGCTTTATGCGCCGGCGATCCCTTGCCCTCATATTGGCCTTCTTCGATATATTTCTTGGCATTATCCCAAGCACCGCCGGAATTGGCCATCATGACAGCCAAAATAAAACCGGAAGCTGTGGCGCCGATCAGCAAACCTCCGACACTGTTGATCCCAAAACAAACCCCCATGGCAATCGGTGTCAAAACAGCCAGCAAAGCCGGCACGCGCATTTCTTTCTGGGCTTGAGCGGTCACGATATCCACGCACCGGGCATAATCCGGTTTGGCGGTCCCTTCCATAAGCCCCTGGATTTCTTTAAATTGCCGGCGGACTTCAACCACAACCATAGACCCGGCCCGCCCGACAGCGCCCATTGTCAATGCTGAAAAAACAAACGGCAGCATGCCACCGATAAAAAGACCGATCAAAACCAACGGATTCATCAGATCCAGCTCCAGCATCCCTCCGGCAAAAACCACTTTCTCTTTATAAGCGGCAATCAGAGCCAGAGCCGTCAAGGCTGCCGAACCGATCGCGAATCCTTTGCCGGTCGCCGCGGTAGTATTGCCTAGAGAATCCAGCGCATCGGTGCGCTTGCGCACTTCAGAGCCCAATTCAGCCATTTCGGCATTGCCCCCGGCATTATCGGCTACCGGACCGTAAGCATCCGTTGCCAAAGTGATCCCCAGAGTGCTGAGCATCCCTACTGCCGCGATCCCAATTCCATAAAGACCTAAAGTAAAATTGTTAAATCCCCCCGCAAAAGCAAAACTACCGATAATCGCAGCGGCAATAATGATAACCGGAAAAGCCGTCGACATCATTCCCACTGAAAGCCCTTCAATAATCAAGGTGGCTGGTCCGGTAAGAGCCGATTTGGCAATTTGCTTAGTCGGATTATAATTGCTCGATGTAAAAAATTCAGTACTCAAACCAATCAAAAGTCCGGCAAATAAGCCGGCCATAATAGAATAGGAAATACCTACATATTCAATTCCCAGAATCCACTTCACTACAAAATAACCAGCCACCGCAATCAGAATGGCCGAGGAAAAAACCCCTTTACGAAGCGCCATGAGCAAACTCCGCTGATTGGCATTTTCTTTGCTTTTTACCAAGAATGTTCCCAAAATGGAGGCAATGATCCCTACAGCCGCGATCATTAAAGGAGCGGCCACGCCTTTTTCGCCTAAACCCGCGGCCACGCCGAGAGTCATCGTGGCGGCAATCGAACCGACATAAGATTCATAAAGATCAGCGCCCATACCGGCTACATCACCGACATTGTCCCCGACATTATCCGCAATCACGCCGGGATTGCGTGGATCATCCTCGGGGATTCCCGCTTCAATCTTTCCGACTAAATCAGCACCGACATCCGCCGCTTTGGTAAAAATACCACCGCCCACACGCGCATAGAGCGCCTGAAAGCTCGCGCCCATACCGAAACAAAGCATAGTGCTGGTAATAGCGGTAATCTTCTCAAGAGAAGTCAAGACACCCTGATTGGAATAATACCAATTCAAAATATGATAGATCAAACTCAAACCCAGTAATCCCAGGCCGACCACGGTCATGCCCATCACCGCCCCGGATGAAAAGGCAATCCGCAGACCTCCGTTTAAGGAACTGCGGCAGGCTTGGGCTGTACGTGCCGAAGAATTTGTGGCAATTTTCATCCCAAAGAAACCGCTTAAGCCGCTAAAAAACCCACCGAGAAGAAAAGCAAACGGCACAAAAATCACTAGGTAACCCTGCCAAGCCAGGATCAGGAGAACTACAAAAACCACCCCAAAGAAAACACTCACGCCGATATACTGCCGTTTAAGATAGGCGGCTGCACCCTCCTTGACGGCATTGGCGATCTCTTTCATTCGATCGGTGCCTTCATCTTTTTTCATAATGGAAGCAACCAGAAACAATGAAAATCCCAAAGCGACAAGCGCGCAAATCGGCGCCAATACAAATGCGTTTAACATACCGTCCTCCCTTGGTTAAGTAAAGCGGTTGACCAAAATATCCCGTCAGTGTCCTTTATTGGGGCTTTTGTTGTGACGCGCTTTCTTGGAACGCCAATTCAACTTTCCCCGCCTTTGTCTTTTGCCCATAACAGATTCCTTTCTATGGTATCGCTACTTTGCTCTTTTTTTCTTTCTCTTCAATTTTCTTCGTTTACGGATATGACCATTCGAAACGATAAAATCATAAAAGGCCTTGGCTCCGTTGACCACCTTCAGCGGCTGCTGCGTCAGTAATTCTTTTCTCTCATGCGAACCGGTTGTCACCGCGACGGCTTCGACTCCGGCCCGCCGACCGGCCTGAATATCAACCGTCATGTCGCCGACATAGATGGCTTCTTCTGGTTCTAAACCCAGAGTTTTAAGGACCTGCCGGATTATGTCGGGAGCGGGTTTCAAATTTTTCATCTTATCCCCGCAAAGAATAGTATCAAAATACTCCCTGGCTTTCAATTGATCAAGAATAATATAAGAAAATTTTGTCGGCCTGTTGGTAGCCACCGCCAAAAGAAATCCCTCCTTTTTTAATTTCTTTAAAAGAGTTTTCACGCCAGGCAAAAAGCTCACTTTCCGACACACCAAAGGAGCATGATGCCGCCGGTAAATATTCAGGGCTCTGGGAAGCTGTTGAATCCCCACGAAAGGCTTCAGCAACCCCACAATTCCCCAACCGACGGCCCGTCGAATCGTTCGCGCGTCTTTCTGCGGACGATTCAGACGCTTCATCGTGTAATTAAAACTTTCGATAATGGCCGGATAGGCATCAATCAAGGTGCCATCTAAATCAAAGATGATTCCGCGCCGCTTTATCTTCCGCTTTTGGCTCACAGGGGCGTCACGACTCCTCCGGAAACAATCACCTTGATCGCTTCCTCAACCGAAATATCCAAAAAGGTCAGATCCCGCTTAGAAACAAAAATAATAAATCCCGTCAAAGGACCCGGAGCCGAAGGCATAAACACGCTGCAAATATCCTGACGAAGCTTGCCGGAAATCTTATTGACCTTGTCATTGGTTAAAAAACCGATAGAAAAAATTCCCTTACGGGGATATTCCACTAAAACCACTTCCTGAAAAGTCATCCGATCCCGAGCAAAGAGAAAGATCGCCATTTCCTTAAAAGCCGGATAGACCTGACGGAAAAAAGGCAGCTGCAGAAGCATCCGCTCGAAAAAAGCGGTAATGCGGCGACCCAGAAAATTGGTCGCAAAAAATCCTATCGCAAAAATAATCAAGACACAGATGATAATACTCAAACCGCGAAAATAAAAACCGAATTCCTTAAGAAAATACGGTTCGATATATTTCCCCAGCAACCCGTCGGCAATATTGATCATCATTACCAGCAGAAAAGCCGTCAGGGCCAAGGGCAGAAAAATCACCAGGCCCGATATAAAATACCGTTTTAAACGTGTTCCCATGGTTAAACTCCTTATATCTTATTGTATCCGGTAAATCCAAAACAAACCCGTAAGAAACACAAGCAACATCATTCCCGTATCAATTCCGATTCCAAAAAAGACAACCTTGTTCTTTTTGATAATCCCGGCTGTGGCAATGGCCGTCAACAAAAGACCTTCAATGGCTGTCAGAAAATGTCCCGGCCCCACGGCCGCCAGCATAGGCCCGCGGATAAAAAAGAGCCCGCTCAAAAAAATGATGAACATATTGATCATATTGCTTCCGAATATATTACCGAGAGCCATATCGAAAGATCCGATCTTAAAGGCGGAAAAGGACACAACGATCTCCGGAAGCGAAGTCGCCAGCGCCAGGAAAATACTCCCCACCAGGGTTTCACCCCAGCCGGTCACAAGGGCGATTTCCTTACAGACATGTGTTAAGCCGATCGAAGTAGCCACAACAATCAAGGCGCAAATCAAAAGATTCCGGGCCACTTGACTTAAGCTTTTTTGCCGAATATCTTTCGGTACGACGGATTCGCCTGGCAGTGCATTTTCCAAACGGTAGAGGAATCTTATGCCAAAAACATAAACAACGGCAATCAATAAAGACCCGGTACTGATATGACCAATGCTGACAATCCATCCCCGCAAACCCCAGCATATATCTATCATCACAATCACGGTTAGGAAAACCGCAAAGCCCGCCGGCCAGAGATTAGACGGTGTCGCTTTTAACCGATCTGTGAATGAACCCTGCCGGTAAAAACAATCCAGCAGAAAAAGGATCATCAAATTATAAACATTGCTGCCCAGCATATTCCCGACCGCCAGATCCGCAGCCTCATAGACGATCACAGCCCAGAAACTAGTGATCGCTTCCGGCAAAGAGGTGATGAGACCCAAAAGAACAACGCCGACCCAGGCCTTGCTAAGCCGTAATTTTTCGCTTAAGGCATCCGCATTAAAAACAAGCCGATTGCCAGCGATGATGATAATCAAAGACAAAAAAAGAAACTGAATCCAGACCATATCTTATTCTTTCACAAAAAAAAGAACGGCCAGACCGACCAAAGCGAGAAGAATCCCCACCGTTCCCTTAAAAACTTCCACGACCTGCGGCCAAAAGACAAGGATGCAGGTCACTCCCAGAATCATCAAAACCAGTCCCTGAATCATCAGAAAAATATTCTTTTTGGTTTTTTTCTCCATCATGGCTCCTTAGGCTTTTCGGGATGCGGGACGGCTTTTCCATCGACGGTGCATCCATCCCCATTCCTGGGGATAAGCCCGAATATACTGCTCAATGATGCGGGTAATCCGCTCTGTATTAATAAAAATCGTTTCTTTGTCGTCTTTTCCTTCTTCAATCGTCAAAGGCGGCTCAATAATGATCTTATGGACGTCATCCCGCTTTCGAACGGTAAAGACCGGCAAGATCGGCGCACCGGTGCGCATAGCGAAGACAACCGGACCGGTCGCCGTCGCGGCCTTCTGCCCGAAAAAATCGACAAACACCCCGCCTCCGCTGCCAAAATTTTGATCCAGAGGAATAAAAAGCAGCTCATTGTCGCGCAGAGCCTTTAAAGACTGATCCACACAGGCTTTGCGCGGCAAACTGTAAACTGTTTTTAAGCCCAGGGAAGAACGCAGGTTTTGAAAATACTCTTCGATCTTTTTATCGCGGGTTGATCGGATAATGGCACTGGTGGCGACTCCGTTTTGGGCAAGACTCAATAACATCAAAACAAAATTGCCGAAATGCGCGCTGACGGCAATCACGCCTTTTTTTCTGGCAAAAGCCTCTTGGAGATTTTCCATGCCCTCAAAGACGGTCTTCTCTTTGATCATCGACGGGTGATTCATAAAATACATCAGTTCCGTCATGCTTCGGCCGACATTGGCGAAACACTGATAATAAATCCGCTTTAACTGTTTGGGTGTTTTTTCATTTCCGAAGGCGATCTGCAGGCTCTCTAAGGCAATCCGTCTTTGCTTGACCGTTAGCCCATAACCGACGGGAATCAAGGCATGTGTCAAGGCTTTCACAAACCCGTAAGGGAGTTTATTGAACAGCCAGGTAAAAGTAAAAAGCCCGTAACGGGCCAGTGCTCTTTTAGCGACTTTAATGCGATCCTTAAGAAGCATATTATCTTTTATATCCGAACTTGATCAACAGGTCCCGGCGCCATTTGATATCGTCTTCATTTTCGATTCCCTGGGGTTTGAGCCCGTCGATCACGCCTAGGATCCCCCGGCCGTCGCCATTATCGGCAACGATGATCTCCAGCGGATTAGCGGTTGCGGCAAAAATTGTGCAGACCTCAGTGACATTCTTAATGGCATTAAGAACCTGGATGGGAAACCCGTTCTTTAAGACAATCAAAAAACAGTGACCGCAGGCCAGATTGAGTACATTATCCGCGGCAATCTTTTTCAGCTCCTCGCTGTTACCCTCCAGACGGACTTTACAGGCACCGGACGCCTCGCAGAAGGCCAGCCCGAATTCCATCTGCGCCGCGGTTCCTGCAACTGCTTCGTAAAGATCCTCAACCGTTTTAATAAAATGAGACTGGCCAAGAATCACATTGACATCGTCGGGTTTATTGATTTTAACTGTCTTGATTTCCATAAATCCGTCTCCTTCTAAATATGCAAAACCTTTCTGATTTCCAGAAACAATTGTTGACTGGCTAACGGCTTGGTGATATGTCCGATGGCGCCGGCTTCGATTTCGGCGCGGATATCATCCGGAGACTCCTTGGCCGTTAAAAAGATCACCGGGATATCCTTAAATCGCTCATCTTCCTTCAGCTTACGGCAGACCTCGCGCCCTTTGAGTTTGGGAAGAATCACATCCAGGATAATCAAATCGGGACTTATTTTTGAAACCATCTGGAGGCCTTCCTCTCCGGTGGTGGCCGTATAAACGCTTAAACCCTTGGAATCCAGATTGGCTTTAAGCATTTTTAAAAGTCCCCGATCGTCGTCGATGATCAATACTTTTTTGTGAGACCGGCCCGCCGTAAATTGCATACGAATTTTGTCCCAGTTAAAAAACCCCATCACGCAAAAACAAATCAGGATAATCGCAATCGAAAGATCATCCATATGGCCGATGACAAACACCATCCGATAGCAGACATAAATCGCCATCAAGGCGTTTAAAACGATCAATGATCCCCGGCCCCATTCTTTAAGGCGCAAAACGCCCACCAGGGAAATCATTTCCAGGCCGAATAATATCCAAAGGGCCACAGCGTGAATTTTAAACTCCTCGATCGTTCGGAAATCGCTGGTAAAAAAAGGTGATTCAATGAGCATCTTCTGATTCACACAGGAAATCACAAATGCCGTCAAATAGGCACAAAATCCGATGAGACAAATAAGCCCAAAACCAAATCCCACCGTCTTGATTCCGATTGATCCCTTCTTCATTATCTCATCCCCTTTGATTTATCCTTTGTTTTTCGATAATCCCCCCTAGTATAACGCACAAACAAAGAGTTGTAAAAACATCTCCGAATTTTGTATAAAAGGTCTGCTCTCTCTGAAGGGAAACATCCTGCGCCTGCCAACCGGACACGAATGTTTTCTTGCCAAAATCATTTTCTATATAAGAGACAACGCGTCCCTTGGAATCAATAAAACAGCTGACACCGGTATTGGCCACTCTTAAAAGCCAGCGTCTGTTTTCAACGGCCCGAAAAACAGACGCCGCCAAATGCACAAAAGGCGCTTTGGTATCGTTAAACCAGGCATCATTGGTCATGTTGATAAAAAGTTCGCTGCCTTTTAAGGCAAAGGCCCGGGCCAGGCTCTCGACCGTATCCTCGAAACAAATCAACGCGTTTAACCGGGCATGGGTTTTGGGTAAAGCGCCCTGCCTTAGAGGCAAAGAAAACATCGCATAATTTTTCCCGGCGGTAAAATCATCGATCTGAACAATAGCCGAAAGAAAAGGCAAAAACTTACGAAAAGGAACATATTCTCCAAAAGGAACCAAATGCAGCTTGTGATATGCTTGACGAATCAATCCCTCGCGAATCAAGACGGCAGAATTATAATAATCCCCGCCAACACGATGGACCATTCCCACTAAAAGAGGGACACGAAGCAGTCTCTGAAAATTTTTGAGCTGCTCGAATGTCTCGGGAGTTTCCCAGGCCAGTCCGGGATAAGATGTTTCCGGCCAAATAATCAGATCAGGATCAACCTGGGAAGCTTCTCGGGTTAAGCTCAGATAATCGTTCATAATCGAAGGCCAAGCGCGTGGCACCCATTTGATCTCCTGCGGGGTATTGGCCTGAACAATAGCAATTCTCATTTGAGATCCCTGGACTTCTGCGGTCAACCGCTTGGCTCCATAAATAAAAACCAGAAACAAGGAGATGAAAACAGTCACCGAGACCCAAAGGTGAGGCAGGCTGCCAACCTTTCTTCGTCGATAGCATTGAAGAGTTTGAGTGATATACACATTGACCAAGACAATCAAGAAAGAAACCCCGGCCATGCCTGTCAGGTCGCTGATTTGGATAAAAACGAGATTTTGATACTGGCTGTGGGCCAAAGAGGCCCAGTTAAAACCGCTTAAAAGATGTCCACGCAGATATTCACAAACCACCCATATGCTAGGTAGAAGAAAAATTTTTAAAATGCGATTTCCCTTTGCAAAATAAGAAACACCAACGGCAAAAAGAGCAAAATATACAGACAGATACATAATCAAAAGAGCGGCTCCGGCCGGCGTCACATAAACAAACCAATAAAACATCATCAAAAAAAACACTAAACCGGTCAGGTAACCCCACAGACCCGCCCGTCGGGGAGATTCTGTCTCGCAAACCATCAGAAAAGGGACAAGACCCACAAAGGCCAGAAGGTTCCAGTTGGTTTGAGGGAAGGAAAGTGCCAGAAGTACAGCGCTAATCAAGCACAAAGCGATGGAAAGGAGAATCTTTTTAGCCACAATTTACCGCCCGCAACATTTCTTATATTTCTTGCCGCTTCCGCAGGGACAGGAATCATTTCGCCCCACCTTTTGTTGATCTCGATGAACCGGCTGGGATTTTGCCTGGCCTCGCGAAGCGGCAGACGAGCCCAGGATGCTTGCGGCTTGGGGTCCTTGTGTTTTTTTGTCATTCAAGCTGGAAAAATCCTGGTGGATTAATTTTTGAGGCAGGGAACGAAAAACAGAATGAGCCTGTTCTTTACCCTCGATGGGTTGAATCTTAAAAATCATCTCGGCCACCTCGCTATGAATCGAAGAAAACATCATTTGGAACATATCAAAACCTTCTCTCTGGTATTCCACCAGGGGATCTCTCTGACCCATGGCCCGCAATCCAATTCCTTCGCGGAGACGGTCCATGGCATAGAGATGATCTTTCCATTTAGCGTCGATCGTTTGTAAAAGAAGCATCTTCTCCAAATGACGCATCCGATCAGGCGCGATGTCTTTTTCTTTCTGCTGGTAGCGCTGCACTAATTCTTCAAAAACCAGCTGGCGGATTTCCTCGTTGGACATCCTTTCTAAGACTTCGGCCGACACCTGCAGTTCGCACTCAAAACGACGTTTTAGATAAGCCGAAAGGCCTTGAGGGTCCCAACCGTCTTTCTGGGTTTCGGTTGTTAAAAATCTGTCGCTTAAAAGATAAGAAAGCTCTTCGATCGATTCGATCATCTTTTCTTTGAGGCCGGCCCCCTGCAGAACCGATCGCCTTAAACCATAAAGCACTTCGCGCTGTTTGTTCATCACATTGTCGTATTCCAAAAGCTGTTTGCGGATCTCGAAATTCTGCTGTTCGACCCGTTTCTGGGCCACTTCCAGAGCCCGACTCACCAGAGAATGCTCGATCACCTGTCCTTCTTCCATGCCGAGCTTGTCCATCATCGACATCATCCGGTCTGACCCAAACAGGCGCATTAAATCATCCTCTAAGGAAACAAAAAATCGTGAAGACCCGGGATCCCCTTGTCGACCCGATCGTCCGCGCAGCGGATTATCAATCCGACGCGACTCATGACGCTCGGTACCAAGGACATGCAAGCCGCCCAGCTCAACAACCTGAGCATGTTCCTTTTGTACCTGATCTTCGAATTGCCGGATAAACTCATCATATTTTTGCTTTTGTTTTTCCTGGTCTTCTTCGTCTTCAATTTTCTCTTCATAAAGAGATTGGGCTAGATGCTCGGCATTGCCACCCAAGAGAATATCCGTTCCGCGACCGGCCATATTGGTGGCAATCGTTACGGCCTTATGACGGCCGGCCTGGGCGATAATATGGGCTTCGCGCTCATGATATTTGGCATTTAGCACTTCATGAGCAATGCCTTTTTGCCGCAACATGGCTGAGAGAAGTTCGGATTTCTCAATCGATATCGTTCCCACCAAAACCGGACGGCCTTCAGTGTACATCTGTTCAATTTCTTCAACGACCGCATTAAATTTTTCACGCTTAGTTTTATAAATACAGTCGGAATGATTCGTTCGTTTGAGAATTCTGTTGGTAGGCATAACCACACAATCCAGATCATAAATCTGGCGAAATTCCGCTGCCTCGGTATAGGCGGTTCCGGTCATTCCGGCAAGCTTGTGATACATGCGAAAATAATTCTGAAAGGTAATGGTGGCCAGGGTTTGATTTTCGCGTTCGATCTTGATGCCCTCTTTAGACTCAACCGCCTGATGTAATCCGTCAGACCATCGGCGTCCAGGCATCATCCGTCCGGTGAACTCATCGACAATAATCACCTTGCCGTCCCGGATCACATAATCAACATCGCATTTGAAAAACTCCTTGGCTTTAAGCGCCTGGAGGATATGATGCCGAAACTCGATCGTTTCCATATCATGCAGATTCTCCACGCCGAAAAGCTCCGCGGCCTTCTGTTCACCGGTTTCGCTCATCGAAATGGAGCGCGCCTTTTCATCGGCTACATAATCAACGCCTTGATAAAGATCGGTCCCGTTGATTTTGGCCTCGATCTCTTCTTTTTCAGTGATCCGGCGACCCTTTAATTGAGAGGCGATGCGATTGGCTTTGTAATACTTATCGGTCGACTCTTCGGCCGGCCCGGAAATGATCAAAGGCGTGCGGGCCTCGTCAATCAAAATGCTGTCCACCTCATCGACCACCGCATAATAATGTCCGCGCTGAACCATCTCTTGTTCGAAAACCACCATATTATCGCGCAGATAATCAAACCCGAATTCATTATTGGTCCCATAGGTAATATCACAGCCGTAAGCCACCTGGCGCTCCTGCGGATTCATATCATGTTGAATGGCACCCACGCTTAATCCCAGAAATTCATAAATCGGCCCCATCCATTGACGGTCGCGCCGCGCCAGATAATCATTAACAGTGACAATATGCACCCCCTCCCCGATCAGAGCATTGAGATAAGAAGGCAGCGTTGCCACAAGCGTTTTTCCTTCGCCGGTGGCCATCTCGGCGATTTTCCCTTCGTGCAAAACAATCCCGCCGGCGATCTGCACATCGTATGGGCGCATTTTTACCGTCCGACGGGCAGCCTCGCGTGCCACCGCAAAAGCCTCGGGCAGGATTTTCTGAAGAACTTTCTCGCGGGCGGCCTGCAGATCTTTCTTCAAACGGTCTTTTTCCAGATTCAGCCGTTCCTTTTCCGTTGCATCAGAGGCATCCTGTGATTTCGAATACACCTCAGCTAATTGCTGCCTCTGCAAAGCGGTTTCCTTTTCGATGGTTTCTTTAAACTGCCTCGTTTGATCCCGAAGCTGCGCGTCACTGAAGGCTTTAATCGTCTCTTCCCGGGCATTGACTTCCTGCACCCGCTGGCTGATTCTTTTGATTTCTGAAATGGAAGGCAGCGGCAAGTCCTGATGCAGGGCAATGTTCACCGCAGGATCAAGCCGGCCAATACTCTTTTGAGCATTGCGAATAACCCGATTACGAATAAGAAAATCGAAAAACATTACCTATTTCTTTCTTGTCTTTAAAAAGGCTTCAATAAAAATATCTATGTCTCCGTCAAGAACACGCTGAACATTTCCGCTTTCGGTATTGGTGCGATGATCTTTAACCATTTGATAGGGCTGTAACACATAGGAGCGGATCTGAGAACCCCATTCAATCTTCTGTTTCTGGCCATACTCGGCAGACATCTTTTCATCCTGCTCCTGGCGTTTTTTTTCATACAAACGCGCCTTGAGGATACGCATCGCCACCTGTTTGTTCTGATTCTGCGAGCGCTCGTTCTGACACTGAACCACAATATTAGTCGGGATATGGGTGATGCGTACCGCCGAATCGGTGGTATTAACGCTCTGGCCGCCGGGACCGCTAGAGCGAAATATATCGATGCGCAAATCATCGGGATTCAGATCGATATCGATATCGTCTTCGATTTCGGGAATCACATCCACGGAAACAAAAGAGGTGTGACGGCGTTTATTCGCATCAAAGGGTGAAATCCTCACCAGACGATGCACGCCCTTTTCGCTTTTTAAAAGTCCATAGGCCCTATCGCCTTCAACGCTGATCGTGACATTTTTTATTCCCGCTTCTTCCCCGGGAAAAATATCAAGCGTTTTGACCTTAAATTTTTTAGTCTCCGTCCATCGGCTGTACATGCGTAAAAGCATACGGGCCCAGTCGCAGCTTTCAGTCCCCCCGGCTCCGGCATTGATGCTTATAATCGCATTATTGCTGTCAAACTCGCCGTTCAAAACCGTTGTGATTTCCAACTGATCGATTTTCTTTTCAATCCGTTTGAGATCATCATCGATCTGTGTAAGCATAGTTTTATCATCACCGGAGATCTGCGCCAGCTCCCTGGATTCATCCAGCTGATTCCCCAGTTCTTCAAAAGGCTCCACAGTTGCCTTGAGAACTTTAAGCTCCCGCATCAATTTATTGGCCTTGGAAGCTTGATTCCAAAAATCGGGCTGAGTCATCTGTTTCAAAATACAGTCAATGGCTTGCTTCTTTTCAGGCAGGTCAAAGAAACCCCCTTAGCTGCTCGAGCCTGTAGGAATAATTATCAATCTTTTCTAATATAGTATCTTTCATAATGAAGACGGTCCCTGCTGAGGTTTAAAACCGGGCTATTATAACACACCCGTCGTAAATTTCCAGGCCTAAAGCCCTCAATGAAAACGCCGGATACCCTTAAGCTCCAGATCCAGCTCATCGCGACTGTCGGCCAGATAACGAGCATCTTCTTCCTTAACCTGATTGGAGCGAACAAGCTTAACGAACGATTGCTTAAAAGATTGCATCCCGAAAAGTTCTCCCTCATCAATGAAAGACTGGATTTGATTGACCGAGCCTTCCCGGATCAAACGGGCAATCGTAGGGGTAACCACCATTGTTTCGTAGGCGGGAATCCGTCCCTGGCCGTCTTTGCGCGGTAATAACCTCAAAGACACAACACCCTTAAGCAGCATAGAAAGCTGCATACGCACTTCATCGTGTAAATAAGGAGGGAAGAAATTAACCATGCGCTCAATGGTTTGCACGGCATTAACGGTATGAAAGGTGGAAAAAACCAAAACACCCAGCTCCACCGCGGTAATGGCGGCCTTCATCGTATTTTCGTCTTTGATGTTCCCGATAAAAATAATATCGGGGCTCTGCTGAGTCACATGTTTCAAGGCGGCGGGATAACTGGGCACGTCGATTCCCAGTTCCCGTTGATTGATAATACATTTTTTATCGGTAAACAAATATTCAATCGGATCTTCGATCGTGACGATATGCTTTTCGTACTGGGCATTGATGTGCTCGATCATGCTGGCGATCGTTGTCGATTTTCCGCTTCCAGCCGGACCGCACACCAGCATCAGGCCCCGGGGTTCGGAGCAAAACTGGGTTAAGAGCTCCGCCGGTAAATGAAGATCCCCAAAAGACTGGATCACATTGGTGACATAGCGCGCTACGATAGCCGGAGACCCGCGCTGGGTAAAGATATTGATTCGAAAACGCCCCACCCCCGACTCCTGATGAATGAAATCGATATCCTGTTCTTTGGAAAAAATCTCCCGTTGAGCGTCATTAGCCAGGAGCATATCGGCGATCATCAGGATTTCTTTTTTTGACATCACCTGATCGTCGAGAACCTGGAGTCTTCCGTCGACACGGATGCGCACCGCCGTATTGGCCCGCAGAAATAAATCTGAAGCCCGTTTCTCAACCATCGCTTTAAATAATTTTTCCATTTTCATATTCTGACTCCGATCTTTTTAAAAAATAGTCTAAACATCCCGAATTGAAATTCTGTTTTATTGTAACCAATCCCGGCAGTCTTTGCCAATCATCTTTTCATAATTGAGAAACTCTCTTTGCGTGTAATTCCCCAACCAGACGGCGTTCTAAGTCTAAGAGTTTTCGTTTTTCTTTCTGTCCTCTGGCAAATCCACCTGTCGTACCATCTTTACGAATCACACGGTGACAGGGAATAATCAGAGGATAAGGGTTGCGATGCAAAGCTTGCCCGACAGCCCGAACAGCTTTCGGTCGTCCGATCTTTTGAGCAACCCACTCATATGATCTGGTTTCTCCCAGAGGAATCGTTGCCGTTACTTTCAATACGTTCTTTTGAAAAAGTGTCAGCTTAGGACTTGTCATCGAGAGCTTCCTTACGGCGTAACCGCCTATGATAAGAAATCGCAAACCGATGGGCCTCATCACGGATGCGCCTAAGCAACAATGAGGCCAGCGAATCTTCAGGCAACCGCAAAGGAAAACGCCGCCTAGGCAAAAAAACCTCTTCCTCGCGCTTGGCCAGCGAAAGAACCGGAATATCGAGATCAAGACGCTTGAGCTCATCGAAAGCGCCGGCCAATTGTCCTTTGCCTCCGTCAATTAAAATCAGATCAGGATAAGGCAGACCTTCGTTTTTAAGCCGCGCATAGCGCCGGCGGATCACCTCAGCAATCATTTTGCAGTCATCGATGCCCCCGACAGTGCGAATACGAAACCGACGGTAATTTTTTTTATCGGGCCGGCCGTTTAAAAATGACACCATGGATCCGACAGCTTGAGATCCCATCAAATTAGAGATATCAAAGGCCTCGATTCGCTCGGGCTCCCGAGACAGGCGGCAATATCTTTGCAACTGCTCTGCTTCCTTGAAGGGATTGATTTCCGCGCTGCCGCTATAAAGGCTGCCGACCGCCAGCATCTGATCGCGAATCTTTGCTGCTTGTTCAAAATTTTTTCCGGCAGCAGATTTTTCCATATCTTGCTTGAGACGGTGATACAAAATATCAAGCCGTCCTTCAAGAATCATCCGGATCCTCTTAACGTTTTTCATGTAATCTTTCTGAGAAATCTTTCCGGCACAGCAGCCTGGACAAAGATCGATATGATAATCCAGGCAGAGTCTTTTCTTCATCACCGCGCAAGTACGAAAAGGGAAAATTTTCCGGATCACGCTCAAAGCTTCTCGCAGAAGATGGGCGCCGACATACGGCCCGTAATAACGGCTCTTTTTTGACCCGGCAAATAATTTCTTCCTTTTTTCTTCATTGGGCCGCACCACCCTGATGAGGGGGAAATTTTCTTGAGTGATTTCAACAAGCGGATAGCTTTTATCGTCTTTAAGATCGATATTATATTTCGGCTTGTATTTCTTGATCAGGCCGGCCTCAAGAATCAGGGCCTCGGCTTCGCTGTGTGTTTTAACGGTTTCAATATCAACCGTTTCCCGGACCAGTTGATCAAGCCTGGGGTCGGACTGTTTCTGCCTGCGAAAATAAGACTGCACCCTTTTTCTCAGGCAAACCGCTTTGCCGGTATAAATAACCTTTCCTTTATCGTTCTTCATCAGATAGACACCGCTAAAGAGAGGAAGGCGATTTAAAATTTCTTTTGAAACCATCGTCGGAAGTGTTGCAGAGGTTCAAGATTAAATAAAAATCCGAAACAGAGAAATGCGGTTGCCGCCACAAGAAAACTGGCCATGAGTCCAAACGCGTTCATTCGGCGCTCAAAGATAAATAAGAAAAGTCGCAGGCACAATCCCATCAGCAGAGAACTGGCCAATATTTTGAGAAAGCAAATCCATAGAGCCCGCCCCAATGACCCGATGCGCTTCTCAAGGATCAGAAAAAGTATCAGGCAGTTCAACGTGGATGCCAAAGCACTGGCCAAAGCAATGCCCCCGATTTTCAGAGGAAACATCAAGATCACTTTCAAAAGAGTGCTGATTCCCAGACAGACAGCAGCCACTTTGACGGGCGTCTTGGTATCTTGCAGAGAGTGAAAGGCCGTCACCAAAATCTTAAGCATCGAAAACCCCAGAAGCCCGAAAGAATAAAACATCAGAGCCGATGAGGTAATGGCCGTCGACTGACTGGTGAAAGCACCCCGTTCAAAGAAAACCCGAATAATCGACTCAGAGAGAATGATCAACAAAACCGTACAGGGAACCATAACCAAAAAGATATTTTGAAGAGAAAAAGTAAGCGTGTCTTTAAGCTTATCGGTTTCTTCTCTTGCGGCAAAACCCGCCAAAGTGGGCAAAATCGCGCTGGCTAAAGAAAGGGTGATCAGACCGATAGGAAACTGGATAATGCGATTGGCAAAGTAAATCGCCGATATTCCTCCTGCTCCGACAATAAAAGCCAATGAAGCACAAAGCGTATCAATAAGGATATTGATCTGATAAACGCCGGCCCCAAAAAGCCTCGGGATCAAAAGACGTCCGATTTTTCTAGCCCCCGTGTGCGAAAGGGTCTTGGGCTTGAGGAAACAAACCTGCTGGCCGCGCAAAGCCAAAATTTGCAAAACAAGCTGAGCCACGCCGCCAATCAAAACACCGATTGCCAGACAGACTACCGGCTCAAAATGATAGCGCAGAGAAATAAACGAGCTGGCGATTAAAGAAATATTCAGCAAACACGGTCCAAAGGCCGGCGCCTTAAAGGACCGAAACGTATAGAGAATGCCCATCAGATAAGCAGTCAAACCGATAAAAAGCAAGTACGGGAACATGATCCTGGTTAAGTGAATCGTTAACTGGACCTTTTCCGGAATTTGCATGAATCCGGGCGCGATCAAACGCACCAAAAGCGGGGCAAGAATCTGTCCAGCCAGAGTGATCAGGCTCAGAATCAGAAAGGCCAGAACAAAAACAACGGAAAAGAAATGCCAGAACTCTTCTTTCTTTTTGCCCTCGCGGTATTCACTAAAAACAGGTACAATGGAAGAATTTGTCGCTCCCTCTCCAACCAGTTCCCTAAATAGATTGGGAATACGAAAAGCCACAAAAAACGCATCCGCCTGAAAAGTCGTTCCCAAAAGTTTGGCAAGGATAATATCGCGGATGAATCCCAAGACCCGAGAGACAAAGGTCCCGGCGGATAAGATTGAGGTCGACCTTAAAAGACCGCAGCGCGAATCCTGCTTATGATATTTTGATGTTGACATTGCTAGTAGCCTCTGATATATTAGGCAAATTCAAGAAAGGAGTGTTAAGAGTGCCTCAAAGAAAGTCAGGAATAAAAGAGCTTCGCAAATCCAAGCGAAGACGGATGCATAACCTGGATATCAAATCCGATCTCAAGAAAACGATTAAAAAATATCAGGCCTTGATCCGCGATAAACAGATCCCGCAAGCGAAAGACGCCTTGAAGCTGGTTTACAAAAAGATGGATAAGGCAGTCAAGCGCAATCTCCTGCATAAAAATACCGCATCGAGAAAGAAATCGGGTCTCAGCAAATCATTAAACGAAAAAGCTTCTTAAACGCTTTCGTTTTTCAACAATCAAGATCCAACCAGGGCGTTCCTTTCGCAAAGTTTAACCACCAGAATTTCCATTACCTGATCCGCTTTCATCTGACTTCTTTTAATGCGGATATCCGCTTCCCTCAAAGCTTCCAGCCCGCCTATATAAACCTTTTGTGAAAAACAGTTTTTATTTTTTTTCCAGAACCACAGCAGCCCCCCCATCATTTTTAAAGGCGGTTCTCCGTTTTTAAGCAGCTCATCGAGCATCGCCAGCACTTTTGCCGTCTGCCGCCTTTCGATAAGTCGAGTTAAATCAAAAACATTATAATCTCGGCCGGGGTTAAACATTTCGATATCCACAAACGGCTTGAGGGCCTGGACCAGGGCATCCGACGGTTTTAATCCCCCGTCTTTACAGACAATGATCGTAGGGCTGCATGGCCTTTTAAAAAAATCGATCAGCATACTTCGGCAGTCTTTTTTTAGCCGGGAAATATCCTGGATAACAAGCAGGCGATGGCGTGAAACGGCGGGCAGACTCACAAGCGCTTTCTTTAAATCGTAAGCGCTGCAGGTTCCTTCGAGAATTTCATAATCAAATTTTTCTCCATTGGGATTTGAAAAAATTTTCTCTTTCAGCAGGCGGATTCTTTCTTGCGCTTGGGAATAATCCTCCCCGAGAAAAAGAAGATGATGCAGGATCATATTTACCAGTCTTCAATAGTGCGCTCGACCACGCGGCGGGCAACGTCGATTAGGGCATCTTCCACAGCCGCCGCTTCAGTTTTAGCCAAAGCGCCTGAGGTAAAATAGGTTGTATCACCGGTGAAGCTCGATTCACTCCACATCAGTTTTTCCTTAACGCTGTCCCAGAGTTCCAGAGAAACGGTAATGTATATCCGGTATTCCTGAACTTCCTGGGTCTCATCGAAATATCTCAAAGGTTCGCGATCGTAATTCAACAGCTCGGCTCTTAAAATCAGGTCGGCTTTTTCTTCTTTGGCCACATTCAGATTGCCGTCAAACAGAAACCGATCCACGATGGCATCGCGCACTCTTATTTCCAATAGGGGATAGTAGAGATTCCGACGAGTTTCGGAACCATAGGTAATTTTGTTTTTAACCGGTTCAACGTAAATAGTCTTTAAATGGGAAGGCAAAAGTGAGGACGTCGAATAACCGCACCCGCTTACCAGCAAGGTAAACAAAACAGCGAGGGATGTTGATTTCGGTTTCCTAAGCATTTATTTCCGTAAGTGTTGGTGTCCGGTTTTCCTCAAATCCAGCCCTACAACTTTCTCCAGTGCCTTTGGTGCCAGGGCCGTATCATCAAACTTTTCCAGAACGATATTGTAATAAATCCGGGCGGCATCATACTTCTTGTGCTTTTCATAAAACTTAGCGATCTTAAAATGATTCTCGGCCTCTTTTTCTCTAAGTTCATTGATCTTTTCTTTGGCCTCATCGGAGAGCTCAGCATCGGGATAGGTCTTGACGAATTCTTCGAATTCCTTGACCGCTGCCTGGGTCACTTTCTGGTCATAGCTGGAATCAGAGGAACGTTCGGCATCCGCCACGGCAATTTGATACTGAGCCGCCTTGACCCATTCGCTGTCAGGATAATCGTTGATGACTTTTTCAAATTCGTCTCGGGCCTCTTGGTACAACTGTTTTTCCATCAAATAAAGGCCGATTCTGTACTGAGCCGGAGCCGCAAAGGGACCATAGGGCGAATTCTTGATAACCGTGCGAAAAATATGAACAACATCATAATCTCCACCGACGATCATTTTGATGATCTTATTCTTTCTCCCGCGGCCTTCCATAACTTCCAGGCCGATCTCATACTGCCTTTTGACAATCTCGGCTGAGCGTTCGCTAAACGGATATTTATCGATCACGGTCTGATACGCATTGAAGGCCTCCATCAGTCGATTCTCTTTTTCCAGGACAACGCCTAAATAATATTGGGCCTCAGCCGCTTCGCGTGCTTTCGGATAGTTCTTGATCAGTTTATTCAACTCAATCACTGCTTTTTTGTAATCCTCGCCCTCGTAAAACTCGAGAGCGTAATCCAGCTGTTCTTTAGGGGTCTCCTTGACCGCATATTTGGGATTCACCCATTTGTTTGTTTCGGGTGTCCAGACCCAAAAAGCAAACGACGGCGAGTATTCTGCCAGAGATATTAAAGACAATAGTATTAAAATTAATATTATGCGTTTCATGGCCTTAAATGTATCACACTTTACTTTTTTTGTCAATTTGCCCCTTCCGTATCATTAAAAAGAGCATTCCGATCAATAAGCCATAATAGACAAACACAGCCCGAAAAGGAACCCGGGTTAAACGAATGAAGGAAAACGGAAGATAAGTGAGAAAATAAATCACAACCGCCATCAGATTTAAGACCACTTTCAGGCACATCGCAAAGAGAAAAACGATATTCGGGATAATCAGCCCGGAGACAAGCATAGAGAGACCCAGGGCCACCACACCCACCACAAGAGGAATGATGATCAAATTGGCAATAATCGTTACCGGCGTGATGATTTTAAAATAATAAGCGATCAGACCGGCCACGCCTATCCAAGCCGAAAAACTGACGGCGATCAATTGCCATAATCCTTGAGTCACTTTATATCTGTGGATCAGAGGCCACTTTGCGGCATAATCCCGCAGTTTGGGGAAGAACATGATGATCGAAAAAACACTGGCAAAAGACATCTGAAAGCCAATATCGAAAAGCAAAAACGGATTAAACAACAAAAGCAAAATAACCGCAAAACACAGGGAATTAAGCCCATCAACCTCCCGCTCAAGGAGGAAACCCATCAAAAAGATCACCGCCATCGTCGTTGCCCGCACAACCGACGGACGAGCGCCGGTTAAAAAGGCATAAAAAATCAGAAAGCACATAATAACCAAATATTGAATGCGCCGGGGCAACAATGTCGCCCGCAACAATAAAAAAAGACAAAAGGCGATAATCCCGATATGCAATCCGCTGATCGCCAGGATATGAGCCGTTCCGGTTTGCATAAAAAGATCGCTGATATGATCAGGAATACCGTCACGATCCCCTAAAAGCAAAGCTTTCATTAATCCGGATTCATTGGCGGTCAAGTGCTCATCAAAAATGCTTTTAAGCTTCTGCTTCACAGAGAGAGAAAACCGCTTGAAGGCAGATCCCCGCCGGGAAGCCATGACTTTAAGAAATCCGTCTTTCTTAACGCTCAACACGTTCTGGATGCCCTTGCGGGCCAGATAATCCCGGTAGGAAAAAGAGGAATTTTCTTTATCCTCAAAAGCCCGATGCAGTTTTCCCTGAAGAATAATGTGATCGCCGTAATGCAGGCCGCTGTCACGAAAAACCTGCACCAGCAATCTGCCCGACTTTTGTTTCCATCCCCAGGGACTTTTGATGCGAGAGACAGACAGAGTAAAAACATTTTTCGGTGTTTTAAACAAAAATTTCCTTTGAATGTCGGAGATAACAATCCCCTCCACGAGGACGGGTTGCTTGCGGTAATAGCGGGCCACGTGGGTCACGTGATCATGCGGCAGGCGGCGGGCCTGATGGATCAAAACCAAACCCATCAAAAGAAAATTCAACAACACAAAGACAGTAGAGATTTTTTTTCTCGAGATTGTCAGAACACTGAAAATCAGAAACAGCACCTGACCAAAAACAAGATAACGGAAATAAACGTGGATTTTCTCTCCGATAAGAATCCCGCAAACTAAAAAGAGGGCAACGAATAATAGAGGCCGGCGTCGGGACATAACCGTAAAGTTATTTCACCTGAAGGTATTTTGAGAAAATATCGTAATGAGACGAATTGATCCCCCGCAGGGAGCGAATTTCGTCTATATTTTTAATGGCTCCCTGATTATCTCGGTAATCGATGATTTTCTGCGCTGTCACCTCTCCGATATAGGGAATGTCCACCAGCTCCTGGTGAGAAGCCTTATTGACATCGATTTTCTTGATCAGCTTTTGTCCGTCGGTGGCATTGATGAAATCCAGCAATCGCGGATGGGTCTTAAAAGCATAATGAAGGCTCAAGCCCAAAAGGCATACCGCGCTTAAGAAAATAAGAACCAGTCTCTCCTGTTTGGTGAAGCTAAACATAAAAAGAATCGATCACGCTCAAAAAGGCATTGACAACTTTGGGATCAAATTGGATACCGATATTATCCTTCAATTCCTGAATAATTTGTTTTTTATTGAACGGGTCGTTGTAAGGACGCTGGGAGCGCATGGCATCAAAGGCATCGGCCGCACAGACAATCCTCGCGCCTAGCGGAATCTGCTCTCCTCTGAGACCGTCCGGATAACCTTTGCCATCGAAACGCTCATGATGATGACGAACGATCTTCTTTTCTTCTTCGAGAAATTTCAGCGGCTCCAGAATGGAGATACCCTTCGCCGGATGCGACTGAACAATATCACGCTCACGCGACGTGAGTTTCCTTTCGCTAAAAAGCACTTCGTCGCGAATACCGATTTTGCCAATATCATGCAGCTTGGCTGCCCGGCTGATGATATCCATTTCTTTTTTGGACAGCTTCATCGCCTGGGCAATACTGACCGAGTATTGGCGGACCCGCTCACTGTGGCCATACGTATAACTATCCTTGGCTTCCTGGCTGAGAACGAGACTGAGGATGGTATCAATGTGGCTCTCTTTAAGCTCTTGCTGAGCGTTTAACAGAGCCAAGTTCGCGTCTTTCAGCTCTTTAATATCTTTGGACTCAGCCATCCAGAGATAAAATACACAGAAAAAAGCCACGCTTAAAGACACAATATCCGGGACAATTCTCCGGTTAAAGTGGGCATTAGCAAGTTGGAGCAACAAAAGAATAACCAGAATGGCCAAAGTCGAGAATTTAAAAAAATTTCCTTTGTACGCTTGAATAGCCTTAAGGCTTAAGTCTGTTCGGGAAATCATTTAGACCACCAGGTTCACCAGCTTATTGGGTACATGAATAAACTTTTTGATTGATTTGCCCTGCACATAGCCGGCAATTTTTTCATCCGAAAGAATCAGTTCTTTGATATTCCGTTCGCCTTCATCGGCGGCCACCTGGAAACGGCCTCTGAGCTTTCCATTGACCTGGACCACAAGCTCAACCGTATCGCTTTTAAGCAAACGCGGATCAGGCCGCGGAAAATCTACCCGGCTAATAGATTCTTCCTTGCCGCCGATCAACGGCCAGATCTCTTCACACAAATGAGGCGTCATCGGAGCGCATAACAAAACCACCGTTCGAATAGCTTGCCGGGCACAGGCTGAATCAAGCTCATCCGCATGGTGATTGAGAGCTTTCTCAATGGTATTGACAAGAATCATAATCGCGCTGATCGCTGTATTGAATTTAAAGCCCTGCTCGATATCTTCCAGATAATCTTTGATCGCCACATGCGTGGCGCGCTTAAGATCTTTGGTCACCGCTGTTGTCGGATGGGATTTACCTGCCCCTTCGATTTCTTGATATCGCTGACCCAGATTCCAAACTCTTTTGAGAAATTTCCAGGAGCCCTCGATAGCCTTATCGTTCCACTCCAACGCATCCTCGGGAGGAGCGGCAAACAAAATAAAAAGCCTCAGGGTATCGGCTCCGTATTGTTCAATGACCGCATCGGGATCAACGGTATTGCCTTTGGACTTGGACATGACTTCCCCTTCTTTTAAGACCATCCCTTGAGTCAACAAGCGGGTAAAGGGCTCATCGAAAGAGATCAAACCCAGATCCTTAAAAAATTTGGTGAAGAAACGGGAATAAAGCAGATGTAAAATCGCATGCTCGATTCCGCCGATATATTGATCAACGGGCATCCATTGAACAGCCTCATCTTTATTAAAAACTTCCCGATCATTATGCGCCGAGCAATAGCGCAAAAAATACCAGGACGAATCGAAAAAGGTGGCCATGGTATCTGTTTCCCGCCGGGCAGGCTTGCCGCACTGAGGACATCTTGTTTCCACAAAGGCAGGGCACTGTGCCAAAGGAGAACCTCCCTTACCGGTAAACTCCACATCTTTGGGAAGCACAACAGGCAGGTCTTTTTCCGGAACAGAAACAATGCCGCATTGTTTACAGTAAATCATCGGAATAGGCGTTCCCCAGTATCTTTGCCTTGAAATGAGCCAGTCGCGCAGACGCCAGTGATCGACAATTTTTCCGATATTCTTTTTTTCCATCCAAAGGGCAATTTTCTCAAGCCCCTCGATGTTCGGCATCCCGTCAAACTGTCCGCTATTAACCTGAATTCCATTATTAGTATAGGCCTCCGTCATGTCTTTTTCTTTAAAATTCAAGCGCTCGGGATCGGCGATAACAATGCGCATCGGCAGATTATGCTCTTTAGCAAAAAGAAAGTCCCGCTGATCATGGGTGGGCACGGCCATAATCGCGCCTGTTCCGTAGTCCATCAACACATAATCCGCTATCCAGATCGGCACTTCTTCATCATTAACGGGATTAATGGCATAAGCGCCGATAAACATACCTTCTTTTTTAAGTCCGTCGGCAAGGCGATCAATTTTTGAAAGCGTCGCCATTTTCTTGACAAAATCCATAACTTCTTTTTCTTGGGGTGTGCCGGCCACCAATTCAGCCACCAGAGGATGCTCCGGCGCCAAGACCACATAAGTAGCACCAAAAATCGTGTCCTGCCGAGTGGTAAAAACAGGGAGAATCTTATTGTTTTTCTTAATGCGGAAAAAAATCTCAACGCCTTGGCTTTTCCCGATCCAGTTCTCCTGCATTTTGATCACGCGTGCCGGCCAGTGTTCCAGTTTTTGCAGATCATCCAAAAGGGCCTGGCGATATTCGGTAATTTTCAAATACCATTGCTGAAGATCCTTCTGTTCAACTTCTGTTTGGCAACGCCAGCAGGTGCCCTGGATCACCTCTTCATTGGCCAGGGTAGTTTTGCAATCCGGACACCAGTTGACCGCTGAAGCCTTTTTATAAGCCAGACCCTTTTCAAACATCTTGATAAAAATCCACTGATTCCATCGGTAATACTCTTCATCGCAGGTGGCAATCTCGCGATTCCAATCGTAAGAATAACCCATGCGGATGAATCCTTCGTGCATTTCCCGGATACAGCGGCGGGTCCAGCTTTCCGGATCTGTCTGGTGTTTGATGGCGGCATTTTCGGCGGGCTGACCGAAAGCGTCATATCCGATAGGATGCAAGACATTATATCCCTGCATCCAGCGCAAGCGCGCGATCACATCCACAATCGTATAGTTGCGGACATGGCCCATGTGGATTTTTCCCGAGGGATAAGGAAACATCTCCAGGGCATAATATTTCGGCTTCTTTGAATTCTTCTCGGTTGAGAAGATCTTCTGCTCCATCCAAAATTTCTGCCATTTGGATTCGATGTCTTTGATTGTTTCAATAGTATATTCGGCCATAATTAATGAAAACGTGAAAAATCGTCCAAAACTGAGTTCCATTCTAGCATATTATTGATTTCTGCGTCAATGCATTGTGGGGAATTGGTGATGTACACTAAGTTGTGTAAATTGCTTTAAAAAACAACAAAAAGGGCGT
>CAYZIY010000022.1:0-25362 GCA_964478715.1 uncultured Planctomycetales bacterium
CCCCAGTAAACGGCGGCCGTAACTATAACGGTCCTAAGGTAGCGAAATTCCTTGTGGGGTAAGTTCCCACGCGCACGAATGGTGTAACAAGTTGGGCGCTGTCTCAAGGAGAGACTCGGCGAAATTGTAGCGGCGGTGAAGATGCCGTCTACCCGCACCAAGACGAAAAGACCCCGGAACCTTTACTGTACTCTGGTATTGAATTTGGGTTCTATTTGTGTAGGATAGGTGGGAGGCTGTGAAGGCATGGCGTCAGCTGTGCCGGAGCCAACGGTGAAATACCACCCTTTTAGTATCTAGATTCTAACTTTGTCCTTTGAATCAAGGCATAGAACAGTGCCAGACGGGCAGTTTGACTGGGGCGGTTCCCTTCCAAAATATAACGACGGGGCCCAAAGGTTTCCTCAGGCCGGTCGGCAATCGGCTGTAGAGTGTAAAGGCATAAGGAAGCTTAACTGCGAGTCTGACAGGACAAGCAGATACGAAAGTAGGGCTTAGTGATCCGGTGGTCCAATATGGTATGGCCATCGCTCAACGGACAATAGGTACTCCGGGGATAACAGGCTGATCGCGCTCGAGAGTTCATATCGACAGCGCGGATTGGCACCTCGATGTCGGCTCATCGTATCCTGGGGCTGAACAAGGTCCCAAGGGTCCGGCTGTTCGCCGGTTAAAACGGTACGCGAGCTGGGTTTAGAACGTCGTGAGACAGTTCGGTCTCTATCTGGTGTGGGCGCATGATACTTGAAGAGGGCCTTTCCCTAGTACGAGAGGACCGGGAAAGACGAACCTCTGGTGTTCCAGTTATCCTGCCAAGGGTAAAGGCTGGGTAGTCATGTTCGGAAAGGATAAGCGCTGAATGCATATAAGTGCGAAACCTGCCTCAAGATAAAGTATCGATCTCCGTCTTCGGATGGAGTGAAGGCACCTTGTAGACTACAAGGTTGATAGGCTGCGTGTGTAAGGGTTGTGAGACCTTGAGCTGAGCAGTACTAATCTGCCAAATGCTTGACCACTTTAAATATTACAGCTACTAATTAAAATGCGTAATTGTTTTTAAGCTGTTAGCGGTTAGCTTTAGAATGTCAAAAAAAAGACACCTTAAAGCCGATCGCTTCTCAAGATATTCCAGCGACATTGCTGGAGGGGAAACACCCGTTCCCATTCCGAACACGGAAGTTAAGCCCTCAGAGGTCGATGGTACTTGTCTCGCAAGGGGCTGGGAGAGTAGATAGTCGCTGGGTTTATTTCAAACCCCACGTCAAAAATAAATGACGTGGGGTTTTTTGTTAAAAAAAACTCTTGACAAATTATTTAGTCATAATAAACTCTTATTTAGTCAAGCTAAATGTTAGTTGGGCTAAATAAAAGGTAATTATGGACCGCACCAAACAAATCGCCCAGGACATCACCTCCCTAGAGCAGGAATTTTTGCGTAATGTCTATCATTCTATACTCAAGCAAATCGATATTCCGCCCTCTCAGCTGGTGACTCTGATGACGGTTTATGAAAACAGAAAACAGGATAACTGCCTGTCCGACTTAAGCCGTCAGATGCATATTTCCAATCCCACTGTTACCGGCCTAGTGGACCGGCTTGAAAAGGCGGGATATGTGCGCAGATGTCCTAACAAAAAAGACCGGCGGGTGACCAATATTATGATCACCAAAAAAGGCGAGAAACTGACCAAGGACTTTTTGCTTAATGTGAACAAAAAATGGAATATTATTCTCTCAAAGCTCAAATCAGATGACCAGGAAAGTTTTTTACGGATTTTTAAAAATATTATTGAAGGCCTGAATCCTTATGAAGAATAGAAACCGCCTCATTCATATGATCTTTCTGCTTTGTTTTTCTCCACAAGCGGTCTTTTGCTCAGAAAGCCAGATGGCAGGGAAGACGGCGCAGACAACTTACCATCTGTCGGTTGACGATGTTGCCATTTTGGCTCTATCGAATAACTTTGATATTCAGCTTGCCCGCTACGATGCCCAGATTGCCCAAACCGATGAGTCTGTGGCCGAATCAATCTATGATACGATTCTTTCAGCTGAAATCAAATACCGTAATGATCAATTGGCACGCACCTCATCACTTTTGGGAACCAAAGTAATTGATAATGATTACAATCTCGGCCTTCAAAAGAAACTGCCCACCGGTACCACAGTAGACTTGGATATGACCAATAACCGCAACTGGACCAGCTCATCCTTTGCGAGCTTTAATCCCAGCCATGACTCGGCCTTAAGCGTAGCCGTAACGCAAGAGCTGGGCCGGAATTTTTTTGGACTCAAAGATCGCAATCAGATCAAGATCACAAAGCTGGATGTGGAAAATTCCGGCTACGCTTCTTTGGATGAGATCGAAGTGTCTCTTGCGCAAACCCAGAAGGCTTATTGGGATCTGGTTTTGGCGATTGAAAATAAACGCATTGAAGGAAATATGGTTGAGCAGGCCCAGAAGCTGTATGAGATCAATCAGGAAAAGATCAAAGACGGACGCATCGAACTGCCGGAACTTTATGCCTCCGAAGCAAACTATAAAAACAGGCTCAATGATCTACAGTTGGCCGAAAATGATTTGCAGATTAAGCGCAACAAGCTCAAATTACTGCTTAATATTGAACTATCCCAAAGCGCGCTTATTCCTAAAGATTCTTTGAGCCTTAACGATCAAAAGCTCAATCTGGATGGGGCGCTTGAAACCGCTTTTTTAAACCGCCGGGATTACCAAAAAGCGCTCAACAGGATTGATCAGAAGAAATTGAATCTGATCATGAAAAAAAACAGTCTCTGGCCGCAAATCGATCTGACGGCCTCCTTCACTCAAAACGGCTTGGGTGATCATTTCAAACAGGCGGTTACCAATATTTCCGATGAAAGCAATCCGGATGTTTATGCAGGAATCGTCTTTAGCTTTCCTCTGGAGAACACACAGGCTCGGGCGCAAGTGACGGCTGCCGAGCTAGAAAAAGCCAAGGCGATGGTGCAGGTAAAATACACAGAACGAATTATTGCTACCGACATTGTTGATCAGGTTCGCAGCTGCAATATTTTCCTCAATGCGGCCCGAAGATCGAAAGAAGTCGAAGAGCTCCAGAGGAAGAAATACCAAGCCGAAGAAAAACGGTTTCGTTACGGCCGATCGGATACCGATACGATCATCCGCTTTCAGGATGATTACCTTCAGGCACAACGCAGAAGCGCTAAAGCGAAGCATAGATACCAAAGCGCCTTGATCGATTTAAAGAAAATGGAAGGTTCGCTTTTGAATCAATATTGGGAGGATGAGAAAACCCTATGAAACTAGCCGAATTTTCCGTCAAAAATTCTCTCCTTGTTAATTTATTGTCCATTTTTATTATTATTGTCGGTATTGTGGCCATGCTGCAGCTTAAGCGCGAAGCCTTTCCTAATATCGATTTTGACAGGGCAATCATCACTACCTACTATCCCGGAGCTCCCTCTGAAGATGTCGAGAAATACGTCACCACTCCTATTGAGAAGGAACTGAAAGGAATCAGCGGCATCAAAGAGTTGAGCTCAATCTCTGAGGAAGGGCGTTCTGAAATCGGCATTGAGATCGATCCCGATGCCCGAGATAAAAAGGAAGTCATCAGCGATATCGAAGAGGCCGTGGACCGGGTCAGAGATCTCCCCGAGGAGATCGAAGACGATCCTTATGTCCTGGAATTGACCGCTGATGAATTTCCGGTGGTCGAAATTTCCCTTATTGGTGATTTGCTGGAGAAAGAAAAACGGATTTACGCTCAAAGACTAGAAGATTTGATCCTTGATGTGGAAGGCGTAGCCTCGGTTCAGCGTATTGCCTGGCGAGACCCCGAAATATGGGTTGAGCTTGATCCTCAAAAAATGAAAGAAGCGCATGTGGCTTTTGACGAAGTAATTGCGGCCTTGCGGAAAAAAAATATCACCCTACCCGGCGGTCCGCTAACAACCGAACATATCGAATATAGCGTGCGCATCACAGGCGAATTTCGCACCCCCGAGGAGATCGAAAACGTGTTTATCCGGGCCAATGATGCCGGTCACGGGCTGAAGATTGAAGACGTGGCTGAAGTTAAAAGCACGTTTGAAGACGAAACCTACATCCCCAAGGTAAATGGCAAGCGCTCCCTGTCTATGGTTGTTGTTAAAAACCGAAGTGGTGATATTATTTCTGTCGTTGAAAAGGTTAATGAAGTCCTGGATGAATTTAAACAAAGAATGCCCGAAGGGATAGAAACAGTCATCACTAATGATTTATCCTATTATGTAAAACGCCGGCTTAATGTGTTAAAAACCAATGCCGTGATCGGGTTGATCCTGGTGATTGTCGTTCTGTTTTTATTTCTTGATCCGTTGCCCGCCTTGATGACAGCCATCGGTCTTCCGATCGCGATCTTTACGACCTTTTCGGCTATGCTCTGGATGGGGGCCAGCATCAATCTGGTCACGATGTTAGGGCTCATTATTGTTTTGGGGATGCTGGTGGATGACGGGATCATCGTCGCTGAAAACGTGTATCGGCATATCGAAGAAGGGATGTCGCCAAAGGATGCCGCCGTTAAAGGGACCAGTGAAGTTATCGCTCCCGTGACAGTGACGATCATGACCACATGCGCCGCTTTTTCTCCGCTTTTGTTTATGGAAGATATCATGGGAAAATTTATCCGCTTCATTCCGATTATCGTTATGACCGCTTTAGCTTCATCTCTTTTGGAGGCCTTCGTGATTCTCCCTTCGCATTTGGCTGATTTTGTTCGTTTGAAGAAAACTGACTTGACCAAAAGAAATAACAACAAGACAAAACAGTGGTTTGATCGCTATCTCAATTTTTACACCAGGGTTGTCAAAGGCGCTTTGCGCCACCGGTACATTTTCTTAATCGGCATGGTATTTTTATTCGTCCTGGCTATTTTTACGGCCAAACATATGAAAATTGTCATGTTTACCGGAGAAGGCATTGAAGAATTTCATATCCGGGGTGAGGCTCCCAAAAATACGCCGCTTGGAAAAACCGCCAAACTTTTTGAGCCTATCGAAGCGCTTTTGGAAACCCTTCCCGATACCGAAATCGACGCCTATCGAACCTTCATCGGAGAAATCAGCCAGGAAAGAAATTTTGATCCCAATGCTAAGCGGGGCACCCACTTGGGTCAAATCCGCGTCTTTCTGACAGCCGCCCAGAGCCGTGAGCGCACTTCTCAGGATATTGCCGATGCCTTGCGTCCTAAACTAAAAGAAATCGAAGGTTTTGAGGAGCTTTATCTCTTTGTTCCTAAAGAAGGTCCTCCTGTGGGGCGTCCGATCGAAGTGGCGATCAAAGGGGACAATTTTGATGTCCTTAATGAAATCGCAGACCAATACGTCAAAGCGCTTAACGGCATAAAAGGCGTGACCGACATCACAACCAGTTATCAGTTTGGCAAGAAACAGATGCGGGTCGATGTCGATGAACAGAGAGCCAAGCAATATTATCTGAGCGTTCATCAGATTGCCTCGGCAGTCAGGGCCGCTTTTGACGGAGTTCGCGCCACCCAGATCAAGCCCATCAAGGCCGAAGAAGAAACCGACGTCCTGGTGCGTTTTCCGCCGAAAAAACGGAACACCCTGAACGCTTTTGAAGATATCCTGATTCAGAATTCCAGGGGCGATCTGATTCCCTTAACCGCGGTAGCTGAGATCAAAGAGGAAGAGGCGGCCTATCGGATCGGTCATCTTGACGGAAAGCGAGTGGTTTATGTGACCGCTCAGGTCGATGAGAAAAACGCGACCTCTTTTGGGGTCAATCAAATGCTCTCAAAAAAGTTCAGCGGCCTGCCGGATGAATATCCCGGCTACACGATCAAATACAGCGGGGAGTATGAAGACCAGATACGCACCTTCAATAATCTTTTGCGTTCTTTTATCATTGCCTTTCTTTTAATCTTCATTATCCTAGCCACTCTTTTCAACTCTTTGGTCCAGCCGTTTGTGGTGATGCTCGCTATTCCCTTCGGGATTGTGGGTGTGATCTTTGCCTTCTATGCCCATGATGTGATCGGGCGCATGTTTTTTGATTTGCCCCGGCCTTTAAGCTTTTTTGCTTTTATGGGAGTTGTGGGTTTGACGGGAATTGTCGTCAATGATTCGATCGTTTTGGTCGATTTTGTCAATAAGTTGCGTCGATCAGGAAAAGAGAGAAGAGAGTCGCTGATTGAAGCCGGGCGGATGCGTTTGCGCCCTGTCATGATGACGACCATCACCACCATTGCCGGTTTGATTTCCGTGGCCTATGGAATCGGCGGCGGCGATCCGTTCTTGCGGCCTATGGCCCTGGCTATTGTCTGGGGACTCTTTTTTGCGACGGGTCTGACTTTGGTTGTCATCCCTTGTATTTATGCCATTATTGATGATGTTTACGGTTGGATCTTTCACCGTTCGACGGTGAAGAAAAACGGCAATCACGGCGGTCTTTGATATTATGGAGACGGCGAAGAATAGTTAAAAAGACGCTTTTGCATAAAGGCATACATAAAAAGCGCTATGTAAGAGGGAAGAAGATAAATAGTCAGCAGGATCACGCCTGAAAGACCGGCATAAAAATCCTGATGAAAATTACTTTGAAGAAAAAGAAATTCGAATCGGTGGCCCGTCGTATCAAAAATAATCTTTAAAACGAAAAAGATTTTCCACACCCAGGCTCTTAAAAACCTCTTGCCAAAAGCAAATAGAAAAAGCGGAACCAAAGAGAAGATATTAAAAAGCGCTCCGCCCAAACTGGCCAGATACAAAAGCGAACTCGATTTTTTAAAGGCCATCAAAATATGATAGAATTCATATACCGTGCTTCCTTCAAAGAGAAGAGCGATGGATGAACCAATCGTCAGAGGAGAGTAAAGACACAGATAGAATTTCCAGCGGAGTTTTGCCTGCTTGCCCATGCATGTGTCCTTTTCAAATTTCGATTTATCTTACACGTCAAATGATTGTGATAAAACTTTTGCCTTGTATTCACTTTTGAGATATTATTATACAGAGACCGCGGATGAAGTCAAAGAGGATTATCATTTAACGATAAACGGGAGCGCTTTTGAGCACAGCCACAACAGAATTTTTGTGGGATTTGATACCGCTGGCCTGCTTTCTGTTTTTTACCTTTTTTTCTTTTTGTGACGGATTTAAACTGCATCCGGCGCGCAAGCTGATGTTTGCCGGATATTTTTTGGCTCTGGCGATATTCGTTTACACCCAGGTTGGATTTCTTAGTTTACGGATTCTGATTCCCTTTGCTTCGCTTTTAGCAATGACACTGGGATGGTTTCAAATCAAGGATAATGAAAGGGACGCTTAAAATGAATCCCCAAACCATTGATGGGATTGATGAGATTTGCCAAAAGGACTCCCGCTACGACCGGGCGGCTTATGTTTTTGTACTTGAAGCCTTGTCTTTCACCCAGAAAAAACACAACCGTTTGCGCCATGTCAACGGTCACGAGCTTTGTCAGGGCATTCAAGATTATCTGATTAAAAGCTTCGGTCCGATGACACTCTATGTCCTTGAGAGCTGGGGGATAAGCTGCATGGAAGATTTTGGCAATATCGTTTTCAATCTGGTTGAAAATAAACTTTTAAGCAAAACCGCCGAAGACAGCATCGAGGATTTTAAAAAAGGCATTGATTTCCGCGAAACCTTTGATGTGAATTACCGCAAGAGTTTGAAGAAAAAAATTCGGCGGATGAGATCGTTTTAACCGTTTATGAAAAAAAGGAGGCCGCAGTGGTCATCTGGATTGCTATTTTGGTTCTGATTCTTTTAGCAGGCATCTGGTTTTTCAGTGTGTACAATTCGCTGGTACGCCAGAGGGTCAATGTCAAAAACGGATGGGCTCAGATCGATGTCCAACTTAAGCGCCGTCATGATTTGATCCCTAATTTGGTGGAAACCGCCAAGGGCTACATGGCCCACGAAAAAGAGACGCTCGAAAATGTGATCAAAGCCCGCCAGCAGGCGGTCGATGCTTCCCATGTCAAGGACAAACAGCAGGCTGAGAATTTCTTGAGCTCTACCTTGAAGAGCCTGTTCGCCGTGGTGGAGAATTATCCGAATCTCAAGGCCGACCAGCAGATGCGCCAGCTGCATGAAGAGCTGACCAGCACCGAGAACAAGATCGCCTTCGCGCGCCAATATTACAATGATGAGGTGGCGCGCTTTAATACTGCCATCGAAGTGGTGCCCAATAATATCGTCGCGAGTTTGTGCAGTTTCCAAAAGCAGGAATTTTTCGAAATTGTTGAAGAAACCCAGCGCGAAGCACCGGCGGTGAAGTTTTAACGTGCCCAAATCCAAAATTCTAAATTCTAAGCTCTAAGGAAACTCAAAACACAAGGCTTAAAAAGCAGTAACAATGTTTTCGATGTAAAAATTTGAATTTTGACCTTCCTTTGAATTTAGAGCTCAGAGCTTCTTCCAATAAATGCCTTATTCCTTTACCAAGATCGAGCGAGACAAGAGCCGGACCGTCGGCCTTGTCTTTTCATTTTTGATTTTCTTTTATTTTTTTTCCGCGCTTTTTATTTACGGAGGAACCAAATTCTTCCTCGTCCACTATTTAGCGCAAGGCTCCCGCCGTCCTTTGACATTCAATATTCTCAGCATGAAGGAAATCATTTTGATTCTCGGATTTGCTTCCGTCGCGGCGGCTGGTCATTGGCTTGTGACGATGAGTCAGTTGATCCCCAAGCTTTTGGGGGCGCTAAAAGCCGAATTCGCTAATCCGCGCGATTCCTATCATAAAATGTTTCGAAATATTGTGGATGAGGTGTCTGTGGCCACCGGCGGCATGAAAATGGAGGCGGTTGTCGTTCCCACGCTGGCCATGAACGCGTTTGCTCTATCCGATATGAGAGGCCGTCATGTGATCGGTGTCACCGAAGGACTGCTGACCCGCTGCAACCGTTCCCAGGTTGAGGCGATTGTCGGGCATGAGGCCGCGCATGTGGTTTCCGGCGATTGTTTATCCACCACCATTATTACATCTCTCTTTGAGCTTTACCGGGCAATTCTTGAAGGACTTAAAGGGATGCTTAGAGGGTCTACCCGGTCTTATTACGGAAGGCGGGGCGGCGGGGGCATTGCCTTATTATTCATTGTTTATGCGCTGGTTTATGTGACGCATCTGATGGGAACACTTTTAAGAATGTTTGTCTCCCGCGAAAAGGAATATCGCGCCGATGCCGTGGCGGTACGTTTAACCCGCAATCCGCTGGCTTTGGCCGAAGGGCTTTATGCCATTGCCAATCGTTGGCGAGGGTCGGGCTTATCCGGCGCGAATCTTGAAGCGATTTTTATCATCAGCCCCAAACATCATTCCCTGGAAGAGCAGGAAGGGATGTTCGCGAATTTATTTTCCACTCATCCGCCAATTCAAAAAAGAATCGATATTCTACTGAATATGGCCCACGCGGATGTGAGCGTTCTTGAAATCAGCCTGCGCAAACAAAAAGACAGACCCAAGCAAATGGCTCCGGAGAAAATCGATCAGCCTCTGCCCACAGCCTTCGGTCCAAAAGAATGGCTTATTCACAGAGACGGGCAATGGTTGGGGCCGTTTCCGATTGATCAGATTCTCACACTCCAATGGCTCAAGCCCGATATGTGGGTCAAGCCGATGGGAGGTAAGAATATCGCGCATGCCTTTGAAGATCCGGATATCAACCGGGCTCTCAACAAAAAAGACGCCTCGTCAAGTTGTGGTTCCGATTGTGAATGCCCCAAGTGCCGTCTTCGGCTTTCTACAGAGGTTTATGAAGGTCTGGAAATTTATCGCTGTCATCAGTGTCATGGTGTACTTGTCAAAGAGCAGGATGTCCAGAAAATTTTGATCCGCGAAGATTATGATTTTTCCCAACGCATCAAGGAATTAGCCGAGAAAGTGAAAAAGGAATCAGAGCTCTTTTCTCGACGGATCGATTTAAAAGGAGCCAATCTTCACGTCTGTCCGGTCTGCCGGCACAGAAAAGCCAAAATGGTGCGGATGTTTTATTCCGGTCAGTACAAAGTGGAGATCGATAAATGCATTTTTTGCGGCTACGTTTGGTTTGACAATGACGAGCTGGAGATCCTGCAGTGCCTGGTAGAATCCGCTGTTAAAAACAGTACTGTCATCCCATAAAAAGAGATCGGAAAATTTGAGGCAAATTACCTATTCATTTTAAGAAAAGGAACACAGGAGGAACAACATGAAACCATACATCTGGGCTTTATTGACTGCCATCGTCTGGGGCATTGCTCCGATTTGCGAAAAAGCCGGTTTGGCACGCATGACCCCTTTGACAGGATTGTTTTACCGCTGCATCGGTGTTTTGATTGCGGCCGGTGTTTTATTGGGAATTCGATTTCAGCAAATCAAAGAAGTTTTTAAAGCCGGTTCATTTGACTGGCTCTATTTGGTTGCCGGAGGACTTTTGGCGAGCTTCATCGGTCAGATGCTTTTTTACAATGCCTTGAAGACAGGCGAGACATCCAAGGTTGTTCCTTTGGCTTCTGTCTATCCTTTGGTCAGTTTTATTCTCGGCGTCGTGTTTTTAAATGAAAGCATCACGCCGGCGAAAGCGGAGGGATTAATATTCATTATCTCAGGGATTGTTTTATTGAAATGAATGTATGCAGTGAAAATTGAAATTCATTGAAATATGTGGAAATATGTTGAAATAAGTTGGCGGGTTTTCAAAGCCGACAATGTATTTCCACCTTTTTCTATCTATTTCTACTTATTTCTAATTCCTTAGAGAAACTATTGATATGAAACCAGTTAATGAAATTTCCATTCAGTATCTAAAGGGAGTCGGGCCGGCTCGCAAAAAACTTTTCCATCGTTTGGGCATTGAGACGATCGAAGATATATTTTATTTTTTCCCCCGGCGCTATGAAGACCGCCGCGAGATGAAAAAGATCGCCGATGTGACAATCGGCGAACCGCAGACCGTGGTCGGCCGGGTGGTGGACTCCGGAGGCCACCGCGCCTGGTACACCAAAAAGCATGTGACCACAGCCGTGATCGATGACGGCGCTAATCATCTGACCTGTGTCTGGTTCAATCAGCCCTATGTGGCCCATTATTTCCGTCTCGGAGAAAGGGCTATCGTCCACGGAAAAGTCGACACCTACAAAGACCGCCTGCAGATGGTCGCGCCCGAATATGAAATCATCGGCGAAGACGATGAAGGGATATCGACCGGCTGTATTGTTCCGGTTTATCCGCTGACCCAGGGGCTTACTCAGCGCAGTATCCGCCGGATCATGTACGGTGCTTTGGATAAATATGCCTCCCACATTCACGACGTCCTGCCGTTTGATCTTAGGGAAAAATATGGATTGGATAATCTCGTATCTTCTTTGCGCCATATCCACTGGCCGAAGGATATGGAGAAACAAGAGCAGGCCTTAAAAAGAATTTCTTTCGAGGAATTCTTTTTATTTCAGGTCTCGGTGACCTTAAGACGCATGAGCATTACCCAAAAAAAAGGTGTGGCGCATAATATTGATGAGAAGAAAAAGGAGAATTACCTCGAGAGATTTCCATTTAAGTTAACCGGCGCGCAAAGGCGGGTGATCGATGAGATTGCCGCTGATATGCAGAGATCTTCGCCGATGCACAGGCTTCTGCAGGGCGATGTGGGAAGCGGCAAAACCATTGTCGCTCTCTTTGGCTGCCTGGTGGCGGCTTGTCATGAATCTCAATCCGCGCTGATGGTCCCCACAGAAATATTAGCGCATCAACATTTTGAAACGGTTACCCGCCTGATCCAGGGCGGAATTCTATCGGGGCTTAAATGCGCGTGCTTAACAAGCTCCATGAAAAAAGATCAAAGAGTCAGAGCAATCAGACAAATCGAAAACGGACAGGTGGATTTGGTGATCGGTACCCATGCCTTGATTCAGCAAGACGTTCATTTCAATCGTCTCAGTTATGTGATTGTGGATGAACAGCATAAATTCGGTGTGCGCCAGCGGTCGGTTCTGCCGGGCAAAGGCATCAATCCTGATGTGCTGATCATGACCGCTACTCCGATTCCGCGCACATTGTGTTTAACACTCTACGGCGATCTGGATGTTTCACGCTTAGATGAGATGCCGAAAAATCGCGGGCAGGTGGAGACGCTGAATTTTTCTCAAGCGGAAGCCCATCAAGCCTACGAGATTGTCCGACAAAAAGTTAAAGAAGGTAAGCAGGCTTATGTGATTTATCCTCTGGTTGAGGAAAGCGAGAAGATAGACTTAAAGGCCGCCCGCGAGATGGTCGAGAATTTTCAGAATCAAATTTTTAAAGAGTACCGGATCGGGTTGATTCACGGCCAGATGAAAAAAGGGCAGGCGGATAAGGCCATGGATGAGTTTAAAAAAGGGACTATTCAGATTTTGGTGGCCACAACTATTTTAGAGGTGGGGGTGGATGTGCCCGATGCCAACTGCATGGTGATTGAGCATGCCGAGAGGTTTGGATTGTCCCAGCTGCATCAGCTTCGGGGACGCATCGGACGCAGTGAAAAAGACGCCACCTGCATCTTGATCGCCGATCCGTCTACCGAGCAGGCGCAGGCCCGTCTGCGCGCGGTTTTATCAACGACAGACGGATTCAAGATCGCGGAAGAAGACCTGCTCATTCGCGGACCGGGACAATTTTTCGGCCGTCACCAGCACGGACTCAATGAACTGCGGGTGGCCGACCCCTTAAGGCAAATCGATTTGCTGGAAGCGGCGCGGGCTGAAGCGATTAATTTGCTTGAAAATGATCCCCATCTAAAAGAAATTCCGCACAGGGAAATTGAGGCTGTTATCAAAAAACGTTATCCTGCGTATTTGGATTTGGCCCGGGCGGGATAAGATCGAGAGGAAAAGGTCTTGACAATGTGTAATTTAGTATATACACTTACAAGCGATGATTAATCTCAGCCATACGGACGGATTTCAGTGGGATGACGGAAATCGCAACAAGAATTTCCGCAGACACAAAGTGACTGATCAGGAGTGCGAAGAGTGCTTTTTTGATCAAGATAAAAAGATCTTAAGTGATGTTCTTCATTCACAACAGGAAGATCGGCTTATTCTCTTGGGCCAAACCAAGGAGGGACGTCCTTTATTCATAGTTTTTACGATTCGCGAAAAGAAGATCCGGATTATTTCCGCCAGGGACTTGAATAAAAAGGAGAGTAAACTTTATGAAAAAAAAGCTTAAAATACCAAAATTCAAAGATGAAGAAGCTGAGAGAGCATTTTGGTCCAAAGTTGATCTGACTGAATATTTTCAAGCCGAGGAATTCAAACCAGTTTCCTTCTCCAACCTTAAACCCACATCTTCGTCAATTTCTGTCCGCATTCCAAATTACCTCCTTGTCCGACTGAAAGAAAAAGCGCATGAATTGAACATTCCTTACCAGACACTGATGAAGCAGTATATCGCCAGAGGAATCAAAGCGCAGCATTAGATTTCTGGGATATGGCCCGGGCGGGGTAGATTAGTGCCCCTGGGGGCACTAATCTGCGTGAAACATTGATCGTAGAGATTAAAGCGTGAAAAATTATTCGGCATGAGTGAAAAGTGAAACGAAAATAAATTGTAACATGCTTCACAAGATACAAGATGTGAAATCCGAGATAAGAGATTATGAAAATATTAGGGGGAAAATTTAAAGGCCGAAATTACTACATGCCCAAAGGCGTCCGCCCCACGCAGGATGTCACCCGCAAAGCGGTCTTTGACATCCTGGGCCAGGACTTAGAGGGTGTGCGCTTTCTCGACCTATTTGCCGGAAGCGGTTCGGTGGGCTTAGAGGCTCTCTCGCGAAGCGCGCTCTTTGTGACATTTGTGGAGAAAAATGTCCGCTGCGTACGGGTGATTGAGGAAAATCTGCAGATTCTGGGCATTCCGCTTATGCAAAAAGCATTGATCGCCGGCACCGATGCTTTTGCCACGATTAAAAATCTTCACCGCCAGAAGAAAAAATTTGATATCGTCTATCTCGATCCGCCTTATGGCCGTGATCTGGCAAAAAAAGCCTTGAAAACGCTGGGGGCCTATGATATATTACACCCCAATTGCTACATTGTCGCCGAGCATAACAAACGAGAAATTCTGCCTGAATTCGAAGGTAGATTTATTCTTTTTAAGCATAAAAAATACGGGAAGTCGCACCTAAGCTTTTATCAAGCATAAGGTTGCAAAAATCTTCTGTTGAAGCGGAGTGTTTGTGCATGCCCTGTTCTGTTGTTTATCCCGGTACGTTTGATCCCATCACTTTCGGACATCTGGATCTGATCAAACGGGCCCGCACGGTTTTTGATCATGTGGTCGTAGCCGTAGCTGAAAATTCCCACAAAAAACCTGTTTTTTCTTTGCCTGAACGTATCGAGATGGTCAAGCAAGCCGTCGATGGGATTGAAGGCGTGAAGATTGAATCTTTTAATGGTTTGGTTGTCAATTACGCCCGCGTTAAAGGCATCAATAAAATTATGCGCGGTATCCGCATGATTTCCGATTTTGAGTATGAATTCCAGATGGCTTTGACCAACCGCAAGCTGGCCAAAGATATCGAAACTGTTTTTCTGATGCCCTCAGAAGATTATTCCTATCTGTCATCGACGCTGCTCAAGGAAGCGGCCTGCCTGGGAGCGGATCTTTCCGGATTTGTGCCGCCGTTTGTCGAAAAGAAATTAAGGGAAAAAGTCAAAACGTCATGAAGATTTCAGTCACCCACATCGGCCCCAAGGGCATGGATTTTCAAAAGCGGATGGATCCCCACGAGATAGGGCTTCTCCATGAAGATGTCAACACGCTGAAGGCTCTTGATTTATCCGGCCATATCGAAAAAATTCTCAATTCCGTAACCGCCCGGGTCCAGGTCGAGACCCGGATCGAATACGAATGTGACCGCTGTCTCGATCATTATGCCAAAGATGTCAACTTCAATTTCACCTTCAATTACATGATTGAGCCCAATACCCAATTTGTGGATTTGGGCGAAGATCTGCGCCAGGAGATCATGCTCAATCTGTCGCAGAAACATTTGTGTCAAGAGGATTGCCGGGGCATTTGCCCTGAATGCGGAAAAAATTTAAATGAGGGCATGTGCAAATGCCCCGTACAATCAAAATCAACTCAAACAAATATTACTGTAAAGGAATAGTCATGGCTTTACCCAAAAGACAACATTCTAAAACACGCGGACGTAAGCGACGGACCCACTGGAAACTCGAGGCGCCGAATTTAGGAAAATGCTCTCACTGTCAGAAACCTGTGGCGCCGCATAAGGTCTGTCCCTATTGCGGATATTACAAGGGAAAGCAGATTATCGAGATCAAGCCGAAAAAAAAGAAAGAGAAGAGAAGATAGCTTGCGTGAATCGTGAAATGTGAAGCGTGAAGCGAAAAATAATTACGAAATACTCTTCACGAGATACGATTCACGAAAAGGAGTAGAGCTTTTGAACATCATCGTAGATGCCATGGGCGGCGATTTCGCGCCTGATTCCATTGTTGAAGGCGTGGTCGACGCCATTAAGGATTTTCAGATTCCGGTTACTTTAATCGGCGAGCTTGAGCGCGTAAAGGCCGAGCTGAGCAAACATGATTATCCGGAAAAATTGATCCACGTCGTCCATGCTCCGCAGGTGGTGAGTATGGATGAACCGGCCACCGCCAGCGTCCGCACAAAAAAGAAATCCTCGATTACTTTAGGGATCGATTTACTCAAAGAAGAAAATCACGACGCCTTTATCAGTGCCGGCAATACCGGTGCGGTTGTGGCCGCGGCCACGGTGAAACTCGGCATGCTTCCCGGGATTGAGCGCCCGGCGATTGGTCTTGTCATCCCCACGCTCAAAGGCGCGTCCTTTTTGATTGATGTAGGCGCCAATTCGGCCTCAAAGCCCAAACACATGCTTCAATCCGCCCTGATGGCCAGTATTTACGCCCGCGATATCATCAAGATCAATGATCCTAAAATCGGCCTGATCAATATCGGGGAAGAGGCCACCAAAGGCAGTGATTTTGTGAAAGAAACCCATAAGCTCATGAGCGAGAATGTCAAAAATTTTATCGGCAATGTCGAGCCGAATGATATTTTTAGAGGCAAGTGCGATTGTTTAATCTGCGATGGGTTTGTCGGAAATATCGTGATCAAAGTGGCCGAGAGCGTCATGGAATCGGCGACAACGCTTTTAAGACAGGAGATCAAAGACAGCCCCATGGCGATGTTCGGCGCGCTTTTGATGAAACGCCGTCTGGGAAAAGTCAAAAAATACGCCGACTACACCGAATACGGCGGCGCGCCGCTTTGCGGAGTCAATGGACTGGTGATGATCAGCCACGGACGGTCCAATGCCAAGGCGATCAAAAATGCGATTCGCGCTACTCAAAGAGAAGTTGAATACAAATTGTTAGAAAAATTTAAAACCGCGGTGTCATGATTTAAGGATATCCGGTTATCTGGAGATCCAGGGACTAGGAAATCAGGAAGTCAGGAGATTAGGGACAAATGCCAAATTTTAGGGATCTTTGGATTTGGCAAGAATCGCATAAGTTGATGCTTGAGATCCACGAATTTGTAAAAACTCTTCCAAGGGATGAGAAGTTTCGAAAAAGAGATCAAATAGAGCGCTCATCGTCGTCAGTTCCAGATAACATTGCAGAAGGTTACGCAGCATATTATTACAATGAAAAGATAAAAGGGATGATGACTTCAAGGAAAGAGGCGGGTGAGACGCAGAATCATATCGAAGCTTTGGTTGGAAAGAAATATTTATCGAGAGAAAATGGAGACGAGTGGTTTAATCGCTACGAAAAAGTAATTGCTGGGATTAATAGCTACGTTAACTACATAAGGCAAAAACGCGATAACAAAAAAGGAAAAAGCTAATGAGTTGGTTCCGGATTTTCGGATATTCTGATATCCTTGTTCCGGATCATCTGATCACCGGATCAGCTATGTGCTTAAAGTAAAAATGACACCAGTAGCCTTACTCTTCCCCGGCCAGGGAACCCAAAAAGTCGGCATGGGCAAAGAGTTCCATGATGCATCACCCCAAGCCAAAAAGATTTTTGTTCTTGCCGAAACAATTCTTGAGATTGATTTACGGCAGACTATGTTTGAGGGTCCTCAGGAGAAATTGACTCAAACATCGTATTGTCAGCCGGCCATTGTGACTCATTCCATCGCCGCTTTAAGATGCTTGCGGGCCCATGAGAAGTATCAAAACATTGAGATCAAATATGCCGCGGGTTTAAGCCTGGGCGAGTATTCCGCCTTAATGGCTGCCGGTGCTCTGGATTTTGAAGAGGGGCTTCGATTGGTCAAAAAGCGCGGCGCGCTCATGGAGCAGGCCTGCCGGAAAAATGATGGGGCCATGGCCGCGATCATCGGCTATGATAAGACCAAGCTGATCGCGGTGTGCCAGGAGACCGGCGCGCAGGTAGCCAATTTTAACTCGCACGAACAAATTGTGATCACCGGCCACAAAGAGAATGTGACGGCGGCCGCCCAAAAAATCGAATCCGATGGCGCTAAAAGCGTTATTCCTCTTACTGTGGCCGGAGCATTTCATTCCACACTGATGCAAAGTGCGGCCGATCAGTTCAAAGCGGCTGTAGATGCCTGCCCAATCAATGAAGGGCAATTTCCTGTTCTAAGCAATGTCGATGCCAAGCCAACAGCAGATCCTGCTCAGATTAAGACGAATCTCCCAAAACAGATCACCTCATCGGTTCAGTGGGTGGATACAATCGAATTAATGGTCAGTCAAGGCATCACAACATTCCTCGAAATCGGCCCGGGCCGCGTGCTCAAAGGCCTAATTCGAAAAATCAATCCCAATTGCAAGGTTTTCAATATCCAAACTCCCTTTGACATAAGTAAACTGGAAATATGATCGCCAGCTATCAGGTATCAGGTATCAGGTATCAGGTATCAGCGATCAGGCATCAGTAAGCTGACGCCTGACACCTGTTGTCTGACGCCTGTTACCTGACGCCAAAATCCCATTTTTCCCGTACAAAACACAAAATTCCAACCATTGATTGACCGGATTTTGGCTGTCGGCTAAAATAATAATATTAATATTATTGCATGGTTTCGACGTCTGATGCCTGAAGCCTGATGCCTGAAAGCTAACATTTATTTCCGAGCAATCTCTCATGTCTAAACATACCGATAATAATCGTAGGGTCGTAATAACCGGTCTCGGCGTTGTATCATCCCTTGGAATCGGTTGGCAACCATTCTGGAAGAATCTTCTCGCTGGCCAGTCCGGCATTTCCAGAGTCACCGCCTTCGATACCATTCAATACGACCGCCACAATGCGGGCGAAGTCAAGAATTTTGATCCCGTCCAATTTATGAGCCGCGCCAAGGCCAGAACCATCGGCCGCGCTTCGCAGATGGCGATTGCGGCATCCAAATTAGCCTTAAAGGATTGCGGCATAAAAATTCCTATTAACAAAAAAGAAAAAACTGCGGTATTTATCGGAACGACAACGGGGGAAATCGGTCTTTTTGAAAATTACAATGACAAAAAAATAGCAAATAGACACTTTGATGATATCTATATTTCGTCATTCCCAGCAAACGCCCTTAGTTCAAATATTGCGATTGAGCTTAAGATAAAAAGGCAAAATGAAGTTTTTGGCAATGCCTGTGCAGCAGGCAATTATGCCCTGGGAAGGGCCTTTGATTTAATTCGAACAGGTAGAGTTGATTATGCTCTAGCAGGAGGCGCTGATGGTTTTTCGCGAATAGTTTTTACTGGGTTCGGGCGGCTTTTTGCTATGGCTCCAAAGAAGTGTCAACCTTTTGATCTCAATAGGAAGGGAATGATGGTTGGAGAGGGGGCAGGAATCCTTTTTGTCGAATCACTAGACTCGGCCAAAAAACGTAAATCAAAAGTTTATGCAGAAATTCTCGGATACGGCCTTTCCTGCGATGCCCATCACATGACCGCGGCCCAAAGCGACACGGTGGCCATGGCCGTTAAAAAAGCTCTCAAAGCCTCTGGCTTAAGCTGTGAGGCAGTCGACTACATCAGCGCGCATGGCACCGGCACCAAAGAAAATGATGCGGCCGAATGCAGGGCTTTTGAAACGGTCTTTAACTCTCAATTAAAGAAGATTCCGGTCAGCTCGATCAAGTCGATGCTGGGCCATACAATGGGTGCGGCCTCAGCGCTTGAGGCGATTGCGTGTTGCTTGGCGATCAAAGATGGAAAGATCCCTCCAACAATAAATTTAGAGAAGCAGGATTCAGAGTGCAAAATAGACTGCGTGGCGAATAAGGCAAGAAAACATAGGGTCAACGTCGCTCTTAATAATTCTCAGGCGTTTGGGGGAAATAATGCGTGCTTGGTGCTGAGGAAATTATGAGGGTGCGTTAACGATACGCGCGACGCTTCACGCTTCACGATTCACGAATAACGATAGAAATATATGACACTGACTGCGGCATTTCTGAAGAGAATCTCAAAAAACTCTTCACCCCCTTTAGTACAACAAAGCCGGATGGAATTGGGTTGGGGCTTGTGATTACGAAAGAAATCATTGAAGGGCATAAAGGAAGCAGTGAGGTTAAAAGCAAAATTAATGAATATACACAATTTACTGTTGAGCTTCCGGCAACATAGGTTATACTCAAATTATAGATTAATTATGTCGAGAGAGATTTCGAAATAAATTTCAGGCACACTAAAAGAATTATAATTCTCAGAAAGGATTTATTATTATGTTGAATGGTAACCATGATTTATTTAAGGAGCTAACATCGATATTTTCAAACCGATATTACAAAGCATATGAATTAAGTGAGAAGCATACACTTGCAGTGACTTTGGATGTCATGAGCAAAACATTAATTCTCGATGCTTTAAAAGAAAAGAATATGACAGCAATTGAATTACAGAGAATAATGAATTTTGATGTTCATTCAATCATACCGTTGAAATGGATTTTAGATTTTTCATCCAGGTTTGGCGCTCTTAGTAAAACTAAAATGCACGATAACATATACTACTACTTCGACAACAATCTACCCAATTTAGATATTCATGATTTGGCAAGAAAAATCTTAGAAATAGATTCCTCATTCAAAGTATCGATAGATCTGATTGAGTCTGTTGCTCGATATTATCCCGCATTTTTAAAAGGAGAAAAAAATGGTTTTGATATTTTATTCTCTGAACATTGTAAGGATGTTTGGTTTGAATATTTTGATAATAGTTTTAATGGATACAGAGTCTTCAATGAGGTTTCTGCTTTGATGCTTTATAGAATAATTAGCAAGAAGGATAGTCTTAGGATTTTGGAGCTAGGAGGTGGCGTTGGAGGAGCTACGGAAATAATATTAAAGAAATTGAAAAATAGTGGAAATATTAAGAAATTAAAGGAGTTTACCTTTTCTGATATATCACCACTTTTCTTAAGGACAGGAAACAAGAAGTTGATGACTATTGATGATGATCTCAGCTATTCGCTTAGAAAGATTGATTTCAATAAATCTCTTGTTAACCAAGGAGTTAAAGAAAACAGCATCGATATTGTTTACGGCATTAATACTTTTCATGTAGCAAAAGACTTGATCGAAACACTTAAGAAAGTAAAGGAAGTTATTAAGATTGGGGGTTCCTTAGTTGTAGCTGAATTAGTCAGGCCCAGTGACAATAAGATGCTTTTTCAGGAGATAATATTCAACCTTCTTGACTCATATCGCGATGTTAAAATAGATCCCAAATATAGACCTATGCCAGGATTTTTATCTAAAAAAAATTGGGAAGATATCTTAAAAGAGGCTGGTTTTAATGAAGTAGAAAGTTTTACAAATGCATGCTGCTCACAGAATTTTCATGAAGATATCGCTATGGCAATGAGAGGAGTCAAATGAATAAGAAAATGAGAATTGCGATTACTGGAATTGCTCCTATATGTTCTCTAGGAATTGGAAAGGAGCAAGTATGGGATAGTATTACGAAGTTGAATCTAAATATTGAAAATAGAGATGTATTTATTGAAAATGAATTGATAGCAAAATATTATATGCATTGTGTAAAAAATAAAGAAAAGTATACAGATTTTGGCAATATTTATAAATTTAGAGAATTAAAAGAGTGGAAAGAGCAAAGAGAATCAGAAGATTTAAATTTTATGATAGGTGCAGTAAAATTAGGCATAGAAGATGCGCATCTTAGGATCAATGATAAAGTCGGTTTGATTATTTCGCATGAAAATCCTGGACTAGAAGATTTGATTGGTCGCTTGATAAATGAAACCTATTATAAGCGAGAAATAAAAGTTAAATTTAAGGATTATTTCTTTGAAATTTATAATCTCATAGAGAAAGATTCTTACGAGACACAGAGTTTTATGATGCTTCATCATACGGCTAAAATGTTTGATATTCATGGATTCTCTTTGTACATTAACAATGCCTGCTCTTCAGGAATTTATGCATTAGAAACTGCCTCACAGGCAATAAAAAGTGGAATAAATGATGCGATGATTATCGCAACTTCGGATTTTCCAAAGGTTTATAAACAAATATGGCTGGAGAAAATGAAATTGTACGCAAGGGACGGAAGAATAAAATCATTTGCAAAAAATAGAGATGGATTTGTTTTAGGAGAAGGTGCTGGAGTGATTATATTGGAGAGATATGATAGGGCTGTTAAGCGTGGCGCAAGAATTTATGCAGAGTATTTAGGGGGATCTTTTATGCTTGAGTCATGGAAAGTTACTTTACCGGCTTTGAATGAAAAATATTATCAAACTACAATAGAAAACTCTCTCAAGTTTTGTAAAATCAGTAGAAATGAAATTGATATAATAAATGCTCATGGATTAGGAACTAAGGTTGGTGATATGTATGAAGGCAGAGCAATTAGTCAGGTTTTTCAGAAGAAAGCTCCCTATGTAACAGCTTTTAAGCCTTATTTTGGGCATAATTTAGGAGGTAGCGCTCTGATGGAGACTATTTTGTTAATTATTGCCTTAAAAAAGCAAATTGCGCCACCTGTGATTAACTGTGAAGATTTTGATGATAGCTTGAAAATTAATATTGTTAGAAACAAAATTAATCTTAAGAATAAGTGCTTTGCCATAAAATTAGCTCATAGTTTTGGAGGATATATTGGTTCAATTATATTGAGAAAGGATAAAGACATTTAATTATGTGGTTCGGTGCCTCAGGATTGTTGATTGGCATAACTTCAGCGATTTTGATACTCGTTGTATCTTTTAATAAGAAAAACGAGTTATTGAGAAGTTGGATTTATTTTAATATTAGCGTTTCTATATGGGGTTTTGGAAGTTTTTGGGTGTCAAGATGCCAGGATGCGAATAGTGCTTTGTTTGCCTGGAGAATTGCTCATATTGGAGTAATTTTTATTCCAATCACTTTTTACCATTTTGTATATATTTTTACAAATCAGAAGCATAAGCTAAGTTTGCTTTTTCTATACTCGCTGGGGATAATCATACTTTATGCGAATTTCTTCTCATCAATGTTTATATCGAGGACAGAATATTTGTTTGAATCACTATATTATGCGCGTTCAGACCATATATATTATAAATTATTTTTTTGCTTTTGGATTTTTACTGTGTTTTATGGACATATACTTCTATTTTTTCGATACTTGAAAAGCGATGTGCATATTGAGAAAATTAGAATCCAATATTTATTCTTTAGCGTACTGGTTGGATTTCTTGGTGGCTCGATGAATTTTTTCCCGATTATTGGGTTTGACGTTTACCCTTACGGGAATTCATCAATCCCAATATATTGCATCCTGGTCACTTTTGTAATTCTAAGATTTAGGCTCATGGACATCTCTCTGGTAATTACCAGAACGGGTATTTTTGTCTTAGTCTATTCCCTCGTCCTCGGCATCCCTTTTGCCCTTGCCTTTGGATGGCAGGATAAATTAATAGCCTTATTGGCTGATAACTGGTGGATCATTCCCTTGGTCAGCTCAACAGTGCTAGCAACGGTCGGGCCCTACATATATTTGTATATCCAAAAGCGGGCGGAAGATAGGCTTATGCAAGAGCAGCGGAGGTATCAGACAACTTTAAGGCAGGCCTCTTCAGGTATGAGTCGGATCAAGAACCGTAAGAAACTCCTGAATCTCATCGTACGTATAGTCAACAGGACTGTCAATTTGGATCATACCAGTATTTATCTTTACAACAAAAAAGAAGAAGCATTTATCATTGAGGCTTTTCGAAATACTGGGAAGTTTACAGGAAAGACAAAGATTAGTGTTCATTCGAAATTGATTGAATATATCTACAAGCACAAAGAGTCGGTTGCTTATGAAGAAATCAAGCAAAGAGCCAAGGATTACGATGACAAGTTTCTTGTTCAAATCGAGAAACAGCTTAGAGATCTAAATGCTGTATTGGTAGTTCCTAGTGTAGCGCAAGACAAAGTCGTGGGCCTGATCTTGCTGGGAAGAAAGAAAAGCGAAAAACTCTTCTCCGGAGATGATATCGCGGTGTTCTCGATTTTGGCGAATCAGGCGGCGCTGGCCATCGAAAACGCGCTTTTCTATGAAGATGCTCAAAAAACGCAAGAGCAGCTTTTTCAGGCCGAGAAAATGGCCACCATCGGCACCATGGCCGACGGGCTTTCGCATCAGATTAACAACCGCCTGCACGCGTTGGGCTTTATCGCCGGCGATGCCCTGGATTCCATTCAGCTCAAAGAAGGCGTTGAGAATCCGCGGGAGATCAAAGAATTGCTTGAGGAGCTTAAAAATTCCTTAAACCGTATTCAGAATAATGTCACACAGGGCGGTGAGATCGTCCAGGGGCTGTTGCGCTATACCCGCAAGGGTGAGGCCGGCTTTAGTTTTATCGCGCTTAAGGATCTGGTTAAATCATCCAAGGAGATGGCCTCTTATAAAGTCAAGATCGATCAGATCGATATCGTCGAGGATTATCCTGAGAATCTGCCGCAGATTTACGGTAATTTCACTCAATTGCAGGAGGTGGTTTTCAATATCATCGATAATGCCTATGACGCCATCATGCAGCGCAAAAACGAGATGAAAGAAGAGGGCTACCGGGGCAAGATCCATATCTCGACCAATTTCATCAAGGATAAAATCGAGATCAATTTTCTGGATAACGGGATCGGGGTCAAAGACGAAGATCTGGAAAAGCTGTTCACGCCGTTTTTCACGACCAAGGCTTCCAGCAAAAAGGGCACCGGTCTGGGGCTGTATGTGATTCAAAAGATTATTGAAGGCAATCACAAGGGCCGGGTTTCGATGAGTTCGGATTACGGGCGGGGAACCTTAACAACGCTTTTGCTTCCCAGTCTAAGAGTCTAAGGGGTCAGGTCTCTACTTGACCACAACCTTCTTAGATGCTATGCTGTTTTTATGTCACGACCGCTAAGGATACTTCAGGAGGGAGCTTTTTATCATGTTATGAATAAAGGTATCGGTGATGCCTATATATTTTTCGACAAAAAAGATTATGAAAATTTTCTAAAAACCGCAAAAGAAGCTTGCGGTTTTTTTAATGTTCAAATTATTGCTTACTGCTTGATGTCAACGCATTATCATCTTCTTGTCCACACGCCGCAAGGAAATCTGCCTCGCTTTATGCGTCACGTCAATGGCGTCTACACCCAGCGCAAAAATCAAAAACATAAAACCAACGGCCCTTTATTTAAGGGGCGATACCGGGCCATTATTGTCCAGGATCAGAAGTATCTCTTAAAATGTATTCGCTATATCCATCTTAATCCAGTTAAAGCCAAAGTCGTCGATCTAAAGAAAAGCGAAGCCTATTCTTGGTCAAGCCATAAGGATTATTTAAGAGGAAGCAACGATGAAAAGTGGTTGGATGTGGAAACAGCGCTGAAGCAATTTGATGCTAATCCAGGGAAAGCGATCGATCGGTATTTCGAATATATCAAAGCCGGCAATGATAAAGACACAAAAGAATTCTACGAGGCGGCGAAGATCTCCAGCATTTTCGGCACCGATCAATATATCGACGCAATTAAGGAAAACTACCTAAAATCACCGCGAGTTTTTAACCACCTCGAGATTCCGGAAGCCAGGAAAATTGAGAATGCTAAACGCGTCAAAGTGATTTTTAGCTACATTTGCAGGGAGTTTAAGGTTCGACCTGAAGATCTAAGCAGAATTCAGCGGGGAAAAAGCAATCTGGCGAGAAAGTTCGCGATCTGTTTGCTGAAGGAGCTGACCCAAATGCGGAATCGGGAAATCGCCGATCTTATGCGCTTGGGGTCGTATAAAACACCAAGCGCTCATTGGCATCGCTTACACCGGATAATGGATGACGATCAAGGATTAAGGAAGAGATAT
>CAYZIY010000023.1:0-24139 GCA_964478715.1 uncultured Planctomycetales bacterium
GGCAGCCACAGGGCCTGGAGACCATATCGTTCTTTAATCTGATCTTCATCATTTTCGCTTGAGGTCCGAAAAGCATTAGCTTCTATCTCAAACGGAATGGCATCATGATTCAATATTCTATTAAACAGGAATGTTGATACCGGCACCAATGACGTGTAATCGCCATGGAACCTTAAGGCCACGCGATCGCCTAAGAGACTAAAGTATTTCACCCGCCAGAATCCAAAACGCTCGGCCATCAGATACATCCGGTCATCTTGAAAGACATGGTTGATCTCATGCGCTAGCACCGCACGTCCTGCGGAAAAATCGATATAGGCATCTTCGTGGTTGATATAAATGGTATTATAAATATGGAACCCTCTTTCATTGTCGCCGTTAAACATATCGTGCAGATCATCGGCTAAGGAACCGTTGCGATAGACATACACAGGTGTTCCTAATCGCCAGGATTTTTGCGGTTGAAGATCCGCCGCCGCCAAGCCGCCTAAGAAGAATGACACGCGTGTCACATCAAAGACAACTCTCTGCGGCAGGAAGTTGTGAAATTGAATATCGCCGAAGGCAAACGGATAGCGGTATTCGCGCAATGACACCCAAAACGGATTCTCGTCGGATGAAGCATTATTAATGACATTGGCGCCGTAGGCGTTTAATCCGCGAAGGACATAGGCTCCTCCCCTACAATTGTAGAGTTTGGCCGCCTTCATGGTGCTATAGCTTGAAAACGCGCCGCCCAATCCGCCATAGAAAAGGGCTTTTTTCTTTTTTCCCTTCGGAGCCTTAATCCAGGCGAGAAATCCGCCGATGACTGTGTTAACGCCTGTTGAAATAAGAACTTTTTCATCCTGAGAAAGGCCACCAGCCCGTACTGGTGCAGGTATGGCAATTAATGCAGAGAGTAGAATGATCGTAGAAAACTTAAGGCGAACAATAGATAAAAATCCTCTCGCCGGAGCGCGGATGGGATTGACCTTCAGCATCCGACCAAAAAGCAAAGTCAAGATACTGACAACGGCCCATCCTAAAAGAAACGGAAGAATCCGGGCCTCTAGAGTTTCTTGACTTTCGGATGCGGAAGATTCTTCTTCTTGAGCAATATTTCGCCAATAAATAGCCTCCAGATCAAGCCGAATAACTGTTAAAATCGTCACCGCTTCGGTTGCCCTTGCAAGGTCAATATTGTCTCTTAGCTCCGGATCACTCCAGAAAATATCATTGAGATATCCGGTCTCCTCATAAAGCAAGCTGAAGCCTCCCTGCAGTTGAGAAAAATTGGTTCCGTCATAATGGCTTAAAAGGCTGTAGTAAACACGCTCGATCTTGCGCACCTGAGCCATAAACAGATAAGACCTCAGGTCAGGGTCATGTGAGCATAGATCATCAAGGAATCCGCGTGTTTCCCTTAACACATATTCCACGTGCTTTTGATAACTGCGCTGTCGAATAAATCTGTTAACATTAATAACGGCAAAAAGAATACTGAATACGCTAATAGCCAAAATAAATCTGTTTCTTAAAGCGGGTCGAAAATCCAGATAATAAAACGTAACAAAAAGCAAAATCACTAAAGCAGTCAATCCTATCGCAATCAGACTGTACAGTTTTTCACCTTTCCGTAAATCACCGGATTTGCTTGAAGAAGAATCTGACTCTGCGGGTGCGGGGGGATCATCCAGATGAAGAAACTTTATGGTCCTGACTTGAACTTCAGGGGTTTCGGGATTAGTAAAGAATCGGGCAAAATAAACTCCTTGCGGCAGATCGTCTACCACAAAACGCACCCGGTTATGCCCCATAATCCCTTTAACGGGAAAAGAGAGAATCTCCTGGCCTAGGACCGTGTAGAGCTCAATAATCACAGGCGCGTCAACGGTTAGATCGTATCGGAATTCCAGGGTATCAGAAGGAAAGATTTCGGCATGATCAATAAACCGGATGATTGATTCACCACCGTCAAAATAGCCGAATTTCCCGGTCTTAAGCTGTTCATTAGATTCATAACGGTGTGTGAAGATCCGCACAAAATACATACCCTCGCTTAAGCTGTCCACCCGCAAGACCGCCCGGCCCTTTTCGGCCGAAGATTCGATTTGATAACTATAAATCCTCTGGCCCAAAACATTGTAAATTTCAATTTCAACCGGCGCCGGACGGCTGAGATAATAAGCAAATCTTAATGTCTTACTGCTAAAAAGTGAATCATGGCTGAAGTCCACAATATAAGAAGGCTGAGGCAAAGATGTGTAATGCTGTTCGTATCTCTTTGGTTGATCGGTTTGCGGCGGTAAGATTTTCTGCGGGGCACAGCTCAATAACAAGAAGGCCAACATCGTCAGGGATGTCAGCACCATCCCGCCGGACGGGGCCCGCGGCCTATGATCTCTAAGAAGCTGGTATAGGAAAAAGGCCAAAATGCCCGCTGCGGCCAGTGATATCCACAGGGCCTGAAGGCCGTCTTCCTTTATGGTTTTTTCACTCTCAACAGGAAGCTGCAGATAAATCACATCTCCTTTTTGATAAAGTCTTCGACCTTCAAAAAGCGGATCAGCCGGATCTTCCGGTAAATCAATGATTTTATTTCTTTTGATGATTTTTATTTCTTGAAGATCAACAGAAAATATTCGCGCGATATTAGACCTGAGAGATTCATTCAGCCCATCTTCCTCCTTATCCAAATGTATCCAAAGGGCGCCACCTTTTCTTAGACGATCTCTAATATTTCCCAAAATTTTACGCTGAAGGATCAGGCCATAAGGCAGAGCGCAAATCATAAATACATCAAATTTTGCATCTATGGATGACCGGGATGCCTTTCTATATCGAACTGCCCCTCCATTATGCACCGAAATGACTTGTGCGCTATTTTCTTTCTCATTAAAGACAACGGCCGTTGAAACCTTGAAGCTCAAAGAATCCCGAACATCTGTCAGAACGCTAAGCATTTTAACTAAAAATTCATCTGTATCTTTGAATGTACTAACAGCCACTCTAATTGTTTTTCTTTTGATTCCCTGCCTGAGGACTTTAAGAACCGTTAAAGACTTTTTCTTGGCTAGCAATAAAGACTTCTCTCGTTTTTCCGATAAGACCTGTTGTCTGACAGACTCAATAAATTTCTCCGGCCATTTCTTGAGCATCTGATCCCTCTTGTCATCTTGCGCTCTGTTCACAAGAACTCTGACTTCCCGATATTCTAAATAGAGTCCATAGAGGCCATGCTTCTTTAGAAGCCTTGTGATCGAAGAAGAAGAAAGCCCCATGTGATCAGCCATTTTGATTCCATGACCGGCCGTCTGTTCGAGCAAATCTTTTAGTTGATTTTTCTGCCTTTGCCGAGCCTGCTTCCTAATTGCCTCAATATCAGGAGCGTTCCTCATGTTTTTAATTCTTGGCTTAAGCCTGTCTTCTGATACGCCCAGCGTATCTGCCGTGGCCGCCACGCTTCCCTTTTGATCTACTAAAGTGTTATAAATAGCGTCATCCGAAATGTCTTCGATGTTGACATCTTTTGCTTGGCGCTCAATTTTTCTTCTGCGACCCCGCAAAGCCTCTTCCTGAATACCTAATTTCTGCGCTGCTTCGGCCTCAGTGCGAGATGTCTCTAGAGCTCTTTGGATTTCATGATCTTTAATTATTTTTCCAAATTGATCTTTGATTCTCTGGCATTCATCTTTGATACCTAAAACCCGTATTCGATTTTCCAATCTTTCATATGACCCGTATCCAAGATCTGCTCTAACTTTTTCTTTGTGGCCCCGATGCCGATAGAAAGCCTCAATGATCTTTTGCCGTTCCTCATGGCCAAAAATCTTCTGAACACGATGAACATCCAGCATAAAGCCATATTTTTGAAGGAGAGTTGTCAGGTGTCCGGGAGATAATCCTAGCTTTCTCGAAACAGCAGCCTGGCTCATTTGAGCATCAATCAGCAGATTCAGAATCACAGCCCGCGCTTCCTCTTTGAGTTGATGAAGATCTGCCTGCGGAGTGACTGCCTTCATTTCTTTGGGGAGAACAACCCGCAAGGGGCGGAGATTTCGCAAATCTTGAATCCTTTCTTGCTGCCCATTTTTGATGCACCATTGTCTAAGATAGCCTTTGGATATTCTTTCCGGAATTTGTTTGTCTTGGGATAAGAGATCCGCCGCCAGCTGGTAATCACCCCAAGTCTGATGAAGAGCATCAACAATTTTTTCAAAAGGAATGGCAATCTTTTTTCTGTTGGTGTTTGCCCGAGTCCGGCCATTTCTGCGTAAAATATCACACTCAAACGTTTCCAGATCATATCGATAAACAATCCAATATCTTAAAAGCGATTCCTGGATTCCCAGTAACCGCGCGGCTTGAGCCCGATTGCCTTTAGCCTCCTTAATGGCATTTTTAATCTGTTCGATACGTCGAATTATTATTTTTTCTCTTTCAAGATTGATTGTTAAAACCAATCCGTGATCTCTGATGAATTGTTTGACATGATCACGGCTCACTCCCATCCTTCGCGCTGCCGGTTTGATTTCATATTGACATTTCTCTAGCTGTTTGAGAAATTCTTCCTCGCTCATTGTTATGACGGGCTTTTTACGTCTGCGGCCAACCGAAGCTATCAGTGTTATGAGTAATAATGGAAGTAGCTGTGCTGCGAGATCCTTGTCTCTTTGTTTACTTCTGCGCTCTTCATGAAACTCGACCACCTGCCAGTGACGACGGGGATTATCAACTAAGACTTGAACGATTTTCTCATTCGATAAGTTGAAGCGCAAGTAATCTAAAATAGCCCGGAACTGTTCAGCCATTAAATACAAACTGGTCTCGGAAAGCCAGTTAAACTTTGTTTTCATCCGTTGGGCAATTTGTTTAAGATCTCTATCGACAAATTCAAACAAGGCAGCCATAACCGGAATGCTGTGATCAGCCTTCCAGAGCAAGCTTCTGTTTCCATTACTGTTGACGGTTACACGGAATCCAATTTCCTCAATCATTTGGATCACGCGATGATATTTCGCATTCTCTTCACAACTTAATTTCGCTTCAAAATACCCAAAGCTCAGCATGCCATCGACTAGAATAAGTCTTATCTCTTTGGTCGCGCGTTTGTAAATTATCTGGCCTGTCTTGGATGATTCCAGATAGCTTTCGATCTGATCGCTTGAGAGACCGGCGATTCCGTATTTTTGAATAATCCTGGCAAATCCTGTCTTGCCGGTATTCGGATAGCCGAACACAAACAAGACAACCTGCCTGTTCATTGTCAATAAATCACGCAGACGGGATTCGATGCGGATCAGATCTTTGATCGGTTGATCGGCATCCAGCGCGCCAAGAAACGGCAACAGCGCCATCAGCGGAAGAACCCAAGCGGCAAACGAATCACTTGGTCCCAGCCTTCGCGCTGTCTTTGCAATCACAGGATCGATGTCTTCCATGGCATAAAGCATGGGATCCTCCGGCTGCTCGCCCGTCATGTAGATGCAAAATATTTTCCCGCCTTGATATTCCGCATCGTAACTCACGTTGTTGGCATGAGGTGTCCAGATGTTAACATGGATGACCGCATAATCTTCATTGATAAGAAAATGATATTTTAGCTGGTCTCTATTTTCACTGAATCGATTGGCCGGTATCAGATAGAGGCCTCTTGTGAAGTAGTTTTGCGCTTGCAATAATGCATCGTCCATCCACTCGGCATTAAGTTCTAAAACGAAATCGACTCCGGAAAGTTTTATCACAACATACCCGTGCCAAGGCTGGAGGTTGGAATATCTTGCTACATAAATGCTTCTGCTTTGGACAGCAAATCCCATTTGGGTAAGCAGTATAAATATCTTTTGTGCCCGCTCGATACAGAACTTCACAGATTTAAACTGGGCTATGTCAGGAATCGCTCGGTAAAATCTCCCGAGCTCGTCAATCCCGTCTTGCGCGATTTGCCTTTGTGTCTGTTTCTCAATAATTGTCCTGTATTTATTCACGAATAATTCCATCGATCCTATGAGCGGAACCAACATAGCCCCCAGAGACTGATGATCATGATTTCTAAGGCGCTTAGTGAAAATGATCTGCGTTGCGAAAACCTGATTATGAGAATCCACCAGGCGATAGGCACTGACCTCATAGCTTTTGCCGGCAAATAATTTCATGCCCTGACCGCCAAAACCAAAAATCCGACCGGCCCAGGTTTTGTTTTGATGAAGTGTCGAATCATGCTTTAGTTTAAGCGGCGTATTGGGATCGGTGATTCCGGCGGCTTCATCATACGAATGGATAATCAGGCGGTTTTCCTGCTGATCCCAACGCCAGAGGAAGATGACGCTGCGGCCGTATTCTCCGTGGGGATTGCCGTGGCCCAAGGCATTACTTAAGATTTCTTGACCCACATCACGTTCTTCCAATAATTGAGGAATAATTTCGGAATCGAAATAGTTGAAATTGAGGTTCGTGTATTCGGGTTCTGTGAGAATTCTTTTCATCTCCTTCTCCATGGTCTCCACCCAAATACGGCTGTCGGGAATCAGAATGCCGCCTTTGGATTTAAGGGCCAGGATTTGATCTTCTTTTTCTTTGGCTTCTTGGCTGATCTTAAGCTCAATCAGAGAATAACCTAGAGCCTCGACATATCGTCTTAATCTTTTGGCTCGCCTGCTTTGGGTAAACGAATAAGGAAAAGCTTTTTTGATCGCCTGAATCCAGCGCAGCTCCATCCACGGCCGGGATTGCGTTATCTTAAAATCTCTAATGATCTGGCTTATTGCCTTATCGGTCAGATCATTGAGGTGGACTTTCGTATTTCCGACCCAATGGGGTTCTCTTGATCGAATAGCCATTCCTTTTTGGATTAAACGAGAAGCCTCAAGAGCCAAAATCACTGGTTCACTTTCATGGATCCGACTAAAACCGCCTTCTTGATATAAAACTTGAGCGATCATCTGACGGTCCTGGCCGCTGCTGCCTTCTTCGGCGCTGGGCCGGATGATATTGGCTGCATGAATTTCGGCCCAGCGCCGGCTCGTGATCACGCAGCAATTCCCAAAGACCCGGCCGGAGGTGTTAATCGCTTTCTCAACAAGCGCCGAAATCGTACCGTGGTAAAAGATCGTGTTCTTCTTGAAACGATCATAAGGACTGCTTGCCATGCCCACAAAAGGAAGAACAACCAAACCCATAATGGGATGAAAGCTTAAGAGGCTGAGCACCATCATTGTCAAGACAATAATAGCGGCCGCTTCAAAAGACCTAAAGTTTTTCTGATCCATTAATGATATTTTGATATTTTTCATTTTCGCGATTGTTCTCTGAATCCAATAAGAAATACGGCGTATGCCTTTGAGAACACCTATATTTGGATCATAGATAACAACCGATCCGCTGGTATTGGCCGCTTTTAAGAATCGGTAAATAAGCTTGACCGTATAAACAACCGCTATGATTAATCCCATCATGGCGCAAGCGATAACAAATAAATCCACAAAGTTAAAGATCGCTATCGGTTTTTTATTAACGATGAGGTAAAAATAATCCGTCACACCACCGCGGATATGCAACTCTGTCAGTTGAATCAAGAGACTGCCGATCCAGCCGCCATAGATAATCTGTTTCCAAACGGGAGCCGTTTTTGATTTAGAAACAAGACTGTAATAAAGCAGTGCCAGAGAGCCGGTCAAGACAAGCGCGTATTCCAGGCCTTCGAGCATATTTAAAAACGGAAGCGGCTTATGATGAACCGTATGATCAAAGTAGATGGAAATTTTGCCTATGAAGTTTTCTAAGGCCTTCATATCAAACAGATGGATATCAGGAACACTGGGAAGGCCGCCCTTAACTCTCTGGAAAAGATATTCCGAATGAACATGGCGTGTTTCAGAAACCAGCAGCCAAGCTAGGATTTTTGTCATCAATTCAAGACCGATAATGAACACAGCACTCCAGGCGCAAACCCGCGTCGGAATGGAGGCCGCGATTAAGGAGTTTTTAAGAAAGACGAGGCCCTGATAAATGGCATAAAGAGCAAAAGCGGCCGCCGCCAGAGCCAAGATGCCGGTGATCAGAATTTGTCCGGCACTCATACTCTCAAAGAAGCTCATCGAATAAAGTTCACAAACGGATCCCGATTTCCTCAAAGCACTATCCCTCAGAGACAGACCATCACGATAATCGGGATCCGTCCCTGGTTGTTCGTATTTCCGTAACTCTTCCTTAATCACGGACTCAAATCTCTGATAGAAAAGATCATCCAACGGGACTTGGGTGAACCTGGAAGAGCTCGCCGCGCTCACCCACCTGATCGGCACATGATATTGGGCCAATAGAGAAAATATTTCTCTGAGTTTACGCTCTGTACCCGTGATATCTACAAGAAGCAGAGATCTCAAAGATCTGCGCGGTTTGGTAAAGTAGTCGGCATCCAAAGAGAGAATGATGCCGTCTTGAAGTTCGTGAGCATATTGCTTTAATATTTCTTCAAAACTTGACGAGGAAACCCGGAAACGCTCCACCGGCCCGAACATGTCGGTATATTCTTCGGCCGGATATACCCAAAATACATCTCCAATGAGACCCTCTCTCATGGCATAAGCCAACCAGTTTCCGCAGTTGATTTTAAGGCCGCTTCCATTGTTTGAAGTTTGCGCCAATATTTTGTACCCGTCTTTAATATCACTGTGGTAATCGAAATGGATGATCGGCAGTCCGCGCAGAGCGGGATCTTTTTGGATCTCTTTTTGCGCCTGATCGTAAGCGGCTTTTTTGTGATCGTCTTTAATCGAAAGAGGAATGATTCTTCTTTGGGATGTCACACCGCTAAAGAAAGGCAAGAGCCAGGCGTTAAGACTTGAAATCCTAAATCCTAAATTCAAAGCTCTAAATAAGCCCAGAGTCTCAAAGCTCAAAGGCTCAAACTCAGCATCTCGTTTTGAACTTTGAACATTTGGAATTTGAGCTTGCTTAGAGTTTAGGACTTGGGATTTAGAGTTTATCGATATTTGCCCCATCAACACCGGCATCAAAATAGCAGCAACATCTTCATCCCCTCTACTCTTAAATGGTTGAGGCTGACCTCTTTTGAGACTCCTGCGTAACTGCTCTCTGGCCTCTTTCTTTTCCCGCAAGATTCGCTGAAGAGTTTTCTCTCGATGCGTGATGCGGCGCCGCGCCTCTCTTTTGTCTTTTGCCTTTCGATCCAGAAAGCTTTGTTTCTTGCTAAAGATACCCGCCACAATCAATCCCATGAGAGATGAAACAATCAAGATCGCAGCCGTAAGCGAATCGAACATCATGGCAACCGGCAGGGCCAGACCTAGAGTTTTCCCTCCGTCTTTTTTGCGTTCATTCTTTTTGTTTGAACGTTGATTATTTTTCTTTCGCTGTTTGCGGCGTTGCGAAAACTTTGTCTCAAGCAGATCGACTAGCGTTGTGCCTGCCCGCTTCAACTTCAGTTGTTTGAGAATCCTTCGGGCTATTTGACTATTATTAATAATCGGCTTCCCGGCAAAAGAAACCGCGATCTCATCACCGCTTTTAAGCTTAGCCGTTAAGCTCTGCTCTTTTGAATTCCGCAACATCCGCTTGGAGCCATCAGCATCGAATATCTCGATATAAGAAACATCAAACGCCCTTTTGCCTTTACAAAGCTTGCTGTTTCGCGCGATGGAAACCGCCTCGGCGAGGGCATCATAGGCCGTGGAATTTTGAGGAAGTTCGACGATAAAAGAGCATTCCTTTCTCTTACCTAATCCTATTTTGACTTCTACATAAATCTTTCCGGCTAACGAATGACGATAAACCAGATCATAATAAGGTCTTAAAAGAATTTCGCTGGTCTGTAGATCAAACTCAATTTGGCTGAAATCAACAACATCCGGACGGGCTTCCTGTCCAAAGTTTTCTTTAAGATTATATTTCCAGTGAGCACTGCGGCCGTATTCCCAAATCTGATAAGCGCGTCTGGTCATATATTGCACCTCGATCAGATTGTCGATTTCCTCTTCGTCCCCGGGAATCAACCCTGATTGATGCCGCACGATCGCATAGACCACTTTCATGCTGGGATCCGCGTATTCAACAATATCCTTATCCTTGGGTCCATAGCGGAGTTCGTCTTTGACATCGACAACTTTGTGATCTCCGCCATACTCGGGATAGGCATTAATCCTTTCTCCCAGGACTTTATCCGGCATGAGGATGCCTTCTTTAACCATCTCAAGATAATCGGCACCCTCTTTATCGTCATCGAATATAACGCGGATGGCGCAAAGATCACGCACAGTTCTAATCAAGGCCCGAACCTGCTTCTCGCTGAATTGCTCTGTATCCTTGCTGACTTCAAAATGTCTTTTAATATATTTGTAATAAAGTTTGCGATAGATTGAAAAGATCCCCTTAACTCTCTCTTGCGTAATGGCTTTGGCGCCAGCGCGTTTTAATGCGGTCCCTATCAAAGAAGAGATACGGTTTTGCAGATAACCCAGAGCAACAGGATAGCTCATATTAAGAACATCGGCCCGGACATAGCGGATAATATCGGCGACATCTTCTCGGCCAATGCGAATAGCCCATGTGCCGATTTCAGCGGCTTCTTCTTGCATAAACAACCGCTCCGCCAGAAAGACAAAGACCTGCTCGGCTAATTGCAACCGTCTCTCTAATCGTATGAAGGAAGCATATCGAAGAGTGTCGATCTCATCATCCACCACAAAAAGGACCATATCCAGATCATTGCCGGCTAGGCTCAAAATCATATTCATCTGCTTATAGAAGAGCCACTGATCCCATTCCCTTTCAAAGAGGTTATAGCGCTCCATCTTCCGGTGAATTTTCCGGTAGGTTTCAATATTCTTAACAACAGCTGCCGCGGCCAGTTTAAGCTTTTTGGTCTGAGCACTTTTTGGAATGAGATCAATATTCTCGATTTTATGCAGGAGGGCCGCCGCCAGAATATCTGCCCGCACATCACGCGCTACCAAATTCTCGGCTACACTCATGACGTGTGACAAATAGGAAGGCCCGTCCTGGTAGCTGATCAATTGATGAATCGGTATGCCGTCTTTGAAGGAAATATTCACATAATGAGAAAGAGCCAAATCATAAGCCCAATCCCAAGTTTCGAGATCGTCTGTGTCGTAATGGCTGCCGTTTTTGATCGCAAGCCTGATGACCGAAGCCTGATAATGAGTACGCTCGAGAGTGAAATATTCGCTGTCCTTCGTATAGAAAACAAAGGCGGTCTCATCGGCCGGCGCATTTTTCCCATAAAGAATTGTACCTCTCTCATAAAGCCTTGCTGCCGTTTCGCTTTGGATGTATTCCCTTATCCATCCGGTCAGCTTGCCGGTGTGCGGATCCAGTTGCGGCCTCTGGATCTTAAGAATTGATCCAGTCATCGCCTGCGGCTCATAATAGATTTTTCTCTCAAGATTATCGGGATCACTGTAAACAGCCACAAGATCGCCCTGTTTTTCCGCCTTCTCCAAGACAGATCGCAGCACATATCTTTCATTAACAGCCGCACGGCTATCTTGAGAAACGCGAGCAGGCGAAGTTGAAACGCACAAACCAACGGCCACAGCGCTATGAGCCGGAGCGTCAAAAAGCTCTTCAAGCATCGAGTAGAGGGCAAAATATTTATTCGTTTCCTGCTGCGGATCCAAAGAACTATAAATCCTCTTGGCGTTTTCTTTTAAGAAATTATGAACAGCGCGGGTCACGGTGGCCTTATCGCGCGCAATATTGATTTGTCCTCTGCGTGTTTTTCTGACGATTTTCTCGCGCACGGCTTTATCAAAAACATGATCGACCAAAATTCCTACATCCATAATCTTTACTTTATGCAGATATTTTTCTGCGAATCGTTCGATATATTCTTTGAACTCCTCAAAGCTCAAGGGATCATTCTTCTTCTTGCGAGCCGCTGCCATGGCAAGAAAGGGCAGGAATAGGGAGCTTAGCATTTTGGATTGTGAGCTTGAATCTGCGGCCGCAGCGAACATAGGCAATAATGCCCTTCTTTCCATCCAGCCACGGATAGAGGAAAGTATTCGCTGCGGCCTTTCAAAAATATTTCGGGCCGTTTTCAAAGCGACTCTTTCACCAGCCACGGTTGGCAGAGTACCCGAAAACGGCCTATTTGTTACAACAAATCTCTTATGCTTTAGCCCTTCCTCTTTTCCTCTGATAAATCCAGAAACTTTCTTGGCAAACCACGACCTCTGCGTTGTTATCATCCCGACAAATATAGGCAAGAAGATCGCGAAAAGTCGTCTTCCCATCGAATCTCTTAATTTATCAATTTCCTTCCTTTGTCTTTCATTCTCAGCTCTTTTAATCTCATCTTCGACTAATATCAATAAAATCGTAGCTATGGTCTGTAAATCTTTTTGCCCCTTAATTCCAATATACTGAGAAACTGCAGCAAGAATTCTTTCATCTGTAATTCTTGACATAGTTTCACGCCAATCTAATTTATGGGACTTGCTCAATAGCATCGGCTCAATTTTTTCTATCAGAAAAACAATATCCGCCTCACTTAACATTGATTTATGGGAATCTGAAAAGCGAATTTCTCTCAGCTTCTCCCTTGTTGTTTTCGCCTTCTTTGGTTCAGGTTTCTTTTCCGGCTGAGCAGGATTTTTCGGCGCTTGTTCGACTTTTGGTTGAGTCACCGGCAAATTTTTTCGCACTTGAGTAAATTTGTAATCAAGCCAAAGCATAAGCAGCACCCATGTTAAGGGTACAGCCACGATGCTTATTTTCTCTATTAATTCTTCTCGCTCTCTCCTCTTTTGTTCTTTTTCCATATGAGCTTGTCTTTGGCGCTCTTTTCTTAAATATCTTTGATAAATATCCTGCGCTGTCTCACAATATTCCAAACAGCCGCGGCCTAAATGACCACGCTTAAACAGCGGAGATCGGTTTAAAGGTCTGGCTTTTTCCCCAAGCTCATCAACAATAATATCCTTCGGAAGCTTCCTTTGCTGTTCAAGGAGCAGGCGGACAATATTATTGACAGCACGCGGCGAGGCAAAAGAAGTTCCTTTAGCATCAATCGAATGCGTACGAATAAATGTTTCGCTCTTTTCAGTAAATTTCCAGTGAACATCTCCTCGATCAACAAAATCGACATAGGAGCCATAGTTCGAATAATCAGCCTTAACCTCCTGGCCTTTTCTGCCTTCCATGGCGGCAACGGCAATGACCTCAGAAAATGCGGCCGGATAAGCCAAACGATCTGTATGATCGTTGCCGACTGATGCTACAAGAATTACCCCTTCCTTGTGGAGCTGCTTGATCAACGAATGGAGTGTCCAACTATATTCATATGTATTAATGCTCATATTGACAACGACTGCTGTCTGCGGACTCTTTCTGGCAAAATCTCTTATTTCAGTCAGTCTCTGGAGTAATAACTCGCTCATAACAACGGGCATTTCCCATAAAATCCGCAATGTATAATAGTCGTAACCGTATTCCATTCCGGCCACTTCTAAAGTGACTAAGGTCAGAGGAATGCCGTAAAGTTGGCTTGTTTCTCTAAATGACCATTTATCTTTAAGCGCTATCTTCACTAGATCTCCATGGCTCGGTGCTGTGTAGGTATATTGGGCGTACTCATGTTTCTGTTCCTTCGTTTTTGAAAGATGATCAATGACTTTCTCAATTGTTTCCTTATCGACTCCCTCTCTTTCAACTATTTTCTGCATATACTCATCATTCATAAATTGACGATAGTAGTCCTGGGCTGTTGGAGCATCAACTCGAATAGAGTCGAGGATTTTCTTTCGTCCGGTTTTGACATCATCGATAATCACGACTTTGACGGATGTTATTTCTGGATATTGTCTGAATTCTTTTTTGGTGAAATTGACTGAAGTGGAGTCCTTGGGTGTGATCGCAAATGTTTTTGGAGATAAGACCGTTAATGTAATGGCAGCAGTTGCGGTGAACAATAAGGATAGAGCGACATTTCGAGGTGATCTAATGTTTCGCGCAAATCCCGAGAGTTTTCTAGCCACCCACCGTCTCTGAACGGCTAGCAAGCCGGCAAACGGCATAAAGAGGCCGAACAATATCGTGAGCATCTCGGCCGAGGCAGGAATGATAAGCACCTGAAGCTGAGACGATTTTTTGAGGGATTCGACCTGATAGATCTGCCAAATGTGCTTTAAGCCGTAAACGGAATCGAGATCACGCTTGCTGATTTCACCCAGCAGAGTTATGGCGGAACCCTGGACTTTCAGAAAATGAAGTTCTTTCAATGTCAAATGCCTTTCCATCTGATCATTATTGAGATACCAGCCAACGATCAACAGACCGCCTTTTCTTAAGGCGATGGCTGTGTTGGCAATCATGAATCTTTTGACCCGCCAATCGATTTCAACCTGGGATAAAACGCTGGTCATGATCAGGGCATCGGCCGATTCGCCCCGGTAAGACATTTCGAATCGGCCGTCATCAGATTTTTTCACATCAAGGCGTGCTTCAAGCTTTCGATCGCGCCTTAGAGCCTGCCAAGATTTATTCTCATCTTTGGCCGGTTCATAAATCACTACCTCCGCCCCCTGATCCAGGGCTAATTCTTCCCAGCTGATATTTTGATATCCTTTTGCGCGATCAATCGCCATACCGGTCCCGACAGAAATCACCCGGCTTCCGGAGTCGATCTGTGCCTGTTTCAGCAACTCTTTTGCCTTCTCCACTGAGCCCACCGAAATCAACAGCGGCAAGACAATCACCTGAAGATAAAGTATTTCTTTTTTATCCACCGACTGGTCCAGCGCCTCTTTTTCTAAATTCTTAAGCGTTTGTTCGATGCCGTAGCGGCCTTCTGTTCGGTTATGCGCGGCAAATTCCGTTAACACAAGATCCAGATTGCTCGTATCATATCCGATATCATCAAGCCTGATGATCACTTTTGTCTGCATCTGCTCGGACAAACTGTCCCAAAGAACCCTCACTCCGTTTCTGTAATGCTCGCAACAGACATACAAGGCGTGGGAAAGCTCATGGATGATCGTCTTTTCTCTGAATACTTCATTCATATCCAAATCTCTGGTGAAGCTGATAAGAGCGGCATCTTCTTTGCCTCTCACACCGTCATCAACAGGAACCATCAGCTCATTCGCCAACAAGACACGGCTGAGCATGATTTCATGTTTGGATATTGCAATCTCCTGCTGACTGATTTGCGTGAAATATTCTGCTAATTGGGCCGCTGAGAAATTCGTACCGGCAATTCTTTCGTGGACTGGACCCACCACCTCAATAAATTCCTGAGGTTTCATAATGGATCCCGCATAGTCTTTATTGTCAAAGAAATAGGCAGGACGCCCCATACTCCAGGCTTGTTCGAGCAGTCTTTCAAAATGAAGAATATAAATATTCATCGTCCCTGGCAGGCGATAAAGCTGAGCTCCGTTCGCATATTCTCCCGTGTATTCCTTGGAGAGCAGCAAGTTGAGCACAGCGCCCACATCGTCCAGCGAACGATAATCGCCTAATTCGACCGGTAAAATCCGGGCAACCATTCCCTGCGGATAAGGTTGTCCGCTGATAATCTCGCCAAGGACAGGAATCGGCAAGATCCAACCTGAGATGGCGGGATTTCGATCTGCGTTCTGCGATTGATAAATGTTTACCGCCTGGCTTGGATGCGTTTTCCCGTCAATGCCGGCAAATTTTTCTATCCGGTTAAACCATTGATCCTGGGTATCAAAATAATAATTGGATTTACCGTAAGAAACGATCCGGATAACTTTCTGGCGGGCTATGGCTCTTAGTTTTTCTCCGATAAATTCCAGATGATTTCTGGGAAGAGGGTTATTGAAGAAAAAGACCGTCCCGTCACGGTAATCGCTTTTTCTTAAGTCACTATGAATGAACTCCACATGATCGATTGCCAATCGCTGTCCGGTTCTTTCACTGAGTCGTAAATCTTTTTCATCGATCTCAATGCCTTTAAGCTCTCCGGCTGATGTATTTAAGGCGAGATAAATAATCGCGCGTCCGCATCCGGAGCCCAAATCATAAAGCACATCGCTTTGATCCAAACTGAGATACTCGGCCACCCGGCGCAAAATGAAATAAGGCGTATTCACATAAGCCCATCCCCTTCTTTTGATTCGAATCAATTGAGGAACTCTCTGGCCCAAAAGACGATCCATAAGAATATCATTGAGAATAAAGGTTCTATCATCAACATCCAGCCAGGGATCGTGGTGCAATCTGCGGATAATCGCTTTGGCCAGCTGTGGATCGCGGTCAATACGGGTGGGAATAACTTTCTGCACATACGATTGAAAATCGCTGACATCCGAAGCCGTAACACGGCTGCCGGTGATCTGTGGCAAGGCATCGGTCTTTGCCTTTTTGATCAGCGCGATAATCTCATCCGCTTCCTCTAAGGCAAGGGAACCCAGGAGAAAAGCGGGAATGAATAAACCAGCCAATCGATCACCGTGATGCGAGATATCTAGTTGATAGAAACGATCGCCGTTATATTTCTCGTCAATCATAATGCGGTTGACAACCATAAATCCGCCATCATGCTCCAGCTGGAATTCAAGCTTTTCACCAAAATCATAGAGGATATTAGCTGTCTCCCAGACCACAATGTTGCGTCTGTCTTTCTGATAGAAACTGGGCAACAGGCCCGGATGAGCGATAAAGCGGGCTAAATAATCGGCATGGGTCATTCTTTCTGTCTGAATATCTTTGACATCCGAAACAACATTCCAGGCCCATGGATAACTGGTATATTCTTTCGATGAGGTATCGCCGCGGCGAACCGCCCGCAGGATGTCATGGAAGGCATCGCCGTTGATATATATGATATTCTCGGCGCCCATGCCCAAATCCAGGGCGCCGAAATCATTCCGCCCAAAGGCGATGCCCCGGGCGAGTGTGGTCTTGCCGATGCCGCCGCGCTCTCCGTCGATAAGAATGATAACCGGAATGTCCTTGCGGATGGCGGTGATTGTCTTTTTAAGAATCTGCGCCAGCTCGTTTTGAGAGTCGATGATCTGTCCAAGCGGCAGGAGAACCGCGCTCAATGAAGAATCATTTCTCTCTTCGAGTTTTTCAATAGTTCGATGGAAATTCGCCTGATCAAAGAGGGCGTGAACTTTGCTTAAAAAGACAAGGGCAATGGCAGCCCCGGTAAAATACGAAAGATAAATCAGAAGATCGGTGAAGTAAACACCGAGAATCAGTGACGAAATATTAACCGCCGCCAAAACGATCACCGCATAAAGGCTTGAGAAAACCCAGGAACCCAACATGTACTTAAAGAACTCTTCAGTCTTCATACGGATAAAGGTGATCCGGCTTAAATCATCGCTTTCATTATAGAATTGATGGGCAAAGGCAAACAGCGCGCCGGTAAGAATAATGCTGACCGCGGCGGCTGTAAAGCGATCGGTCCATTTAATCAGAATAAGGAACAAAGCGCTTTGAATAATACCCCGGGTGATAATCTCCTCGGCAGCTGTTTGATATTGAATCACCTGATCTTTTTCATCAGGATGCAGGGACAATAGCTTTTGAAAGGAAAGCTTGGCGTGCGTGTTCATCTTAAGATCATCTATTTCAGGCCAAATTTCCGGTGTCGGCGCCCGGGCCTTGCGGTTAAACAGATAAAACAGAGGCCGGAAATATTTCATCGTCGTCAAATACAGATAAAAACTCAGCTCATCTATTCTTCTTAAGGCCTCTTGTCGATTTATTCCCAACAGAAGAACAACTGAGATAACCGCCAAAACGCCCAGAGTGATGTAATCGATGGGAAGCGGCAGGACGGCTTGTGCCCCAATCATCGGCAGGAGGATGGCGTTAAGGGTCTTTGGCACAAATGGTGTTTTACAGAAGTGTCCGTTTTCGTCTTTGGCGCCAACGCAAATGAGCATGCTGCCCAAATCATAGTTATAGCTGTCGCTCTTGAATCTTTCATACAATATTTTCAAAGCGCCAGCCCTCTTAAAGTCGCGCACCTTGACTTTGATATCAACTTCAATACCTCGATCAGTCGCTTGACCAATAGCCATAAGAATCGGATGAGAATTCATCAAGGCGTCTTTCACCAGTCGATGGGCCAGGTAATCGAGATCACTTTTAACAAACTTAACCAGATTGTTTAAGTTCATCTCTCCTATAGCCTGAGCGAGTGATTTTTTGGCTTTTGAGATATTTCCCCGAGATTCTTTCGCAAGATTAATGGTAATAAACGGCAGTCTGCTCCGAACCTGACCTTGAATCAAATGAATCTTTTGAGCGTTTGATCCGCGGTGTTCTTCAAGAGCCTGATCGATCATTGAATTGACAACAACATAGGGAAATGCGATTTGGTAGCGCTTCATTATGTCTCGGATCTCACCCTTCATTTGATCGAGCGATTTGGCGATGGCCTTCTTAAGGTCACGGACACTGACCGCTTTATCTGCCACCTTGGGTTTGAGCCGTCGGTAGATCTGAGGATAATGAACCTTAAAATAATCCAGTACAATCTGAAGAATGGTTTCATCGCCTGTCGGCAGATTCCCGTCGCCAAAAGCGTAGATCTCAATTATCTTTTTCTTGTTTTTCGCAACCAAACGTTCAAGGCGATCGGCTGCATCTTTGATCATCCGAGAATTCATACCTGGGAAAGCGCAAATAATTTCCCGTCCCTGCGCGGCATCGTTGGCCTGATGCGCGCTCTCCTCAGCCGCATAGGCCGGCAGATAACTGCGCAAGTTTGTTTCGCCGGCAAAATCTTTTTGCATCATTCTTTCCAGCTGATCGAATGCTACCCCCTGCCTAAGAAGCCAGCTTAATTTTGTGCGTGTGTGAGCCACTCTCATACCCCGAGGTATCGCAAAGGCTAAATGCTGTGCTTGATCTTTTCCTTGATCCTTTTCGCAAGAGACGAAAACTGGAATCTTCTCTTGCTTAAAAACTTTCAAAAGCGCGTGAAACTGACTTATTTTCTTATTCTTCTGGATACTGCCCTGAACAATAATTCCATAGCGTCTGTTTATGCCGACCTTTCGATCTTCTTCTTTAATCATTCTGATTCTCTTAAGCGCATCTTCCAAGACAGCAGGAGGCGTCATGGCGCCGATACCTAAGACTTCCACGTAACCAAATTCTTCCTGTTTTCTGAGTACCGGCTTATCGTCGCTTCTTTCCTTAATCCATTGACGAAATCTAAGAGGACTATACCGTCTTTCTCCTTCATCCAATCGGTACGCCTTCAATTCACGATCCCGCCATTCGCCAAAATCCAATGGATTCCCGTTTTGCTTGGGTCCTTCGACGCTTTCCCAGTTGTAATCAATGAAAATCAAGCCCTTGTTCCAGTCTTCTTTCTTTGCTTTTCCTTGGACGGTTGGAATAAAGATTTTCTCCAGACGGCTTCCTAAAAGAATTTTTTCTGCCGCAAGCCGTTCTCGATAAACTTTTCCGAAGTACATGTAAACTAGAGGAGGATAATCTTTATCAAGCGCTAACTCAAGCGATCCTCTTAAATTATGAGGAACATCACTGTCTTTGGCATCGCGTGATTCCATGGCTCCCGTAATGATCAGCGGCACATCGGCAAGATCGCTGAATTCCAGCGAGAGAACTAAAGCTGTTTCGGCCAGCGTATCGGTTCCGTGAGTCACAATGATCCCGGCTCCCTGCTGAGGCTCTAAACCGGCTCTCTTCAGCTGTTCTTTTTGGACGGCTTTTTTCTGAAGTTCTTCTTTGACAGCGGCAATGATCGCTTCCCATTCTTTGGGACCGACATTGCTGGAATCGGGTGAATTCTTAAATATTTCCCTACCCTCATGATCGATCCCGATTTCTTTGAGAGAATCTGCTACCGCCCCGGCACTGGATTTGGCAGAAACATTGCCCTCATCATCCACAACGCCTTCCATATCAATGGTCCCGCCGGCTCTTAAGACAAACGGTTTATTGTAATCGGCTTGCACGGAATTAATGTCGATTTCTTCTTTCTTGCCAAACCATTTGTTCATCAGATTTCTCAGGCCATCTGAAATTGACCCGAGGCCTGGTAGAAATACTGCGAGAAAGATGGCCCGCAGAGATGTTCTTTGTTTTTTCTCATAAACCATAACATGATGACCTAAAGGACGGCCCTGCGGGAAGACGGTCGCGCTGAAAGATCCGGATCTGGCTTTAGCCTGGGTAAAGGGCGGCTTCGCAAAACGGTTAAAAGTTTGCACATCGGCACTCGAGCCCAGCAGAACAGCATCACGGACATTGAGCTTGGCCAGCGCAAGAGCGATGTCATCGATGGTCGGCTCGCCTTTCACGGCATCATCGGGATCGCCAAGTAAACTTACTCTGATCAACCGACCGTCTTGCTTGTATCCGATGGCCGACATAGCCATTCTTTGAGTCCTCGACCAGTTTAAATGATTTCCCTCTAATTCCGGTCTTCTCTCAAAGGCCAATTGATCGATCATATTCTCTCCATCTAATAATAAGGGCGGGCCAAAAAGACCATTTTCAACCGCAAAACCGTCTTGAATTAATTCCTCTGTTATTCTGGTTTCAAAGACGCCCCTCTTGCAGGGATCAAAGCTGATGATCCAGAATCGACCGCTTAACGGTTGATAGACCTTTTGGAAAATTCCTCTGGCGCCTTTGGCTTTGGCGACCAGATTTCCGTTGATCAGTACCGCAGAGTTGGCCCCCCAGTAAATCGGCTGGATTCCGTTAAAGGCAAGAATCACTTTGTCTCTGTCGGAAAGACTCGTTAAGTATTCTTTGAGATTGCGTCCTAATCCATTAGGATCATCCTTCACAGAATGGCTGAGAAAGTCACGCCTTCGGGTCTTCTCTTCCACATGCTGAACTATTTCCAGTTGATCCGGCTGCATGATCAAGGCTTCGCCTTGTGCGTACGTATTATCTGTCTCCAAGGTTAGATTCACCGCGGAAACAGCCGGATGAATTTTTCTTTCTTCGCTCAATCTCAGGCTAGCTAAGATAAAGGGAACAAAGATCGGCAGAAACAGAATGGCTCTAACGATCTCTGGTCTTGAATGAATAATTTGGGCCGCTGGCATATTAGCTCTACCTGCCACGGTAAGTTGAACCACAGCCAGCGACCCTGTTGAAATATCTTGGGCCGCTTTCATATCAACTCCTTGACCAGCCACGGTTGGCAGAGTGATTGAAAGCGGCCCACTGTTTCGGACTACCCTTCGCTTACGCTCAGGGCCAATTCGCTCTTCTGATTTACCCTCCCTATCGGTCGTGTAAATCAAACGCTCATTGGCACGAACAAATCTATGTAAAACAGAGGCGCTCTTTGCCGTCATTTCTGATTGATAGGCAAAGAGCGCCTCTAGCACATGAGTTAAATCTTGACTTCCAGCATCTGTTCGTTTAAACTCTTCTTTAAAGGAGACAAAATCATGACTACTCTGCAAGCCGCTATTGAAGCTATCCGATCCATCAGAACAACATATTCCCCAAAGGGCAATGGTAAAACCAAGATTGCTGATGATCTGCTCGGTAAATACAAAGGTATCCTCCCTAAAGGCATAACTTCCACCAAGCTCATTAGAGACCTGAGGAACTCTCTCTATGGTAAAGCCTAATGGTTCTTCGCCTGCTGTTTCGTGTCTCCTTGACAGCGATGTCATGATTAACTGGCTGACAAAAGAAGAAGATGCCAAATCTGGCAGCCGTCTTTGGGAAGCCCCCCATAAAATAATTAAACTTATTGAAGAAGGCAAAATAACCGGATTTACCTCACTCATTACTCTCTTGGAAATTAGATTCGTTCTTCGTCGTAAGAAAAATCTTGGTGAAAATAGAATCAAAGAGGACATCGCCAAAATATTGAAGCTGATAGATGTTATAGTCCCTGATGAAGTCAACCTCCTTAAAGCCAATAGCCTCCAGGATGAATTCCCCTTCTCTCCCTTCGATTCAATGATCCTGGCTATTGCTCTTGCCAATGAAAATGCTGTGTTCATTACGAGAGACAAATCGCTTTCATCCGTAGCTTCAAAACTTATCGAAGTTACAACTCCGGAAGAATTCCTCGCGGACTTATAACCTTCTGTGCGGTCAGTTGACTGATGTAAAACAGAGGCGCTCTTTGCCGTCATTTCTGATTGATAGGCAAAGAGCGCCTCTTCGTTTCGTATCCTTACGACTTGCGACTTGTGACGTGTAGCTTGTTTCCCTGGCCCATGCTCTAGAACAGCCAGCCAGCGGACAAATGGAGCGCGGCTTAAAATACCCAGCGCTGTTGTCTCAACTTCACTGCTTAAATTCTTCAAATCAACAGCTCCCGCCACAAAGACAACCGGCATCGATGAAACATGAGAGAATAAACTGCCTGAGATTAGTGCCACTCGTGGCACTAATCTCCCTGACTCAGGCGTAAACGGAAGTCCTTGTTTCTTACGGCCTTTGGCTTGGGCCTCAAATACAATCACCGGCACCCACAGCCCGTTCAAGTTCTGTCCTCTATGATTATTCTCCCTGTACGCCCGCCAGAAATGAGCACTGTGGCGCAAATAATCTCTGAGCATCGTTATCAGAGAAGCACGAAAGACATTCTTGGTCGCTTCCTTAGAAATCTTCCGGTAATGGGAAACATATTTATCTCGACTCTGGCTCAACATCTGCATTAATTTATCGCTCAAGAGGCCGATAAGTTCATCAAACAATTCCTCCCCGGGAGCAAAATCCTGGTCGCTGCGCAGATCCTTGATTCTCTCAAGAATATTAACTCTCCAGGCGGTGAGATTATCCTTAAAACGGTTTAAACCTCCCACATCGGTTGTCACCACAACCGCGCCCTGACGGATCGCCTCATCCACCATCAGATTGTATCCTTCGCGGATCGAGAAGGCTACATAAGGCATGGATGATTCGGCAGCCAGACGATACAAAGCGCCCACCTGATTTCCTCTGGGGCCCACAAAGAGATAGATGCGGTCTTTAAATTCGGAATTCTCAATCATCGAACGCAATAGCCTGTAATAAGCCACGCCTTCAGGGTCATCGGTGGCGTAATTGCCGAAAATCACAAGCTGGATATTTTCATCGATCACTTTATCTTTGGCTAGTTTTTCAAAACTCTTAAGGGCTACAGTCAGACCCTTCCAGTAATCAAACCGTGATCCGGTAACCATGGTAGGTTGATGAAGGTCAATATCCCGGCCGAAATCCTCCTTAAGGCGGCTGAGAATATCGCGCGCTTCTTCGATGCTTAACACCTTATTTTTCTCAGCCAAAACATCAATACCCGGCGGCTGAACAGACTGGCCGGCCTTTACATGGGGAATCTGCCTGAATTCCGAGCCGGGCTGATGCAGGAGAATATCCTGCCCATCAAGCCAGGAGAGAAAATGATCAAAAATCTTCATGATCTTAACCGCACCCGGATTCTGCTGGCGGAAGCCGGTCGTGTCAATATGCAGCCGGAAGGAACGAAGCGTCCTTTTGGTGGCCTTGAGGCTCACATGCTTGGCCATGGCCACCACCTGCGGATCCTCCAGAAAGACCGCCGCCACCTGATCATCGTCAAAGATGTCCTGAAGGATGTCTGTGTTTTCCACTCCCACGCGTTCCAGCAATTGAGAATCTTTATTCTCCAAAACATGATCATTGCCCTGGATCGTATTGTGAACAGCTTTGGTAATATGATAAAATTCCGGATCACCGGGATAAACGATATGCCATTCCAGTTCAAGACCAAGCTCGGCGACAATCGGACCCAGTGTTTTGAGCATCTCGGCCACACCGCCGCCGCTGAAGGTCGCATTGACAATCACAATCTTTGTCTTTCCAATGGCTTCCAACTCCCGGCCGTACTTGACGATCTGCTGTAAAATATTCTTAGCTTCTTGATCCAACACCTGGCGGTATTCCTGAACATAATCCGCCAGACCGTTTTTGCTGGGTTGAAAGCGGTATTTGAGTGTTTCGCGCACCGTCCTGGGATAACGCTTAGCCAAAAGTCTCATCACCAAGACAGCCGTTTTCCAGTTCTTTGTCCCGAAGACATCCTCATCAAAGAAGTTCTCCTTGATGAACTCCACAATCGCCCGGGCTTCTTTCCGATCCAGTTTGCCGGCATTGGCTATCGCTGATTTAAGGAGCATTGCCGTTTTCTTTTGACCCATTCCCAATAGCGGCAGGA
>CAYZIY010000024.1:0-23588 GCA_964478715.1 uncultured Planctomycetales bacterium
GCCCTTTTTGTTGTTTTTTAAAGCAATTTACACAACTTAGTGTACATCACCAAAAGAAATTTCTCTCTTGTTAAAAAAATAGAGTTAATGTAAAATATTAGTCGTGAAATACGCTTATAATTAGTGAAAAGGTCGGCGGCTTGTTCTTTTTTTAAAAAAAGAACAAGCCGCTTTTTTCTGCCATCCATTCATTTAACAGAAAGGGAATCGCGATGAACAGGATTTGGTTAAAATATTTTACGGTCATATTATGGAGTTTTCTTTTTGCCCTGAATCCATCAAGTACCGAGGCGGGTAAATTCAAAGAACAGTTTCAAGATCGTCTCACTCAAGGTAATAAGATGCAGTTTCAGCAAAGTCCGGCTTATGACCAGCGATTTGGATTTGAGAGTGAGGAGGCGCCGCAAGACAGGCGCGAGCCTCTCCATGATGGAGGGTCGATGGGGGCAGGTGGATCAAGCGGCCAGGCCCCGGTTCTCGGTTCTTACGCGATTTATCAAACAGATTATGAAGCGCAGATCAAAGAGAATGTTGTTACCGTCAATGGGACGGTTGTTTTTCAGGTTTTTCATGAAGGCTGGATTAAGCTGCCTCTTGTGAAAAGCTCTGTTGGCCTGATTGATGTCAGCGTCAATCGCTCCACGGCTTTTGTGATTATGGAAAATAATATGTATCATCTGATGATTGACCGGCCCGGGAAATACACGATGAGGATCGAATTTCTAATCAAGGCCCAGCGCGAACGAGAAATGGGACCCGGCAGCTTCAGTTTCGAGACGATTCCGGCGCCGATTTCGCAGTACGAATTTACCATGCCCGAATCAGGCGTTGAGATTTTTGTCGATCCCGCCATTAAAGTGGAAGTCGAGAAATATGATGACAAAACCATAGCCTGGGCGGTCATGCCCAACACAAGAAGAATCACCACCCGTTGGAGTAAGGAGCTGCTCAAAGAGGAAATTGAGCGCGCTGAAGTCGAGCCTAAAATATATGCCGATACCATGACCTATGCAACCGTAGGTGAGGGCATCATTCAGTGCAAAACAACCGTCCAGTACTCCATCTTGCAGGCCGAGGTTTCCAATATGCGGCTGGCGATCCCTGACGATATCAGCATTTTGGATGTTGTCGGTCAGGATCTTCGGGATTGGATGGTGATCAAAGACAAAGACAAGAGATATCTGGATATTTATTTGAATTTCGGAAAGCGGGGTAAATATCAGTTCGATTTAACTTATGAGAGAAATATCGGAGAAGGTTCAGTTGTTGCTGAGGTTCCCGTGATCAAAGTCGTTGGGGCCGAACGAGAAACCGGTTATTTTGGAATCGCCGCTAAAACGAATGTGGAGCTAACGGTCAACAAAAGCGAAAAAGTGGCTGCGATCGACGTGCACGAACTACCGGCAAATATTTGGCGCGCCTCGGTTAATCCTATCCTGTTAGCCTTTAAGTATATCAGCCATCCTTTTTATATTGCCATTGATGTGATCAAGCATGAAGAGCTACCTGTATTGGTGGCCGCGATCGATAGCGCGGATTATGTCAGTTTGCGCACCGAAGAAGGAAAAATTTTGACCAAGGCTACTTATCAAGTCAGGAATAATTTTGAACAGTATTTGCGTCTGAAATTGCCTCCCAAGTCAGAATTATGGACAACATTTGTCTCCGGTGAGCCGATCAAGCCGGCTAAAGATCAAACCGGAAGCGTTTTGGTTCCGCTTCAGAAATCACGATTACGGGGAGAAAGCTTAACCCAGTTTCCTGTCGAGATTGTGTATTTGGATCAGAAAAAAGAAATGAATTTTTTCGGGGCCATTCAAATGGATTTGCCCCAGGTTGATCTCCCGGTCAATCAAATGACCTGGTCAATTTATGTCCCGACGGATTATACATTTTTTAATTTCGGGGGTAATGTCAAGCAAGGGGGAGCCGTCAGATCCAAAACTGTAGGGCGTCTGTTAACAAGAAGCATAGAAGAACCAAGGCCCCTGGATGTTGCAACAAGTAGCCAAGTCGCCAATATTGGTGACCTTTTCCAGGAAAGAAAAGGCAAAGGGGGTTGGGACGCCGATCAGCGGCGAGTGGGAGTTTTACCGATCAAAATCGATATCCCCAAATTCGGACAGAAGCTAACATTTAGCAAAATTCTGGTGATCAAGGGAGAAACGCCCACCGTCAAGATGCATTACACTATTGTGCTTCATCAGGTCGGCAAGATTATGAAATTCATTATTATTTTCTTGATCGTCTTTATTTTGGGCCGATGGATCAAGAGGAAAGTACGTCCCGCATGACAAGCCAACAAATTTTCTATGTGGTCCAGATCAGGCAGTGATGACAGACAGAGATTTCGCAAGTTTCCCTTATTTATAGGTCTGACGTATTGGGCCTGGATTCTGGGATTCAATGTGCTGTTTCTTACCTTTGCTTTCATCGACGGTGATTTTGAGATTCTTTACTCAATGGCGGGATTGGATGTATTCTTTCTTTTGGTCTGGTGTATTTTTCTCTCTTGGGCGAACCGTCTATGATGATTTTTGTTTCTTTTTTGCTTCTTATTCGAAGGACCCGCTTGTATTTTTCTATTCCATTGTTATAATACTTCCACTTATAGGCGCCTATAGCTCAGCTGGATAGAGCACCTGCCTTCGGAGCAGGGTGTCGGGGGTTCGAATCCTCCTAGGCGCGTAATAAATATAATAAGGAAATTTATTCGAATGATGAAAACTGAAGATTGCAAAATACTCCCACTCCATAAAGAACACCTTAAACTGGGTGCCCGCCTGGTCCCTTTCGGCGGATTTATTATGCCCATTCAGTATGAGGGAATCCTTGCGGAATATCATCATACCCGAGAATCTGTTTCGCTTTTTGATACCTCCCATATGGGCGAATTTATTTTTCAAGGAGATGCATTTGAAATAGGGCTCGATCAATGTGTGACCTGTCGCATCAAAGATATGCCGGTGGAAAGTTGCCGCTATGGATTTTTGCTCAATGAAAAGGGCAGAATAATCGATGACATGATCATCTTTCGTCTTGAGGAAGAAAAATGGATGATGGTTGTCAATGCCGCAACTATTCTTAAAGATGAGCAACATCTGCGCGCGCGTATAAAAAGAAAAGACGTCCTAGAGAATATTTCCGATGAGATTGCTAAGATCGATGTGCAGGGTCCGCAGTCACGGGATGTTCTTGCTTCAACCTGTCCGGAAATAAAGAAGTTATCGTTTTATGCTTTTGGGACATTCCACCTGATGGGAGAGAATTGTATCATTTCGCGAACAGGTTATACCGGAGAGCTGGGCTATGAGATCTATTTTCCGGCTAAAAAGATAAAAGAGTTGTGGCAAAAACTTTTGGAAAATGATAAGGTAAAACCTGCCGGATTGGGAGCGCGTGATCTTTTAAGGTTAGAGATGGGCTACAGTCTTTATGGACAGGATTTGGATGAAACGATCACGCCGATCGAAGCCGGTTTAAAGCGTTTTGTTGATTCGGAAAAAGAATTTATCGGCCAAAAGGCTCTTTGTGAATCGTCGACAAATCAGAGAAAAAAGATTTTCTTTGTTTGTGAAAGCCGCCGCTGTCCCCGTCATGGATTTAAGATCATGACTTTTGAGGGTAAGGATGCGGGAAGCGTGACAAGCGGGGGATTTTCGCCCGCTTTGCAAAAAGGGATCGGCATGGGATTAATCGCGGGTGATGTGGATATTGCGCATTGTTCTCTGTTGGTCGATTATGGAAACAAGAAAGAGTCAGTCAAAATCACACGAAGTCCCTTTTATCGAAATGGATCTTTGCATCAGAGATAAGGAGGCCCTATGGAGATTATGAAAGATTGTTTTTACACGAAAGAACATGAATGGATCAATATTGACGGCAACAAGGCGACCATAGGAATTTCGGACTATGCGCAATCCTCGCTGGGAGATATTACCTTCATTGAACTTCCCGCCGTGGATCAGGAAGTGGATCAATTCGAACAGATCGCCTCGGTGGAGTCGGTTAAAGCGGCGTCCGATATTTTCTCACCGATGTCCGGAAAGATCGTTGAAGTGAACAAAGATCTGGAGAAGAATCCGGAATTGATCAATCAGTCTCCGTTTGAAAACGGTTGGATTGCCAAGGTCCAGATTGGCGAGCCTAGCGAAAAATCCAACTTGATGGATGCCGAAGAATACGAGAATTTTGTCAAGGGATTGGAAGATTGAATCCGTATATCGGCAATACCCCTGCCCAAGTTCAAGAGATGCTTGAAAAGATCGGGATCGATTCGATCGACGATCTTTTTTCAGATATCCAGCCCCATCACCGGCCTCGTTCATTTGATCTGCCTGAAGGACTTTCCGAGTTTGAGGTGGTGGAGCATATCCATCGTCTGGCTTCTCAGAATACTCGCGATCTGAAACTTTTTATCGGCGCAGGATTTTATGATCACTATGTTCCTGCGGCCGTGGAATCCCTGATGGCGCGCGGAGAGTTTTTTTCTGCCTACACGCCTTATCAGCCGGAATGTTCTCAGGGAACCCTGCAGGCTCTTTATGAATTTCAGAGCTGTATTTGTGCTTTGACCGGAATGGATGTCGCTAATGCCTCTCTTTACGACGGAGGAACCGCTCTTTATGAGGCGGTTATGATGGCGATACGTCTGAATAGGCGCAATAAGGTGATCATGGATAGCGGGGTGAGCCCCATCTATCGAAAAATCATTCGTTCTTATACAAACAATCTGAAGATCGAATTTCAGGAAACGCCAGTTGTCCATGGACAGAGCGATCGCAAAGAAATCGAAAAACTTTTGGATTCTCAGACAGCGGCTTTAATTTTGCAAAATCCCAATTTTTTCGGGGCCATCGACGATCACAGCGATATTATTGAGCAGGCTCATCGGTACGGGATCTGTGTCATCGAGAGCGTGTATCCCCTTTCACTGGGTCTTCTTAAAACGCCGGCAGAAATGAAAGCCGATATCGTCACTGGAGAAGGGCAAAGCCTCGGCCTGCCGCTTAATTTTGGCGGTCCCTATTTGGGATTTCTAGCTACAGCAATGAAAAACGTTCACAAAATGCCCGGGCGCATTGTCGGCCAAACCGTTGATCGTAATAATAGACGGTGTTTTGTCAATACCCTGCAGGCACGCGAACAACATATCCGCAGAGAAAAAGCAACATCTAATATTTGCACGAATGTTTCTCTTTGTGCCGTTCAATCTTTAATCTACATGACGCTTTTGGGAAAAGAAGGACTGGTTGAGCTCGCCCAGTTCAATTTGCATAAAGCGCAATACATCAAAGAGCAGATGAAGTTAATTGACGGTGTTGAAGTTAAAGAAAGCTCTCCGACCTTTAATGAGTTCACTGTTTGCTTCAAGCAAAGGGCGGCCGATGTCGTCGAAAAAATGATTGACCGCGGTTTTGCGGCCGGTTTTCCTTTGGGCCGCTATTATCCTAAAATGGATCATTATATGATTGTGGCCGTGACTGAAAAACGGACCAAGCAGGACATCGATGATTACGTCCAAAATCTCAGAGAGGTTTTATGAAGCTGATTTTTGAACAAAGCGTTAAACAAAGAAGAGGATTTGTTTGCCCGGGAAGCGATGTGCCTTCGCAAGGCCGAATCCCAAAGCATTATCGAAGAAATGATCCCTGTCCTTGGCCCGAAGTTAGCGAGCCGGATGTCGTTCGCCATTTCACGTGTCTTTCGCAGCTCAATTATTCTCTGGATACGCAATTCTATCCTCTCGGGTCTTGTACAATGAAATACAATCCTCGCTTTTGTGAACAATTGGCAGCAACTTTTGGGATGAAGGATTTGCATCCGATGCTGGCCCAATTAAACAAGGGAGAGCAATTTACTCAAGGGGCACTCAGGATACTCTATCACATGGATCACTTGCTTAGTGAGATCACCGGCATGGATGGCTTTACACTACAGCCGATGGCCGGGGCTCACGGGGAGCTTACCGGTGTGATGCTCATGGCGGCTTATCATCGGAAAAAGAAAAATAAAAAGACAGTCATTATTGTTCCTGATTCGGCTCATGGAACCAATCCGGCTTCCGCGGCCATCGCCGGATATAAAATCGTCTCGATTCCGACGGGCCCAGACGGATTAATGGATCTGAAGAAACTTAAAGAACAGATGAGCGAAGGGGTGGCCGGGTTGATGCTCACCTGTCCTAATACATTAGGACTTTTTAATCCTCAGATTGATCAGATCGCGCAGATGATTCATGATGTCGATGGGCTCATGTATTATGACGGGGCCAATCTTAATGCGCTATTAGGGCGGGCACGACCCGGCGATCTGGGTTTTGATATTGTGCATGTGAATTTGCATAAAACATTTTCTACGCCGCACGGGGGTGGCGGTCCCGGAGCGGGTCCCGTGGGAGTCAAAGAAAAACTAGTTCCTTTTTTGCCCATTTCAAGAGTCGAGAAAAAAAAGGATGGGACAATCTTCCTGAATTATGACCACTCGGATTCGATCGGTTATATTGCTTCTTTGTATGGCAATTTTGCTGTCATCTTAAAAGCCTATGCCTATATTTTGTTTTGCGGCAAAACCGGACTCAAGCAAATCAGCGATCATGCGGTGCTCAATGCCAATTATATTCTTTGCGCCTTGAAAAAATATTACGACATTTCTTTTAAAGATAAGTGTATGCACGAGTGTGTCTTATCGGCTGCGTCTCTGGTTAAGAAAGGGGTTCATGCGCTAGACATCGCCAAATTTTTAATTGATCAAGGGATCCATCCTCCGACGATTTATTTTCCCCTGATCGTCAAGGAAGCGATGATGATTGAACCCACCGAAACAGAGAACAAAGAAACGCTGGATCAGTTTATTAAAGCGATGATTGAAGGATACCAGTGGGCTCATGATCATCCCGAGGATTTTAAAACCATGCCGCGCTCAACTGGCGTCAGCCGCCCCGACGAAGCTTTGGCTGCTAGACAGCCTAACTGCAATTATTTTTATTCCAACCAAAATTCTCGATGATTCTCCGAGAGATAAGCCTGAAGGATTCATTTCAAAATATACTTCTGGATGATGTTTTTTTATCGATGGCCGAGCAAGATCAGAACTCTGAGATGTTGAGATTCTGGGATATGAATCCGTATTGCATTGTCTGTGGCAGACTTTCAAATCCTAACCAAGATTTACATCTAGAGCGGATTAGGGAGAATCATATCGAAATCATCCGGCGGTCATCCGGCGGAGGAACCGTTTTACTGGGTCCGGGATGCCTAAACTTTTCTCTTGTCATGGATAAATCAAAGAATAAAAATTTATTCGATATCGGAAAATCTTACCGTTTTATCTTAAGCCGTGTGGTCGATATCTTAAATGCCATGGATATTAAAGCGCAGTTTTTTCCTTTATCGGATTTGGCGCTCACGGAAACGCGGAAAAAATTTTCCGGCAATGCCCAGAGGCGACGAAAGCGTTTCTTGCTTCATCACGGGACGTTACTTTTTCGTTTTAATCTTAAGGCCATTGATCTCTATCTAAAAAATCCGGTCTCTCAACCGGATTATCGGGCAGGGCGAACTCATCATCAATTCGTAACGAATATTGATATCGACATCGAAGTATTTAAGAAAAAGATGTGTGAGAGTTTCGGTGTCAGCAAGGAGCTCCATACTCTTACTTTGAAGGAGCAAAATTTGCTCCAGACAGTCTATAATTCTCGAAAGATATTGAAGTTATCCGATAGTGATTGTACAATAAAGGAAATACAAACATCATTAAACAGGAGATGACTATGTCCAAAGATCGCAAGTTGCCTGTTGCAGTCCGCAGGAAGATCAGCCGTGCTCAAAAAGGCGCCAAGAACTCTATGTACGGGCGCAAGCATAAAAGTTCGACAAAAGCAAAACTCAAGAGACTGAATTCTGGAAGCAAAAATCCGATGTTTGGAAAAAAACATACCGCCGCAGCTAGAAAAAAAATAAGTCTGGCCGCTCGCAGGCGAAGAAGAATGAAATAGTCATGATGTTGATGAGATTGACAAGACAAGTAGTTTTTGCTGTCATTCTGCTATGGTTGTCGAGCGGTTTCTTACTGGCTCAGTTGATCGATTACAGTCGGCTGGAGCAGATCCGGCGACAGAGACATCAGGCGCAGGAGGAGGCAGAAAGAACGGGGAGGAGGCCTCAGGGAAAGGAAGAAAGCGAATATCCGGAGTGGCTGATCATTCCTCCCCGGGTTAAGAATTCTACAGAAAGACGTTATGATGTGAATCGCGATGGTCGTCTGCAGTCGGCGGAAGTCAAAGTTTATTTGAGAAATGTCCTGGATCAAATCAATCGAAACGGCGGTATGCTGATTGATTCGGATGTTCTCAGCGAATACGACAAAAACCGGGACGGAATTATTGATAGGGAGGAAGCACAAGAGATTAGAAAGCTTGTCAGATAGAAATGATTTGCCTAAACCCGCTGTCGACATATAGTTCTGGCGGGATTTTTTTTATAAAATGAAAAAGATCAAGATATTTTAATATATAATGCAGATGTGTTATAATCAAAAAAATGAATTGAAATGAAAGTTATGTCAAAGAGAATATCCCTTTTCATTTTATCCATTCTTATTCTAATCAGCTTTTTACTTTCATACCCGTCGAGCATTGACGCTTCACAAAACGAAGAGATCCGAAAACAGTACGTAGAATTTTTTGGCGATCTATTTGAAGTGATGGTTAAAAATTATTATTACCCATTAGAAAAAGAAGATTTTGTTCGGTTTATACTATGGTTTGATCAGAAAATTTATGAAAAAGTGAAGCGCAGAAAATCTCTCAGTCCTTTAGTAAAATGGAGATCGGCTGCTTATATGGTGGACTTCCTCAAGCAGGAAAATGATACCTTCTCGGCATTTTTTCCTCCCAAGCCTGCTAAGAAATTTGAAAAAGACGTGCTTGGGAAAAAGATTGATTTAGGGATTGAGGGGGTCTTGACGGATGAAGGGTTCTTGGTGAAACGGATCGAGCCGCGGACCGATGCGGCAAAAAAGGGATTATTACCAGAAGATCTGATCCAAAAAATTAACGGAGTTGAAGCGAGCGCACTTTCACAGAAAACGATTGAAGAGCTATTAAGACCGCTGGAAGATACGACGGTAAGATTGGTATTTAAGAGTCATAAAACAGGTCGCATCAAAGAGATCCAAGTGATCAGCAAAGAATATTACAAACAATCGGTGTTTATGGTTCCGGTTGACGTGAAAGACATTTATTGCCTGGAAATCAGAACCTTTAACCGGAAAACATCCGAAGATCTGGAATACTTCTTGAGTCAGATTAAAAAGAAGAAGCCCAAGGGACTTGTTTTGGATTTACGCGATAATCCTGGCGGGCCGCCTTTGGCCGCCAGAGAAATCAGCGCTTTTTTTCTTCCCGCCAAAGAGGATTTTGCCTATTTTCAAAAGAGAGGAAGACCCAAAGCCGAGCTGGATGTTCCCAAAATCCCGAAAAAAAAGAAATTTGACGGATCTTTAGCGATACTCGTGAATGAAGGCTCTGGTAGCGCTTCGGAATTATTCTCAGGCGTACTGCAGAAAAGGGATCGCGCCGTGCTTTTCGGGCAGACCACAGCCGGGAAAGTTCTTTTAAAGAGCATGTTCCACTTTGATGATGAATCTATGGTGCTTCTGGTAACAGGACGCGGATTCTTTCCCGACGGAGAAGTATTTAGTTTTGACGGACTCGGTCCCGATTATCCGATCCAGGATCAGGATATAGATCTAGTTCATTTCGCTGCCAATTATTTAAAGGAGCACATGAATTAAGCCAGAGGTGATCTCATGGGTTATGCTTTATTGATTGTTTTTATCGGACAGGTGATTGTTATTTCCATCATTGTCATTGTGTTAAGAAGGATTCTCGACTATCAGCTTCGCGAATCGGCGGTGCGCCTGATCGAAACCATGTACTCGAATCAGGTCGATCCTGATTTAAGCGAGCTGACAGTTATCACCTACAGCTCTTTACCCAAAGCGGATTATAAACGGATAATAACGTCTTTAAAAAATAAAACCGGAAAAGATGTTAAGCTTCATGTCATTCAGGATAAATCGATCAAAGGCGGCATTATCATCCAGATGAAAAATAATCCGATCGACAACAGCCTAGCGGATCGTTTGAAGGAAAGCGGCTTGATAGGCTAGAAAATGCGTATGGTGTGTAAAGAAAAAGATTTAATCCTTATTCCCGCTTTCAATGAAGAGCAAAATATTGCGGTTTTGCTTAAGAAGATCGATGATCTTAGATTAGACTGCGATGTGGTTGTTATCGACGATGGTTCCAGCGATCAGACGGTCCCGGTGGTCCTCGCGCGGGGCGCGGGTATTTTATCTCTGCCTTTTAATGTTGGGATAGGGGGCGCTGTGCAAACTGGTTTTCAATATGCTCTTAGCAAGAATAGTCGATATGTTGTACGGATAGACGCGGATGGCCAACATGATCCTCTTTGGATTGAAAATCTGCTTCTGCCCCTGAAAGAAGGCCGGGCCGATATGGTTGTCGGCAGTCGTTTCTTACCGCCGCAAATCGGATACCGGTCGTCAATGGTGCGCCGCATCGGTATTCAATTTTTTTCGGGATTAATCAGCATGTTAACTGGTTTGCGGGTTACTGATCCGACCTCGGGTTTTAGCGCGTATAATCGTCGAGCCATTAATTATTTTGCCCGACACTATCCGATCGATTATCCTGAATGCGAAGCGATTATGCTCTGCAAGAAAGCTGGTTTGCGGTTTTGTGAAGTTCCTGTCAAAATGGAAAAACGCCTTCATGGTTTATCATCCATACGCTATATGAAAACGCTTTATTACATGATCAAGGTAACGATGGCTATCATGGTTAGATCAATTCAGCTTCAGCAAGAAGGGGAAAAATCATGACAACTAAATGGATTAGCATCAGCGTTTTATTTATTTTTCTCTTGTTTATGATCGATTTGATACGGCGTGAGAAATTGACATTCAAATATGCGTCCGGTTGGATGGCTCTGGCCTCAAGCGGAATTTTCTTTGCCGTCTTTGACCGGTATTTATTTGCCTTGGCCTGCTGGATGGGTTTCGAGTTGCCGAGTAACTTCATATTTTTTTCCCTGATGGTCTTTATGGTATTTTTAAGTCTTCTATTGACGGCCTTTTTGTGTCAACAGGAAAAGCGAAACGAGATTCTGGCCCAAAAGATAGCTCTGCTTCAAAACGAAATAGAACAATTCAAGAAAGATACGCAAAACGAAAATGACACAACCCAAGCGTGAATCATGGGATCAGTTCTGGAAAAAACAGCATCGGGAATTCGAGAATCCCAGCTGGTCCAAAAAAAGAATCTTAAAGATCATCCACCCTTTTTTAAATCAAAACAATAAGGTTCTCGATGCGGGTTGCGGCAGCGGTTTTTTTTCAAAAGTTTTCTGTGATCATCAGATGGATGTGACGTCTTTGGATTATTCCAGAGAGGCTCTTAAGATGACTCGCAAAGTGACCAATGAGAGAGCCCGCTGTTTTCTGAATAATCTTCTTGATCCGCATTTTCCGCAAATAGTTACCGATCGATTTTCTCTGATTTTCTCAGACGGATTACTGGAGCATTTTAACCATGCGCAACAAATTCAAATTCTAAGAAATCTTTGCGCCGTACTTAAAAGAAAAGGGAGAATCATCACTTTTGTGCCAAATCGCTTTTCTCCATGGCAAATCATCAGGCCATTCTATATGCCCGGAATTAATGAAACCCCTTTTACGGCAGAGGGTTTGGTCTCTGTTCATAAAGAAGTGAACTTGCAAATCGAAAAAGCAGAAGGGATCAATACTTTTCCCTTTGCATTTTCTCCGGATAAACTCATGGGAAAATATCTTGGAATGTTGCTTTATGTTATTGGAAAAAAATAGAAAAAAATTCTATCAAAAATTCTGATGATCAGCATCGTTATCCCGGCTTTTAATGGTCAGGAAACAATATCAGAGACCCTCAAAGCCTTATCCGCTCAATCGACCGGGGAGTCCTACGAGGTCATTGTTGTGGATGACGGCTCGACGGATAAGACGGCGGAAATCGTTCAATCTTTCCCGGATGTCATTTATGTGTATCAAAAAAACAGAGGACCGGCCGCGGCCCGCAATCTGGGTTTTCAAAAAGCGCGGGGAGAGATTGTGTTTTTTACAGACGCCGATTGCATCCCATCCTGTCATTGGATCCAGAGGAGCTTGAAGCATATTCGCCAAGACGATCATGCCGTTGTAGCGGGCTCTTACGGTTTTTGCGGAGGCGGTAATATTTTATCACGCTCTATTCAGAATGAGATCATTTATCGTCATGTCAAATTTATGCCGATTTATCCTAAGTCTTTTGGTAGCTATAATTTTTGCGTTAAGAGGAATATTTTCGCGGAAGTGGAAGGATTCAATGAGCAATATCCTCGGGCCAGCGGAGAAGACAATGATCTCAGTTACAAAATTTACAAAAAAGGCTACAAGATTTTTTTCGCTATCGAATCGGTGGTCATTCACAGGCACGAGCAAAACCTGTGGAAATATCTGCGGGATCAGTTTCGTCATGGTTTCTACCGGGTCAGGATGTATTGGGATTTTCCCCATATGGTCAGAGGGGATGACTATACATTTTGGAAAGACATCGCAGAGCCGCCCCTAATTTATGCGATGATTGTCTTCGGTTTTCTTTCAACATTTCGTTTGCAAAGTACCGTCCTTTTTGGCGTAGTACTTTTTTCCTTAATTTTCTTACTAATGGCAGAGGTTTATTATTCTTTAGTCATCAATTCCCGGTGGGTTGATCAGCTCGGCTTCTTTGTCGTTTTGACATTAAGAGCCTTAGCGCGATCTATCGGTTTTCTCGTTGGAATAATTGCCTTTTCCCTCCAAATAATTTTCCGGTTTCCTAAAAAAAACTAATTTTTTTTTAATTCGAACCTTATATATGTTAAAATTAATATTAATTATAAATAGTATTATGTATATTCAAATTCTTATTTTTCTACATAACATAAATTAATTATGGCCTACCACAAATTATTAGGTTTTAAGAAAGAACCGTTCTCGACTTCTCCCAACCCCGAGTTTTTTTATCTGACGCGTGAACACGATATGGCCTTAACCAATATTCTCATTGAGCTGAGACTCAAAAGAGGACTAACGACCATTTTCGGTGATGTCGGCACCGGCAAAACATCCCTTTCGCGAAAACTGCTTCAGGAGCTTAAGATCCGGGGCGATCTTATTTTTCATATGATTTTAAATCCCGACTTCTCGAGCGAACAGCAGTTTCTCAGCACGCTGGTGAGAAATTTTAATATTGAGCTGGACGAGCCCGCATCCGAAATGAATCAGATTCTCGAGTTGCGAGATTCAATCGAACGGTTTCTGATTCAAAAAGGCGTCAATGAAAAAAAGACCATTATTCTCATTATTGATGAAGCGCAGAAGCTGAGTCTTACCTCCCTGGAAGTTCTGAGGATTCTTCTCAATTTTGAAACCAATGAATATAAATTGATTCAGCTGGTCCTCTTAGGGCAGATGGAGCTTTATCCCAAAATCATCAATATGCCCAACTTTGTAGATCGGATCAGTTTTAAATATACCTTGAATCCACTGGGTCACAAGGAAACAAAAGAGATGATTTTGTTTCGCATTGAGAAGGCAGGATATCAGGGCCGCATGCGGTTGTTTGATGATGAGGCGGTCAGTGAGATCTATAATTATTCCCGCGGCTATCCGCGCAGCATCACCATGCTCTGTCATCGCGTGTTAAAAGAATTGGTGATGCAAAATAAGCCGGTGGCCGATCGTTCTTTAGTTCGTGATGTAATCGAGAAAGAACGACAGGCCGGTTGGGAAAAACATCAAATGATTCACAAACCATCGGCTCATAAAATTCAGGATATCTAATTCAAGGTCGATCCATGGCCAAAAAAGAAACCGCAGAACAGAAACTTCTCAAAGTCATCGAGCGGCAGGGGCAGGCTTCCGAGTCCGATGAGCAGAAGCAAGAACCGCGGCCGCCTACTGTGGATTCCTCGCAGGAGCTGTCCGCTAAGCAAATAGAGCAAGCTGTTAAAGATGTCGGCCTGCCCAAACTGCAGCTGCTCCCGCTTGTCGAGCAAGTCATGGGAATGCTGAAGAGGGCTTCCTTAAGCAACGGTTTTTCTTTTGGATTAAGGCAAGTCAATAATATTCTCATTGCGGGCATTGGGATAGCAATTATTGTTTTAGCCATAGGTTTTATGAATGACGCTCAGGCAGTCAGAAAAGATATCGCGTTTGATTTCGATCCCAAGCATTCCAAAGGGGTGCGCAGTGCCGTGGAAGTGGCCAAACCTTTGGGGGAATATCTGGAGAAATTTCAGCGTAGAAATATTTTTCAACCATACGAAGAAAAAAAGGTGGAGCCCAAGAAAGAGGAGCAAGAACAAAAGCAAAGGATCGCTGGTGTTCTAAAAGGATTAAAGCTGGTTGGAATCTCTTGGCTGGATTCTGCGGAAACAGCCTCCGCTTTGATCGAAGATACGGTTAGCGGGACCACCTATTTTTTGATGGAGGGAGAGTCGATTCGTAAAGCCCGGGTGTCTGCTATTTATGCGGACCGGGTTGCTATAACCTACGAAGACGAAGAAATGGAACTGCGATTATGAGAATCAGGGTAAGAAAATCTTTTCAAGTTATCATTCTAACTTTTGCTGTCATCTGCATCTTGGGTGTGTCGCTTTCATTGCTGGCTCAGCCCGCTGATGAACCTAAGCCGATCGAGGTCGATAAACCCGGCGAATCCTTAGAAGAGCGCCTCAATAGAAAAATCACTCTCGATGTTCGCGATATGAATATTGTGGATGTAATCAAATTTCTTGCTCTCAAAGGAGATTTCAACGTAGTCATCAACCGTACGGTCAGCGGTCGCGTTTCGCTGTATTTAAAAAGTGTTTCCATTGCCGATGTGCTTGATATTATTCTGATTTCAAACGGTCTGGCTTATACGCAGGACAATGGCATTATTCAGGTGATGACGGAGGCGGAATACCAGGCTATGTTCGGGCGCAGGTTTTCGGATCAGTCGCAGGTAAAGATCGTGCATCTGAATTATGCCAAACCCAGTTATGTCTTGGCCACTCTTGAGAATGTCAAAAGCGCCCTGGGAAAAATTGTCATTGATGAAGAAACCGGTTCGGTGGTTATGATCGATACGCCCAAAGCCGTCAATCAGATGCTCAAGGTTCTTGCCGAAATAGAAAGCTCACCGGAAACTTATATATATAATTTGCAATATGCCAAGGCTGATGTCGTGGCTGAAAAATTACGCTCGCGCATTGACGCCAATGCCGTTGGTTCCATTGTGGCTGACGAGCGCTCCAATCAGTTGATTATAAAGGCCTATCCTGATCGGCTTAAAGAGGTGGAAAAACTCGTTAAAAGTCTTGATGTCAAAACTAAAGAAGTTCTCATCGAAGGCCGCGTTTTGCAGCTGACCTTTATCCCCCAATACGACGTGGGCATTGATTGGAATTTGGATTTTCGTTACAGCAACGATGATGAAATCAGGAAAGTAACTTTTAACAATGCCTTCTTGGATGAAGATAATCTTTCTTCGTCGGATAATCTCTATTCCAAATTTACCAAAATTGCAATAGGTAATTTTTCACAGGATGCCTTTGAAATGTCGCTAAGGGCGCTCAAGCAGGTCAGCGACACCAAAATTCTCTCCAATCCGCGACTGCTTGTGACCAATAACGAAGAAGCCAAAATCCATGTGGGTGATACCGTGCCCTATATCATTTCAACGACATCGGGAACCGGCGACAATGCGATCACCAGCGAAGATGTTCGCTTTGTCGATGTCGGATTAAAGCTGACCGTGACTCCCGCTATCAATGATGACGGATATGTGACCATGCGTTTAAAACCGGAAATCTCGACTGTTTCAACCCGTATTCAAAGCCAGGGAGGCGGTATCCCGCAAATCAACAAAACAGAAGTGGAAACAACCGTCCTGGTCAAAGACGGCAACACGATTATTTTAGGGGGTCTCAAGAAAGAAGACAAAGTGCATACAAAAAAAGGAATACCGTTTTTAATGGACATCCCATTTTTGGGCGCATTATTTGGAAGTCAAAGTGATACCATCACCAATACCGAGATTGTGATCTTTATTACGCCTCATATTGTCAGCGGCGATATCCCTTACAGTGATTGGAATGGCGGGATCAAGCCGTATCAGGATTATGATGAACCAAATCCAGACACAAGGAAGGATTAATCAAAGAGGGGACCTATGGACATGTTCACAAAATTCATTATCAAAAATAGAATAGGCTGGTTGGCGTTGGTGTTTTGTCTTTTATGCATTCCTCATATTTTTGCTCAGCGGGAAATCGTGATCGGAGATGATAAACCTGCGACAGTAGTGGAAACAGAAATCCATTTAGATGAAATCACCCAGCCGGCCGCACATTCTCAAACTTCATCACAAGATAAAGTCAGAACGGGCGTCACCCCCGAAGATCTCACGATCGATCAACAGCGGATCATGATGATCAATAACAGTTTGAAAAGCATGATTGAAGAAAACAGGCAGATGATTCAGGAAGTGGAAGTTCTCAAGAGAGAATTGGGTCAGCTAAGAGGGCAGAGTGAAATTCGCGTCAATCGTATCGGAGCCTTGACGCGCCAGCGGTCGGAACTCGAAGATAAACTTGATCAGCTGCAGGAAAAACAGGCTCAGTATGAGGAAGAAATTAAACAGATGCAGCAAATGTTGAAGGAGAAAGAAGATCAATACCAGCAAAAATTGGAAGAACTTAGAAAGCAGATGGAAACAAAAGAGAAAGAAACCGAGAAGGCGATTCAGGAAATGCTGCCTCGCATTCAAAGCGATCGCATGTGGAAAGCCGAGAATCAAAAAAGGGAAGAGTTAAAAGAAAAAGCCAAGCAAAATCTGCTTGATGTCGAACGCTCCACGCAGAAAGCCATCTCCAAACTCGAGATCGCTAAGAATGAAAATAAACAGCTGGTGAAAGAAACTGTCAAGATGCGCTACAACATGGGTAACCTCTTTTTCGACCGGGGAGATTACGAGAGAGCGGCCAAAGAATACCGAAAAGTTATCGAGATCATGCCCAATGATGCCAGTGCTCATTATAATCTGGCCTTTGTTAGCAGTGAATTTCTTGAGGATTACAAGACGGCTCTTGAACATTATCAACAGTATCTTTATTTACGTCCGTTTGCCGAAGATTCTTTGTTTGTCAAAGAGAAGATTTTGGAAGCCAAACTGGAATTAAAAACGGTTGTAGATTCGCCGATGGACCAATAATTTTTGCGGATTTGAGAAAATTATTTAAAGCTAAGCAAAGGTAGAAGTTATGAAAAATGCCATTACGAAAACGGTTTCTTTCTTTTATAAATTAATATATAGGCATGCTTGCATTGAATCGCTTATTACATATACTATAGGCGCTGAATCAGCCGGAATGTTTGATAATTTGAAGGGCCTTTTGCCAAGGAGGGGTATGCGAAGGCATTTATTCGTTTTTATAATTATATTTATTCTCTTCGGCTGGTCCGCACAAAAGGTTGACGCGAATAATCTAGTCATCTCGAATGTCGAAATTGGCTCTCGCAGTGCAGCGAACAACACAGCCACTATTGAGTTTGATGTAGCCTGGGACAATTCTTGGCGTAACAGCGTCAACCATGATGCGGTCTGGCTCACGGTGCGTTTGGACATATCGTCAGGAACGCACACGCTCTGCCAGTTGACTGATACGAGCGGCTCAACGGTCACAGGATTGGATCCTTCCGGGACCGATGACGGTTCCGATTCTTCATTAGAAATCTACGTTTCTTCTGACAGCTACGGCGCCTGGTTGAGGCCCGCATCCTACCAGGAAATGAAATCCATTGATTCGGACAATGTCCAGCTGACAGTGAATTACGATTCATGCATCAGCGCCGGTGATACGGATACGTTGGATGTTGATGTCTACGGGATCGAAATGGTTTATGTCCCGGCCGGTTCTTTTTATGCGGGAGATTATGATACCAGTACCGGCGCTCTTCATCAGGGCTCATCCGATTCTGATCCTTGGCTTATTAATGCGTTCGTGGAAAGCGAAGGGATCAATGTGACCAATGCCGGTTCCGATGGTTTTCGTTATGTGGCCGGCGGTTGCGGCGGCGGTGATCATTGCGCTGAGTATTCCACCGGGGATGCCTTTGAAATTCCTTCCAATTTTCCGGTTGGTTATGACGCTTTCTATGCCATGAAGTATGAAGTCACGCAGGAACAGTGGTGTGATTTTGTTAATGACAACACACTGGATGACACAAATTTAAATGTAGAAGATTCTAATCACAAAAATGCGGATAATACTGTCCTTTATCGGAATACTATTTACCTAAACGGCAATACCTGTTCGACCGATGCGGGCGCGAATGACGCCCGCCCCTACCGCCCGATGAGCTATCTGGCCTGGATGGATTTGGCCGCCTTTTTGGACTGGTCTGCTTTGCGTCCGATGAGTGAACTGGAATATGAAAAACTTGCCCGGGGGCCGGTCTATGCCTCGCCCGGAGAATACGCCTGGGGTAACACGACCATTACGGCCGCCGATTCGTTTTCGGCAGCGGAAGACGGCACCCATACCGTTGATACCGCCGATGCTAACTGCGCTTATAGTAATCAAACCTATGATGACGGAGACACCGGAGAGGGTCCTGTTCGTGCCGGGATCTTTGCCACAAGTACGTCCGATCGGGAGGAATCAGGCGCAGGATATTATGGGGCCATGGAGCTTTCAGGTAATCTCTGGGAATGGACGGTGACAATTGGGAATTCTGTCGGGATTACTTATCGGGCGACTCACGGGGATGGAGCAATTAATAATGACAAGGCAGGAGGAACATACGATGGCTATGCCACAAACGCAGACTGGCCGGGGATTAATAGTACATCTTCTTACGGAGTTACTCATTCAACCGGCGCCGGTTTACGCGGCGGCTCATGGTATGACGGCACAACGCGCCTGCGCGTTTCGGATCGCTACAAAGCGGCCCAGACGATTCGTTATCTCAACAATACCTCGGGGACCGGCCAATCAGCTTTTGGAGGAAGAGGAGTGAGAACATATGACTAGACGTTTTATTTTCATTGTATGCTTTGGCATTTCTGCTGTTTTTCTCTGGTTGCAAAACAGTTATGCGAATAATCTGAGCATCACCAATTTTAATTTTGAAAGCATTGATACAGATGCAGACACAGTTTCCTTTACTTTTGATATCGACTGGGACAATAGCTGGCGTTCAGCCGCAGATCCGGACAATTATGATGCAGCCTGGATTTTTATGAAATATTCCGAAGACGGCGGCCGCTCTTGGTCGCATGCCACCATGAGCGCGGCCGGTACAGACCCCACCGGTTTTACTGTTCCCAGCGGGTTTGAAATCAAAGTGCCCACTGATAAAATGGGATTTTTCTTTCAGCGTGATACGACAGGCACCGGTTCGGTTTCCGAAGATGATGTGATTTTTGTCTGGGATTATGGAACCGACGGTCTCTCTGATGCAACGGCCCAGGCTGCCACGACCACCGCGAAAATTTTCGGTATCGAAATGGTTTATGTTTCCGAAGGATCTTTTTACGCGGGGGGAACGGGCTCTATAGGTGACTTTCAGCAAGGCAGTTCGGATACGGATCCCTGGTATATTACAAGCGAAGGGGCGATCAGTGTGACCGATACGGAATCAGATGGGTATTATTATACCAATGGGGGGGCTTCCGCGTCCAATGAGGATGCGACCGGATCCGCTTTTACGATCGAAGCTACCTTTCCCAAAGGCTATAACGATTTTTATTTGATGAAATATGAACTGACCGAAGGGCAGTGGGTGGATTTTTTCAACACCCTGACACCGGCGCAAAAATCGACCCGGGATATCACCAGCAATGATGCCACTCAGGGCGGTAAGAACTCGGATTCCACAGTGAAACGTAACACCATAAGCTGGGACAGCTCGGCAACCACAACCGCAAGCGCCAGCACATCTCGCCCGGATCGCGCTGTGAGCTATATTGGCTGGCCCGATGCCTGCGCCTATGCGGATTGGGCCGCGTTGCGGCCTTTTACCGAGCTTGAATTTGAGAAAGCCTGCCGCGGGGAAGATCAGTCTGTTGTTTCCAGTGAATATTGCTGGGGAACAACATCTGTGACCGAGGCTGGAGCCGGGGGAATTAGCGGGACAGAAGATGGTACAGAAACAATAACAACGGCCGGTGCGAACGTGGCCGCAGATAATTCTTTGACTTATACAAGCGGGGATGGAGGCATAGGTCCCTTGCGAGCGGGAATATTTGCCGAAGGGTCCACAACACGTGAAGAGGCAGGAGCCGCTTATTACGGCAATATGAATATGGCCGATAATCTCATGGAGATGACAGTCAGTGTGGGCAACTCCGAAGGCCGCGGTTTTCAGGGCACACATGGCGATGGGGAATTGACCGCCACATCAAGTTACGAAGGCAATGCCACCAATACGGATTGGCCCGGGATTGACTCAACAACGGCGCGAGGAGTAACCGGGACAATTGGCATGGGATTTCGAGGGAACAATTTTAAAGGTAATAATAATATTTTCTTTCAAACCTCAACTAGATACACGGCGACTTTGGATCCGGAGAGTGAAGGATACCTGTATAGATACGAAACATCAGAAGTTCCAGATCTCATAGGAACAGGTCGTTTTGCCCGCGATGCGCCTTAAATATTTTTTAAGCGGCGTTTTTGATTTTTAATTTTTGTTTTCTATTTTTGCGTTTTTAATTTTTATATCAAATCGAATGTTAAGGTCTAAAGACCATAAAAAAAGTAAGAAGCTCATCTGGCAAGGGTGGTTGACTTTATCCTTGTTCGTTGGTGGGCTTTTTCTATGCCCGTCAGCTGTCCTGGCCCAATATACCGGCGGCAGCTATGACGGTTCGGATGCCCTCTCCCCGGGCGATGAAATCTTTACCGGCGGCTCCTATGATGGCTATGATATGGGCTCAGGATCAGGAACAGCTGGCATGGAGACCACTCCCTCATCAATCACCTGGGGCACCACCATGCTCGATACCCGGGAAAACGTGGCCTTTAATCCTCAGCCTTATCTTTATCTGAAAGATCAATACGGAAACACGATTACAACCGGCACCTGGGCCGATGATGGCGTGACGATCGCTATTCTTAATAATGCCGGCGCCGGGACGCTCTTGGGAGCGGACACCGAAAATTTCTCTTCCGGTGAGGCCAATTTTGCGGGCAATGATTTACGCATTGATAATATGGGAGATCTCTATACCTTGCGCGCCAGCCTGGATACCGATGGAGGAGTCACCGGTGATTCCAATGCCTTTGATATTGTCGGCACCATTGATGTTCGGGCCACCATCACTTATAAGGATGATGCCGATACCTGGACGATCTTTGCCTGGGTGGTTCAAAATGGGACCACCGTTGATTTTACAAGCGGCAGCGATTCGGCTGCTGTGAGCATCCGCTTGGCAGATGATTCCGGCCCCGAAACAGGTTGCGGGGGCAACTGCACGGATAAAGCAATGTCTTTGGATGAAACAGGCGAATTTGATAAATTTGAATACGCCTCCTGGGATCCTTCGGATGATGATGACAGTTATCTGGCCAATATTGATGTCACCTATGCCGGAGCCACTTATACGGGCGTCTTTAAATTTGATCTGGCCGAAGTCAAAAGCGGAGGAGATAATTACGTGGTGCGAATCAATGTTCTCTATGACGAGGGTACATCGGCTTATGAGGTTCGCAGTTGGCTGACGCTCAATGGAGAACCGGTCACCGATATAGACGGGAGTGACTCAGCCCGCTTAACCATCAGAGATGGATTGGGAAATATTCCAACCGGGGGGAACTCAGAGTGCGGAGGTGACGGAGATTGTGATCAGGTGAGCATGTCAGCCGTTAATTCCACCCCGTATGACTACTTCCGCTACGTAGACTGGGCACCGGGCGCTCAAGACGATACGTATCTTATCGAAGTAGCTTTAACGTATAACAGCACGGCTTATGTTGGAGTGTTAAGTTATGAGTTTATCTCTGAGCAGTTTGCCGATGTCCTGGGGTATGTGGATGATATTCCCTCCAACCTGGATGATGTCAACTGGACCGATATAGAAGTGCTGAGTAAGCAGGGTGTTAATTGGTCGGATTTAACGGTTCTAACCGCCGCCGGCGTGAATTGGTCGGATTTGGATGTTATGACCGACAGCGGCATCAACTGGAGTGATATCGATGTGCTCACCGATGCCGGAATCAACTGGGATGATATATCGGAGATGGCCACCACCGGTATCAACTGGGATGATCTTTACGAATTAACCATGACAGGTATCAACTGGGCGGATATTGATATTCTTTCTCAGGCCGGCGTTAACTGGTCGGATTTGGATGTGATGACTGATGCCGGCATCAACTGGGCCGATATCGATGTCTTGTCTGATATGGGAATCAATTGGAGTGATTTGGATGTTCTGTCCGACAGGGGAGTCAATTGGGATGATCTTCAGTTCATGGCTTCGGCTGGGGTCAATTGGTGGGATTTGGCCTATATGACCGGAGCCGGAGTTAATTGGGATGAAACCATTAACTGGGATAATTTAGCCGAATTGACCACCGCCGATGTGAACTGGACGGATTTATCGGTTATGGCCGAAAGAGGTCTCAACTGGTACGACATGGAAGTGATGTCCAAGGCCTCGATCAACTGGAGTGATTGGCAGGTTCTCACAGCCGCTGGCATCAACTGGTCCGATTTGGATGTCATGTCCGATACGGGTATTAACTGGGCCGATATCGATGTGCTTTCCGATGCGGGCATTAATTTTAGCGATCTGGACATTCTTTCCGATGCCGGGATTAACTGGGCGGATATCGATGTGCTTTCAGATACCGGGATTAACTTTAGCGACTTGGATGCCATGAGTGATGCCGGCATCAACTGGGCGGATGTGGATATTCTCTCTGACGCTGGCATCAACTGGGCGGATATCGATGTGCTCTCAGATATCGGGATTAACTTTAGCGACCTGGATGTGATGACTGGTGCGGGTATCAACTGGGCGGATATTGATATCCTCTCTGATGCCGGCATCAACTGGTCGGATCTCGATGTTTTATCAGACACCGGTATCAATTGGAATGAGATTGACGTTCTTTCAGAGGCTGGTGTCAACTGGACGGATATCGATGTCTTAAGCGATGCGGGCATCAACTGGGCGGATATCGACATCTTGAGTGATACCGGGATTAACTTTTCTGACTTGGATGTGCTCTCGGACACCGGCATCAACTGGGCGGATATTGATATCCTCTCTGATGCGGGCATCAATTGGTCGGATTTCGATGTTTTATCAGACACCGGTATCAATTGGAATGAGATTGACGTTCTTTCAGAAGCTGGTGTCAACTGGGCGGATATCGATGTCTTAAGTGATGCGGGCATCAACTGGGCGGATATCGATATCCTCTCGGATGCGGGCATCAACTGGTCGG
>CAYZIY010000025.1:0-21985 GCA_964478715.1 uncultured Planctomycetales bacterium
AGGAGGTAGGAAATATGAGAAAGTTAACATTAACCATGGCGCTTGTTGTCTGTGTTCTTGCCAGTGCAACTCAGACGGTTTTCGCTCAAAAAAGGATTAATTTTGGCGATTATCGTTCAGTGACCTTGGCTTCAAAGGCCTGGGCTGCGCTCGAACAGGGTGACATCGACGCTGTTTTGGCCTACACCAACAAATGTATTGAACTTTATGGCGAGCAGGCCAAGAAAATGCAGGCATCTCTCTCGGATTATCCCGCAGGTGGCAATAAAGAGATATTCAGCTATTGGGCTTTGAATGACGTGGCGACTAGTTTATTTATCCAGGGAGAAGCCTATCGTAAAGCCAAGATGTTCGAAGAAGCCAAAGAGGCCTACAGGAAGGTGATCAACAATTATACTTATGGCCAGTGCTGGGATACCAAAGGATGGTTTTGGAAACCGGCTGAAGCCGCCAAGGAAAAAATTGCGGCCATTGAGTCTGGTTCAACCATTGACTACGGCGATTATACATCTTCCGGATTAACAACCAAAGCCTGGGCGGCCTTAAGGGAAGATGATTTAGATGCTGTTTTGGCTTATACCGGAAAGGTTCTGGATCTCTATGAAGAGAAGGCGAAGGAGATGCAGACTTCTTTGAATGAATATCCCTGGGAAAGCAATGAAAAGATCTTTTCTTACTGGGCCTTAAATGATGTTGGTACTTCTCTTTTTATCAAAGGAAATGCTTTAATGGAAGCCGGAAAAGAAAAAGAAGCCAAGAAAGCCTTTGAGAAATTGATCAGTGAGTTTTCTTATGCTCAATGTTGGGATCCCAACGGTTGGTTCTGGAAACCGGCTGAAGCTGCCGAACAGAAAATTCAAGAGATCCGCAGTTCCAAGTAAGCGCGATATACGCTGTTTACAAGATAAGAAAAAGAGAAGAAAGGTTACTTTATGATGAGAGGGATGAGCGTTGTTTTATTTACTGGTTTGCTCTGCGTATTCGGTTGCGGTCAAAAAACAGACCCAGCACCAGAGGGTATGACCCCGGCTGTTTCGGCTGAAACCCAGTATGAAGAAAATACATTTCAGCCTTTTTTAATCTATTCCGATAAGGGAACACGTGATAATCATTATATCCCTTCGGGATTTATGCCCAACGGACGCTGTGTCGATTTTAACGATCGGTATACCGAGGATTGTTATCAGGGCAGTTCCTGCATTAAAATTGTATATGACGTGGCTTGTTCACAGAAAGGACAGAAGTGGGCCGGAATTTACTGGCAAAATCCCGCGAATAACTGGGGAAACCGCAAAGGCGGTTATGATCTGACCGGAGCTACAAAATTGGTTTTTTGGGCCAAAGGTGAAAGGGGTGGCGAGCGAATCGAGGAATTTAAAATCGGCGGGTTAACCGGCGACTACCCGGACAGTGATTCTGCCTTTATCGGTCCGGTGATTCTTAAAGATCAATGGATGAAATACACGATTGATTTGCGGGGTAAAGATCTTTCGTATATCAGTGGCGGATTTTCATGGTCGACCAATGCTGAAGTGAATTCAGAAAGTTGTACGTTTTATTTGGATGAGATAAGATACGAGTAGGGATCTTGTTGGAGTTTCTTGAGGCCCCCATCCCCGTACTATAATACATAGTCGGGGACGGGGGCCTTTCTATTTTATCGTCGATAAGACGAATTATTTTTTATGAAAAAATTTTTGTAAAATTTTAGAAAACAGATCAAAAAATTACTCTTTTTCCTTGTATGCTTCTATGAGGAATGCTATATTGAAATTACTTAAATCTTAAATACATAAAGGGGAGATTACGATGAATAAGTCTATGTATATTATTATTATTTTGCTGATTCTTGTTGGCGTTAGCGCTTTTTTTGCTCTATCGACAATGAGTCAAAAAGAGGATCTTGAGAAGCAAAAGGAAATCGCCGAAAGAAGTCTGAAATCTGCCGAGGAAACGGCGGGGACTTTGGCTCAGGAGAAAAAAGAAATCGAAAATCGACTCAACGAAACGATGAGAAGAGCCGAAATTCTTCAGCAGGATTTAAATCAGGCCAAACAGCAAGCCAACAAGCTTCAGGATCAACAGGAGACATTTAAAGAACGCCTTGCGGAAGTACGCAAAGAGCGCGATGAATTAATGGTGAAGCTCCAAGAGAAAGCAGAGCCTGAAGTTATTGTCAAGGAAGTTCCTTTTCAAGAGCAAAGACCGATGCCTTCGGCTGCAGATTATCCCGGTCTATCCGAAGAAGAAATGAAGGATGTTTATTGGGCTGCTGTTGTCAAGGAGAGAGCGGGTTTGGAGCTGCGCGTGGGCGAATTGGAATCGGAGATATCCAAATACGCTATCGAAATCGAAGAGCTGAGAAAAAAGAACCAAGAGCACGAATTGACTATCAACGAGTTTGAAGAAGAACAGATCGAATTGGAAGAAGAGCTAGTCCGTAAAGAAAAAATGATCAACGCTCTTTCGATCGATCTGGCCCGGGAAAAGAATGATAAAAAGTTCATCGGCGATCGTTATGAAGATGTAAAAGAAGAGAATGCCAAACTGAGAGGTCAAGTAAAGGAGTTGGCCTCCGCAAAGGTGACTTTAGAAAAAAGCATTGCCAAGCTTACCGAGAGCAAAAAGGAAATCGAGCAGCGACTTATCGAGACAGAGAGTATTATTCAAAATCGTATTAATGAGATTGTTGATATAAAGCGCAGTATTGATCATCGCTTGAAAACTTCTCCTGTGGGCTCGCAAAAAGGTGATGAGGTTGAGCTTTCTCCGATTATCGTCAGCGCGCCTTCGCGGATGAATAATCTCTCCGCTGAAAAAGCAGGCGTTACTTTGGCCGAACCGGGCGAGAGTCCAGGCTTCAACGGACAGGTATTGAGTATTAACAAAGAGGATAATTTTGTTATCGTTGACTTAGGGGTCAGCGACGGTGTCCGTATTGGAGACACGCTTACCGTCTATCGAGGAAATGAATTTATCGCTAACCTGGAAGTAATTCAAACGCGCAATGATATTTCTGCAGCCGATATTCGTCAGAAGCAGGATCATATCAAGATTGGCGATTCTGTCAAATAAGGGTTAAATTTTGGCTGTCAATAAACGAATTAGCATAGAAGATGTCGCCCGCCGAGCTAGGGTATCGATCACCACGGTCTCGCGGGTTCTCAATAAGGTTCCCACCGTTAATCCCAAAAACCGCGCCAGAGTCGAAGAGGCCATTGCTTATCTGAAGTTTAAACCCAATGTGAGCGCTCAAAGATTGGCCAAAGGTCTCAATACATCGGTTGGGCTTGTAATGCCGGGTTATCCAGGGATTTTTCATTCTTTTTATGCGATTGAGCTCATTCGCGGCGTCGGACATGCCTGTGAGACATTGCGGTTGGATATGATTTTTCATATTACCGATGGGTATACCCCATTAAATACAAGCCATATGGGCGGTGTCATTTTTGCCGATATCATTGAAAACCGTAAACAAATTGAATCTACTCTTAGCGAAGGGATTCCTTGCATCATCATCAACAATGTTGTGCACGATCTCAATGTCAATTACATTGCGATTGACAATAAACGGGGCGGAGAGTTGGCCGGAGAATATTTTATAGGATTGGGGCACAAGAAAATTGCTACGGTAACAGGAAATCTTCGCACACAAGCAGGGGCAGACCGGCTGGAGGGATTCGAAAAATCCTTAGAAAGTAAAGATTTATTGAAAGAAAGGTATATTTTCAAAGGAGATTATTCCCGACGCAGCGCTCGTCAGGCTGCAGAAGAATTTCTGGCCATGAAAGAAAGACCTACCGCTGTTTTTGCTGCCAGCGATGAAATGGCTCTGGAAGTGATCGCTGTAGCGATGGAAAAAGGCCTGCAAATTCCTAAAGATCTTTCGGTCGTTGGATTTGATGATAATCCTTCCGCTATTTATGGACCGGTTTCTTTAACAACTATCCGACAGCCTTTATTTAAAATGGCCGAGGACGCCGTGCGTTATTTGAATGCCGTTGTCTCGGGCAAAAACAAGGCTCCCGTCAAAGTTCTCTTAACTCCTGAATTAGTTACTCGCGAATCCTGCGCAGCGCCTAAAAAATCCTGATCATTGATCGGGATTCAGTATCAACTTTAGCCCAAAGGCAATAGTTGACAATCATTCGCTTTACTTGTAATTTATATTATACTCTAGAGCAAAATTATTCGTATTTCTTAAAGAAAGCGAGAAGAAAATGAGCCAATTTATGACGATTGTTCTCTATTTGATGTGGTCTCTTTCGTTGATGGGAATTCTATTAATCACTTTTCAGGAGTTTCGCTATGAAGATTTGAATGCTATTGTGGGGATTCTTTTCTTTTTTACGATTCTCAATACTTTCTTCAGCGTCGCCCAGGGGAAAAAGAAAGACCATAAAAAATGAAATATAAGACCTATGGTTGCATTGTTATCGGCGCTGGTCATGCAGGTATTGAGGCAGCTTTGGCCTCAGCCCGGATGGACCATAAAACACTTTTAATGACCATGGACGCCTCTCGCATTGGGGAGATGAGTTGTAATCCGGCGATCGGTGGAGTGGGAAAAGGCCAGCTGGTCAAAGAGATCGATATTCTTGGCGGTGAAATGGCCAGGACCGCCGATAAAACAGCTATCCAATTCCGCCAGTTAAATGCCAGTAAGGGTCAGGCGGTCCGCTCTTCGCGTTGTCAATCTGCCCGCAAACGCTACAAGCTTTGCATGCAAAAAGTAATCAAGGCTCAGGCGAATCTTAATGTTCTTGAAGATCTGGCCGCCGAGATTCTGGTGGAAGACAAAAAGGTGGTGGCGCTTAAAACCGAATCGGCAAAAATCATCAAGACGAAAACTATTGTGATTTGCCCGGGTACATTTTTAAATGGACGTATTCATATCGGCCGAAAAATCACTCCGGCCGGACGTATCGGAGAGCCGGCGTCTGTGCGTTTGGCTCGGAGTCTCGAAGAAAACGGTTTTGTTCTAATGAATTTTAAAACAGGGACACCTCCACGGCTAGAGGGTAAGACTATTGATTTTCGAAAAATGGAAATTCAACACTCAGATAAGCCGCCAATTCCTTTTTCTTTTTTCACAAAGAAAATACCTACATCGCAAAAGTTGATTCCCTGCTACATTACTTATACCAATCGAAAAACGCATGAGATCATTAAAGCCCATATGGATCAGTCCCCCATGTATGCCGGCCAGATGATTGCTACCGGTGTGCGCTACTGTCCTTCCATTGAAGATAAGCTCAAGAAATTCAGTGACAAGAGTCGGCATGCGGTCTTTTTGGAGCCTGAGGGATTAAATAATTCTATCTTCTATCCGAATGGGATCTCAACCGGACTACCCGCCGAAGTGCAGGAGAAATTTGTCCATACAATTTCCGGTCTGGAAAACGTCAAGATTACCCGCTATGGGTATGCGATAGAACATGCGGCTATTGATGCACGGGAACTCGAGCATACTTTAGAATCAAAAAGAATCAGGGGGCTGTATTTTGCCGGACAGATCAACGGAACAACCGGCTATGAGGAAGCCGCTGCGCAAGGTCTTGTAGCTGGCGTTAATGCCGCGCTTTCGATTGAAGGGAAAGATCCTTTTGTTTTGTCACGAGATGAAGCTTATATAGGGGTTCTCATTGATGATCTAGTGACTAAGGGCACGCAGGAACCTTACCGGATGTTTACTTCGCGCGTGGAATATCGATTAATTATTCGCGAAGACAATGCCGATAAGCGCCTGGCCCGATACGGCTATGCATTTGGCCTTCTTTCGCGAAGCCATTATGAACGCATTAATAAGAAGTATGCCGCCATCGAAAAAGAAATACAGCATCTTAAAGAAACCAAAGTTTGTCCTGGGACGATACTGGATGATCAGCTTAAAGAAATCCATAGTCCGCCTTTGAAAGTGCCGACCTCTTTGTGTAAGATTCTAAGACGGCCGGGTATCACCTATGAAATGATTGCCCCATTAGATGGAAATCTTAGAAAACTACCTCGGGAATATATAGATTGCGTGGAGTATGAGATCAAGTATGAGGGATTTATCGATAAACAGAGACGAGATGTTGAGAAATTCAGACACATTGATCATATTCAAATTCCCGAAGGCTTTGATTATCAAAAAGTCCAAGGATTGTCTTCTGAGATCAAAGAAAAGCTCAAGGCATTTGCCCCTCGTTCATTGGCTCAGGCACTTCGGATTTCAGGGGTGACCCCGGCGGCTATTTCGATTCTTATGGTTTATTTAAAGAAGCAAAGCCTGGAAAGGAAATCGGAAAATGAAGATCGCAGACAACATTACTGATTTAATCGGAGACACACCGCTTGTTTATCTGAATAAAGTGACAGGAAAATGCCAGGCGCGTATTGCTGCTAAACTTGAATTCTTCAATCCTTTAGGGTCGGTTAAGGATCGGATTGCTCTTAGCATGATCGAGCAGGCCGAAAAAGACGGTCATATCAAAAGCGAAACGGTTCTCATTGAGCCAACATCAGGTAATACAGGCATCGGCTTGGCCTTTGTCTGTGCGGTCAAAGGATATCCTTTGGTTTTGACGATGCCGGAATCGATGAGCGAGGAAAGAAAGTGTTTGCTCAAGGCCCTGGGAGCGACATTAATTCTCACGCCAGCCGCAAAAGGGATGATGGGAGCCATCGACAAAGCGCAGGAACTGCTCGAGTCGGATAAGAAATATTTCATGCTCCAGCAGTTTAAAAATTCGGCCAATCCCGAAATTCATCGACGAAAAACGGCTGAAGAGATATGGAACGATACTGAGGGCGAGGTTGATATTTTTGTTGCCGGCGTGGGGACCGGCGGAACATTGACAGGTGTAGCGGAAAGATTAAAAGAAAAAAATCCAAAATTAAATGCCATTGCGGTTGAGCCTTCGCATTCTGCGATCCTTTCTGGCGGTCAAGCCGGACCACACAAGATTCAGGGAATTGGAGCCGGCTTCGTGCCGCAAATTCTCAATACTCAGATCATTGATGAAATTATTCAGGTGACCAATGATGAAGCGATGACTCATGCCAGATTATTGATTCAAAAAGAAGGTATTTTGGCCGGAATATCATCGGGAGCAGCTCTTTGCGCCGCCTTGAAGGTTGCTCAAAGAGAAAAAAATAAAGACAAACTCATTGTGACTGTTTTTCCCTCAACCGGAGAACGCTATCTAAGCACCGAGCTTTTTGATGAGTTTCGATAGATGAAAAGAATATTCCATTCAAGCAATCTTCGCTTTGCTTTGCTGGTTGTGATCCTTGTCGGTTTTTGGATTTCAGGAAAATATTTTGACCAAGATATCGAGCGCTACAAAGAGATTCTATGGAGAATTCCTATCGCTCTTCAAGGTCTTGCGTTTTCGCTGCTCTATTCTTTTGTTACATTTTTTGTGTGGTTGGCGAAGGATGTTTTTAAGATTTTGGGAGCTGTGCTTTACGGAGCGCCGTTAAGCAGCCTCTTTATATGGATTGCCGAGATTATCAATGCAACGGTTTTATTCCATTTGGGACGTAAGTTAGGACGAGATTATGTTGAGAAAAAGACGCAGGGACGATTTAAAGGATTCGATAACCGCATAGGGGCCATCGGATTTGGTGATTTATTTGTCCTTCGGGCAATTATTCTTGTTCCGTTTCGATTTTTGGATCTTGGGTTCGGGCTGACAAAAATTAATTTTCGACGCTATTTGACTGCCGTCATTTGGGGATCACCGCTTCGGATCTTCATTATTCAATTTACTCTTGTCATTCTCGGTGATTCACTGATGAAGGGCCCGCAGGAGGTTGTCAACACGCTTCTCGCTTATATGCAAAGCAGTCCTGCGGTTTTTCTGTCTCTTTTCATCTTTTCCTGTCTATATTTAATAGCGACTGTTATTTTAATTATCCGATTAAAGAAAATTATTTGGGGATAGGATTAATCTCTAAGGGCTATTTCAAGGATCACTTGGGCCGTCAGGCTGGCGCAGGCTGTGACACGGGGAGCCAGGGGAGGGGTCTTCTTTGATGCTCGTGTGGTTTGATCACCCACAAACGTTATGTTCCTCATGCGGCGAATCGTAAGAGGATTGTTATTTTTAAATCCGGCCATTCCATTGCCGCTAACAATAAATTCATTTCGACTTTGATAAAATTCTACAAAATTCCTTTTGTTTTCTGGTTCATCAAACGCTTCTACCACAACCTGGCAGTGTGTGAAGAATTCCGATGCATTCGATAGGTCCCAGCGAACAGGATGGATTTTCATGTTGATATCGGGATTGATTTCTTGGCAGCGTTTTTTAAGGATATCGACTTTTAGACAGCCGACATCTTTAGGCAGATAATATTGACGGTTCAAGTTCGATGGTTCAATGGTATCCGCATCGAGGATTTCGATGTTCTGAAAACCGCTGCGAGTGAGGGTAATCGCCAGATTCGATCCCAATCCTCCGGCTCCGCCGATACCGATCGAAACAGATGCGATAGCTTTGATCTGGCTTTGAGAGAGATAATGAGAAAGTCCCTGTTTAAAGACATTCATTTTCGATTCGCCGCCAGTCTGTGAAAACCGGATCTATATTTCTTTTTTTTAAAATCCGAATGATTTCCTCAACTGAGCGGTCGTCTTGAATATCAAATTGAGGGTATTGATTTTGCTTGTGCGTTGTGGCGTAACCGCCGACAGAAGTCCGTGATTCGGCCGAGATTTTCGTGATGCCAACCTCAAGCGCGTGATCGCGAAAATTCTGCGATTCCCTGGTCGAGAGATTAATTCCAACGCGGGGAAATTGAATCCGGGCTAGGCAAATGATTTTGACCATATCGATATCGGTTACATCAAAAGGGGTAAAATTCATATTCTCAATGGGGCGGAGTCTGGGAAAAGAAAGACTGTATTCCACGCCTGGAAATTGCTTTTCCATCAAGCGCAAATGCTCAAAAAGGCTAAAAAGATCTTCGGATAGATCATGCAGTCCCAAAAGTATTCCCATCGAAATCTGGCGGATACCGCTTTGAGCGATGCGTTTGGGCGCTTCTTTTCGAAATGTATAGTCCCGTTTTCGTCCGCTTAGATGAACATGGCGATAATGTTCTCGATGATATGTTTCCTGATAAATCGTCACGGCATCAACGCCGGCCAAATAAAGCTGACGATATTGATCTGTTTCCATGGGAAAAACTTCCAGACCGATGCTGGGAAAATATTTTCTAGCGATTCGAACGGCTTCCTTCAAATAAGAGACGGGTGTCGCTTGTTCTGATTCGCCCGTTAGAAGCAAAATATTTTGAATACCTTTTTTGGCGATATACTTCATTTCTTGATCAATCTCAGAGGGACTTAACTTCATTCTTTTGATGGGGTGGTGACTGTTAAAATTGCAATAAATGCAGTGACTGCTGCAGTAATTTGAAAGATAGAGAGGTGTGTAAAGAGAAATGGTGCGACCGAAATATTGCCGGGTGATTCGGGAGGCTTCCTGTGCCAAATCCTCGATTAACCGAGGATTTTTATCCGCAAGAATTCTCTGGATTTTCTTAAGACTGATCATAATCAAAAAGAAAACCGGTCAAAGGAGAGGATGCGCTGGCTTGCGATTTTCGTTTTTGAGGACGGCTTAAGTATCCTAAGCGGCCGGCCTTAACCGCTTCTGAAAAGGCTAAAGCGCACCGAGGAGGATCTTCAGCGCAAGCTACGGCTGTATTAACCAAAACAGCGTCGGCGCCCATCTCCATCGCTTCACACGCCTGAGACGGGCGCCCAATTCCCGCGTCCACAACAATCGGGATATCAATTTCATCAATGAGAATTTGAATCAAGTCTTTTGCTCTCAACCCCTGATGGCTGCCGATCAAAGATCCCAAAGGCATGACGGTGGCCGCTCCCACTTTCACAAGCTCACGGGCCGCATAAAGATCGGGAGAGACATAGGGAAGAACGACAAAACCGTCTTTAACAAGGGTCTCGGCTGCCTTGATTGTCTCAGCATTATCCGGAAGCAGATATTTACTGTCATCAATCACCTCAATCTTGATCCAGTTTCCGCATCCGGATTCTCGTGCCAGATGCGCGATGCGGACGGCCTCCTTGGCATTGCGGGCTCCGGAAGTATTGGTGAGGATGGTGATATTTTGAGGGATATATTCGAGGATATTCTCCTGATGACGCTTTAAGTCAATGCGCCTTAAAGCCACAGTGACAATCTCAGAACCTGAAGAGAGGACACTGTTTTTCAAATCATCTTTACTCTTAAATTTTCCTGTCCCTAAGAAAAACCTGTTTGAAAAAGTTTTTCCAGCGATCACCAACGGATCTGAGTGGAGTTTAGTTTTTATCGACGTTTTCATCCGCCACCTACAAAACTGACCAGTTCAATGCGGTCTTTGTCATTCAGCCAACGATTTCCCCAGGAGTCTTTCTTGATGATTTCTCCGTTAAGTTCGGCAATTACATATTGGGGATTTTGGCAGAAATTTTCAACCAGTGCTTTGAGAGCTAGAGGTTTGACGAGCTGTTTACATTGTCCGTTAATATAGATATCCATTATGAAAAGCCTTCTATTTTATTGCCAAAAATCAATATTAAAGCACATGGTCTAAAAAATCAAATAAAAAAGAAAGCTCAAAATTGTATTAAAGATTGTAAGATTAAGTGAGACAAAAAGAGAAAAAGCTCCAAAGATCCAAAAAAAACTGTTATTTTGTGAGTGACAAACAAACAAAAAACAGGAGGATCAAATGGAGCAAAAACATTGTAACACTAAAGGGAGAAAATACACACATTTAAATGAATCGGAGCGGTACAAGATTGAGGTGTATTTGGAAGAGAAAAAGACACCCGAGGAAATAGCCAAGAAGCTTGGGCGAGCAAAGTCGACGATCTATCGGGAGGCCAAACGAGGAACGCGAATAAGAATGGGCTATGAATTGAAGATGAGAAAACAATATCGAGCTGATGTGGCACAAAGAGATTATAGGGCAAAAGTTACCGGCAAAGAACATGAATTAAAAATTGGCAAAGACCGCAAGCTGGAAGAATATATTCGTGAAAAGCTAATTAAGGACAAATATTCACCTGATGCCATAATCGGTGAGATAAAAGTTAAAGAGCTATATTTTGAAGGCATGATATGCACAAAGACTCTTTATAACTACATTGATGCAGGTATATTTTCAGGAATAAGTAATGAGACTCTCTGGGAGAAACGGAAAAGAAGAAAAGGCAAATATAGACAAGTGCGTCGTATCAGCCTAACCAACAGAAAAGGCAAAAGCATTGAACAAAGATCCAAAAAAGTGAATGATCGCATTGAGTACGGTCACTGGGAAGGAGATTGTGTTAAAAGCTCAAAAGGGAACTCTTCATGTCTTCTAACCTTAACTGAGAGAAAAACTTTGGAGGAAATCATTATAAAAATTGAACGTGCCACCCAGGAGGAAATTAAAAAAGCTATTGACGCTCTCGAGAAGAGATATGGCGCTAAATTTAAAGTTAAATTCAAATCTATTACTTTTGATAATGGCGTAGAATTCTTAAATTGGCAATCCCTGGAATTAAGTATTCTAAAACCTAAAAAGAAAAGAACTATAATATATTTTGCGCATGCCTATAGTGCCAGGGAACGGGGATCAAATGAAGTCCAGAATAAAATGATCAGATGATTTATCCCCAAAGGCACCGACATTCATGAAGTCAGCGAAAAATAAATTAATAAAATACAGGACTGGATGAATAACTATCCCAGAAAGAAACTCGGATACAAATCGGCTAATCAAATTGCTAACGAATACTCACAAATTAACATGAACTAAGGGCTTGACTTTGTCGCAATTATTTTTACAATCTACCAAGCTCAAAAGTTTTTTAAAATCTTGCCGGCAAGGGCCTTCTTGACTTTAAAAAAAGGCGGTGTTAGCATACATTATCATTCAAAGGTTAGTGGATTATGAAAATTTCTTCTATTCAAGAAATTTACGAGGAAAAATTCAAGCGACAGAAAGCCATAAAAGCTTTACGAAGAGACGCCTCGGGCCATTGTGCGCATATCGGGAAGATTTCTCCGGGTTGCTTGGGGTGTTTCGTGCCGGAAGAATTTGAGATTCCCATTTCTTGCGGGAATCGTTGTTCTTTGGATTGCCCGTACTGTTTTACTGTCCGCAATCAGGATGTTATCTCTCCTCAAAAACGTCATGCAATCAAAGAGCGTGCTTTTGTAGCCAGCTTTGCTTCCACTTTTTATCAGCCGCGGGTTGCTTTTACCGGTGGAGGGGATCCCTTGCAACATTTGGACATCATCGAGGAATTCATGACATTTTTTAAGGAAATTGAAGGTCAAATGAAGCGCAAACCCTGGTATTATCTTTATACAAACGGAGTGCTTGCATCGAAAGAAGTCCTTAGACAGCTTCATGATTGGGGATTGAATGAAATTCGTTTTCATTTGGGCGCTAGTAATTTTTCCGATCATGTCTATCGCTACATGGGGGCCGCTGTTCCCTTATTTGAAGCGGTTACCGTTGAAACACCATCTTGGCCTTTGCACAGAAAGAAGCTTTTTGAAATGCTTCCTCGCCTGGAAGAAGTCGGTGTCAAGCATCTTAATATTGGTGAAATTGAAATTCGGCCTCAGAATATCAAGAAAATCGGTGAGCTTTTGCCCAATGCAAAAATCTATCAATCTTATGAAATGCATCTTTATGATGGTGGCCTTGTCTACGATTTGATGGAGGATGTTATAGAGAGAGGATTTTCTTACAGTGTTTTGGATTGCAATAGTTTTGTCAAAAGTATCCAGCGAACCGGCGGTAAATGGATCTGCCATGCGCAGCCAGAGAATATGTGCGCGGCCTATTCCTCTCAGCTCAAAAAGAAAAAGCAGGTTACAAGGATAAGAGCATGAGTTATATCATCAATAGCGAAAATACAGTTTGGCGTTATATCGATGATGAAGTTATTATTTTGAATCTCGAGGGCGGGCATTATTTTATTCTCAACAACACCGGGGCTATGATTTGGTCACTTTTAGAAAATAACAAGGGTTTGGAAGAAATAATCCAGACAATATGCGAGGAATACCAAAAACCTCAAGAAATGATTCGTCAAGACGTCAGTGAAATCATTGATCACTTGATAAAGGAAAATCTGATCCAGAAAAGTTTACTTGCTACGGAGAAGAAGGAATGAGCCCTAAAGTCCTTTTGATCTATCCTGGGGCGTCCTATCGGTCCTATTGGGCTGTTACCAGGAGAAGTACGCGCTCGGAGATGCTCGTCCTCTATTCTTATTTGAGAAATCATAATGTCACGATCGATGTTTTGGATTTTGATATAGAGATCGGTTTTTGTCACGGACCCGAGGATGATGATGAATATCGTCAACGCGTTAAGCGTTTAATTAGAAATCAGAATTTTGATATCGCGGCTATCAGTTGTTATTCCAGCGCCTGTTATCAGTCCACGCAAATGCTGGCAGAAATCTGCCGCGAAGTCAAAAAGGACTGCACCATTGTTGTTGGAGGTTATCATCCGACGGCTTTACCCGAAGATTTCTATGAGCCTTTGGGGATGTTTGATTTCGTTGTTCGCAATGAAGGGGAAGAGGCATTGCTAGAGATCTGCCGGGGTTGGCCTTATAAAAAAGCAGATGTGCCCCAAGTTATTGAAGGCTACCCTTTGAATATGGGTGTCAGAAATAATTTTAATGCGCAAGGGTATCGCTATCGTCAACCTTGGATTCATACACTGGGGATCTCTTTTACCCGCGGGTGTCCTTTTGCCTGTCATTACTGCGTGGAATCAAATAATCCTTATTACCATGAGGAATATCCGGTTGATTTGGCTCTTAAGCATTTAGAAAATCTTATCGAGATGTTTAAACTGCGATGTGTCTGTTTTGACGATGCCCTGTTTCCGGCCCACACACGCTGGGGGGAAGAATTTCTCACCAAGCTTGCCCGCGCAAAGAGAAAAATCATTTTTTATTTTCTGGCTCGGGCGGAATTATTAAAGCCAAAACAAATAGAATTGCTATCGAAAGTTAATACTCACCTGCACTTGGGATTAGAGAGCGGTTCTCCTTTTATATTGGAAGCAATGAATAAAACCGTTAGGCCTGATTCTTATTTGCAGCGATCCAGAGAAGTTATTGCTCGGCTTAATGAACTGAATGTTTGGACAAATATTGGTTTGATTTTTAATTTTCCCGGTGACAATCATCATCATGTTCGGGAAACTTTTAACTATTTGAGATCCATTTTTGTTGATTCCCCGACTGTTTCCATTGATTTAAGGATTAATCGTTTTTCCTTGATTCCCGGGTCTTATATCTGGAACAACATGGATATTTTTGAGAAGAAATACGGAAGTATTTTTCGAAACAAAGACTGGTGGAGACAGCCCGGTTACGGGGAACAGATGTCGGAAGATATTATCCCCAGTAGAGAGTTTGATCGTCCGGTTCAGTGGAAAAAAGAAGCTGATCGGTTTGTCAAGGATGTTCTAGAACCCAAAGCGGCGATAGAGCCGTATCTTTTAAAATCTTGGCTGAATAAGCATGTGGATAAATCTCAACATGAATGCTCCTGTTCGTGAGGGTTTATGGGGATAAGATCAAGTCATAAATTATTATGACCATCAACAAATCACGAAAAATTATTGTTTCGATTGTGATAGTGGCGTTTAATGAAGAAGAAAATATCGCAAATTGCTTGGATAGTCTCTGTACGCTGGATTTTCCAGCTGAAACGCGCGAGATTATCGTTGTGGATAATGCTTCGACAGATCGAACCAAAGAAATTATTTTGACATACCCTGTCACATATGTTTATGAACCTCAACGAGGAAGAGCGGTTGCCCGCAATAGAGGAATTCATGAGGCGTGCGGAGAATTTGTGGCCTTTACCGATGCGGATTGTCGGGTTGACTGCCATTGGCTGATCGTGCTCGCCAAAGAAATAATGACTGATAAGGAAATCGGGGTCTGCACAGGTGATGTCAAAGCACTTGAGGGAAAAACAATTTTCGAGAAGTACATGAGAGAGTTGGAGTATTTTAAAGAGGCCGAGCGGGCTTCTGAAGACCATCCTCGTCTGACAACAGCTAATGCTTTGTTTCGCAAGAAAGCTCTTAGTGAAATCGGTTGTTTTGATGAAGAGCTTCCAACTCTGGAAGATTTTGAAATATCATGGCGGTTGATGTTACGGGGTTACTTGATTCGATACGTTTCCAAGGCGGTTGTCCAGCATGACAATATCAAGACCTTAAGCGGCTTTTGTGCTCATCACATGGAAAGTGGTCAAGCAGCAGCGCTGATTAATAGAAAATACCGGGGATCATGGCTTGCTGTACCTGGCACAGGTTCCATGTTTGCGTTTTTACAATTTTTTATAAAAAGATATTATGTTCTGATCCGGCAATGGATTCAAGGTAGATATTTACTTAGAAATATGAAGAAGCTGTCTTTTCTTGCGATGGATATTCTTCGATTCTCCTGCCACCTTTGGGGAATAGTTATCATGAAGGCAGGGTTATTTCTGGGTTTAAAAAGAACAGGAAAATTTAAAGAAGTTGTCCACGGCAGGGAAATCGAAAGATTTAATTTAAAAACGGATTTAGGCTCATGGAAACTCAAGCGGCCTTTATTTTGGTGTAAGGATAAAGATCTTGTTCATTTCGTTCCGCGCACTTCAGACTTTCAGGTTTTAACATTAAATCGAGTCGCCGCGGATATTTGGACCGATTTGCTAGAGTTGAGAAACCTGAAAAAGGTTGCTGAAAATATTGCAAGACGATATAATATAAAGACAAAGATAGTCGAAAATGACATTCAAGAGTTACTGACGTTATTTTGTGAAAAGGGAATTTTTGTAAAAAAGGATTAAGATGACTAAGAAAGAAAAATCTTCCAAGAAAGATGACATTTTGAAATCAAAGAAGTACGAGAAACCGACCTTGACGAAGCACCAACGCTCGCAGAGGATGTCTCGTATGGGCATAGGCGGTTCACTTCCCTCAGCTTCTTGAAGCTTTTTCAGTATAAATCGCTCTTGTTGTCAATTCACGTAGCCTTTTAAGGAGACCAATTCCCAAGAATGTCTGCCATTTTGGGATTTGATATCGGTAGGAAAAATATGCTGCTGGAGGAAAAATAAGACGCCGGCAGAATCTTACGGCTTGTATCAACTTGCCTTTCAGCAAGATATTTGAGATCAGTACATCCCGGGAATGCTTATGTTTTCGAGGATCCCTATAGCCAAAATCCTTTTTCCCGAAACACAAAGTAAATAAAATCCGCTTAATTATGGAAGGCTTGAGACAGCTGAGGACCTCACTCGGAATGTCCACGTTAAAGTGATCTTTAAGAATTTTTAGACCGTAATAATTGATGATCTCCATATCGGTTTCTTTTGTTTTATCTATGAAGCTATCCCAATCCGGTTTCATTTTGTTCATCCACTCTTTTATTTCATGAAACCAGGGAAGATACCGATAGCGGATCTTGGGGAGACAAGAAAACATATAAAGAAGTTGATTTTCCGGGCTTAAGGTATGAATTTGCTGGTCTTCTATCATCATAGGACGGGTAGTTTGCCAGAAATATTGGGATGTGGAAAAATCCGGAAACTCCAAAGCGAAGAGATGAAATTTGATTTCGATTTTTGTTCCGGTTTGATTGGAAAATGAGACTTGCCAATTCAAAGGAATACCTGCCAGCTTCTCCAACTTAAGCGGATCGAGATTAAGCGTATTTCGAAAACCTTCCCCAAGGATAATATTTTTGACTTGCGGCCAGTCTTCGGGTTTAACAAGAAGATCGATGTCGTTCATGGGCCTTAAGTCGATTTCGGGATAAAGTGTTTGAGAGAGAACAAAACCCTTTAAGAGAATGACCCGTAGTTTTTTTTCTTCGAATTGGGCAAAAAGCGATAGGAGATTTCTTAGCGCTTGCCTTCTCTTTTGTTTTTGCGCCAGCGATTTTTTCTCAAAATCATGGACGATCCACTGCGGTATTTTATCTTCGCAATTTGATTGGCTGATATTAAACAGCGCAAGAGCTTCCGTATGATTGTAGAGAAACAAACGATGGAAGGAAAACCAGTCCGTGACCTGATCAAGATAAGCGTTTAGCATTTCCTTGTCGTGCGAATTTATTCTTAATTGAGACAAAATAATAAAAAGACGCCGGTGGATAAACTCCTGGAGATGTATTGGCTTAAGAAAAGGATTTCCCCAGCAGAGAAAAGTTTTCAAAATGTTGATTATGACAACATGCCACAGCTTAACTTTGGGGGCAGTTTTTACATGATGAATAATGCCAAGAAGGTGATTCGATTGTATCCATTTTTTACTTTTAAGATTAAATAGGCATTTAAGTTTGCTAAACGATATTACTTTCGCGACAAGCTGATGAGCTTGGATGGGGGGATCCGCTCGGTCTAAGCCATCGCCTTTGGTGAGGTATCTCTGTCGGTCGAGCCTCTTTAAGAAACGATGACAAAAAAGATAATTACCTTGTTTGATCAAAACAAGATCTCCTCGTCGAAGATGCTCTGGGTCTGTTTTTTGGGCGACAATCATATCCGATTGGCGCAAGAAAGGATTCATGCTGTTTGAGATCATCTGACCCTGGAAGCTGACCGGTTTATTGCCCGAGGAAAAGGGAACTTGATCCGAATACCTGACATCCGGTTGAGCAGAAATTTGACTGTCTTTTTTAAAATGAAGAAATTGATAAGACCTATTTGGTCCAAATCCCAGCTTGCGGGCAACAGCCACAGAGGCCTTATTATTCGCATCACAAGTGTAATGAATCTGAAATTCCTGTTCCATAAAGTCCTGGATTAACTGAGAACAAAGCCAGGTTGCGTATCCTTTGCCGCGATCATCAGGCTGGGTGGCTACAGCCAGCTCGACTTGTCTGTGAGCGCAAAAAAGAATGAGAGCTTCGCAAGTCATTCGATTTCCATCCATCAAGCAGAGACTTTTACCATGGCGAATAAAATTTTCAAAATGACCGTAATATTTCTCAATATGTGCATGATGCAGGCTTAAGGGGTAGGATGAATGATTTAAAGGGACCACTTTACATTTTTCACAAAAGGGTTTTTCATAAGCTTTATTCCAAAGGCGCAGTTGTAAAAATTGCATGCGGGGAATTTCCTGATCGAAGTTTTTTGGCCTCATCAGTTTTTTTTGGCTTTGGGGATCCCAAACCAATTGAAAATCAGATTGTTTTTTAAGCTGTTCAATAGCTCGATCAAGGAATTTTTTATACGTAAAAGGACTTGGAAAAACAGTATTAAGCCCTTTAAGGGATGTTGTCACAAGACAAGACTTGGGTTGATCGGGATCATCGCAAAGAGCGAATCCTTTAACCTTTCCTTCCAGCACAGAATACAACAAAGGACTGTTAGGGATTTGGTTACCAAAAAGATTCTTGAGTCCGGAGTAATTTTGAGTTGAATATATTTTCATAAAAAGACGATTAACGGTTACCTTTTATTATAATCACTATTTACCATAAGTGGAATATCAAAATGGAGCATACTGAAAATGGTTTTGACTTTCCGGTATGATTGACAGCGAAGTTTGCCCGTGGTAGGATAACTCCGATATCTCGACGAGAGAAAAATTGACGGGAATTGATCATGAAAGAAATCAAGATACTTAAGATAAGACAGCGCGAATTAATTCAACGGTTGAGCCAAAACCTGGGACTAGAACCGATTCTCTGCAATATTCTGCTTAAGCGAATCAGCCAGACAAAGCAAACCGAGGGGTTAACTTCTTTTTTATGCAAAGATCCCGTGACGTTTAAGAAAATGCCCCATAAAATTCGTCAAATCATAAACGAATCCCTTGATTGCGTTTATCAGATAGTGGAACAGGATATAGCAAACCAAAACAATACGCAGCAAAAATCTACATTGAAAAAAAAAGATAAGGAAAAACAACAAAGAAAATTCCAGAAACACATTTCATTTTTGACAGGGGGGGCCACTTGTAAAAACAATCTTGCCGACAGGCAACACGGCCTGAAATCGTCCAAAAGAATCAGTAGGGAAAATATCTTTGAAAAGGAAGCTTCAAAAATCAATTTTCTGATTCTGTTGATGAAAAGTTCGGCAATGATCCGCTGTGCGTCTGATCTAAAAACTCTGATATCGATTTTGCCTTCTTCAGAAACAGTCCGAACAGCTGTTTTGCGCGTGCCGGCTTCGCTTCTTGATGAACAGAAACTGCATCAAATGATCGGGTTCTTACGCTTGCATGGCTGGCAGATTGCTTTAAATCTCAAAAAGGAAGTTTTAGGCGGAGGAAAGGGGCTGAAAAAGAAGCTGGCCTATTTATTTGATATCGGGGTTTCCAGAATTCATATCACTCTTGATGAGAAATCAATAAAAAATATTGGAGTAAAAAGAATAGGGCGATTTTGTCAGCTCGCAACATATGGCGGTTTTGATATATCCGTCTCTTACACGGCAACTTCACGGACGAATTTTCCGGTTTATCTAAGCCAACTTTTGGATGATGCGAACTACAGCCGTTTTCAACATTACATCAGCATTGAAAACAATGGCCGAAGTCGGCCCTATGATTCTGACATCTCAGCGGCTTATCAATCAAAATGGTTTACCGGGAGTGCCCGGACTCTGATTCTTAATGATGAAATGGAGATGAAGTTGACCTGTGGGTCGTCAGGGGAATTCTTTATCACCCGGATCAGTGATCCTGATTGGAAAAAGATATTTCAAGATAAATTGAGTAAAAGCGGGAAGAAATAATATGGTATATTTTCATTCCGTTGTTTTGATGATTACCAATAAGTGCAATCTTCACTGTCGGCATTGTTATCCGCAGAGCGGATCATCTCCTAAAGAAATCTATCAATATGGCAATCATCCGGTTATGAGCATTGATCAGGTCAGAAGTTATGTTTGTCAGATTTCCCGGCTAGAGGGAGTCGGACAAGGCGTTCATTTTGCCGGCGGGGAACCAACTCTTTTTAGGGAAGAATTGACAGAAATGATCCGTGTCGTCAAGGAAGCGGGAATGCAAGCCAGTTTGGTTACCAACTGTTCTTGGGCCGGCGATCAGCGCAAGGCTGATGCAATGGCGAGGAGCTTAAAGAGGGCCGGATTAATGAAAATGGATTTGAGCGTCAGCCGGTTTCATCAACAACAGCTTGATATTAGCTTTGTCATTAGGGCGATTCGATCATGCAAGAAAAACAGAATCGCGGTTATTATCAGACCAACGATATTAAGATCTGTTTCCATTGGAGATACGATTAAGGGAATACCCTTTAAAGATCTCCAAGGGACACGGATTTTTTCTTCCTATTGCTCTCCCGTCGGGCGGGCCGAAGAATGGTTGGTCCGTAAGGAATTTCTGGAAGCTCCCATTGAGCATCAGGGATGCGAGACATTTCTTAATCTTGCCATTCGGCAAAACGGTCGCGTTTATCCTTGCTGTGCTGGATCCGACATAACGGAAAACCTGTCCTTGGGGAATGCCAATCAAAAACCGCTGTTTGAAATTATCGAAAGAGCCAGAGTGGATCCTCTTTTGAATATTTTATTTCGATTCGGACCGAAATATTTAAGAGAATTATTTATTGCAAAAAAGGGATATGATATTGTGAAAAAGCAACCTGTTACCATCTGCGATTTATGCGTCCAACTATTTAAAGATACTTCCAAAGCTGGGTCGCTTCGACAATGTTTGTTGCGGCACTTAAATCAAAAGCTTCAGGTTCTAGAGGTTGATCATTAAAGACAAAGAGGAGAGACGGGCACCAATGATTTATTGCCCCCACTGCAAGAAACCCATTTATGATCCGGATGCCTTGTTGTGCCATTTTTGCGGGGAAAGCCTGGATCGACCCAGTCGGGGAGTTCTGGGTCGTATGAAATATACGCCCTATAAAGCTTTCATTATTTTTATTGTATTCTTTATTATTTTATGCTTTATTATGATATTAATTATATGAAAACAGAGCAAAAATCTTGTCCGGAATTTTTTAAAAAAAAACAGCTGAGTATATTGTGCAAAACGTGTCAGGCTGGTACCTGCTGTTACGAGGGTGTTGAACTCACTCAGAGGGAATTATTGAGAATTATTGAATTCAAACCCCGGGTGGCCAAACCATGGTTTCGTCTTGTGGACTCGGGTGAAGAGCCTGATGAGAAATACCCGTTTGCCACTGTTTTAAGAGAGGGAAGTTGTGTTTTTCAGGATGAAAATAATAGATGCATGATTTATCCGGTGAGACCTTTCTATTGTCGTCAATTTCCTTTTGAAAAAAGAAAGTTAGCTCCTTATTTCAAAAGATTGTGTGTCCTTTGTCGTGATCAATGGCCAAATAATATTATCCGCAGAACTTACCTGTTAAGAGAAAAAAAATAGTTTTTATTGCCTTTTAGATTTAATTGGGTGTATAAATAAGAAAAGATAACAAGAGAAGGTAAGCATGAATAATACAGTATTTGGATATCAGCAATTATTGGATCTTTACGGTTGTAAAGAAAGTGTTTGCGACGATCTGGGGCTGTGCTATCAATTTCTCGATGAAGTTGTCGGTGATTTGGGAATGGAGAAGCAAGCGCCGCCTAATATTTTCCGCTCCGATGCAACGCGTTTTCCTGATAAAGCGGGGCTTTCCGGCTGGGCTCCTCTGATTGAAAGCTCAATTGTGATTCATACTTTAACGCCGAAGAGATTTATTTCTGTTGATGTCTACTGTTGTAAGCTTTTTGATCGCAAAAAGGCCATTGAAGTTTGCGAAAAATATTTTTCTCCTCAACGGATCGATGAACAATTCATCGAGCGCGGTCTCGATTATTATAAACAAGAGACCCATTATCACTCCCTGACTGTCAGTAAGACCGGATTGAAAGACTCTGGAGTTTTCTTAAAAGACAAAAAGGCCCAGCTTTCTCTGCGTTAATCCTTTTATCATTTTTGATGTTCTTTTCCGGAATCCATCATG
>CAYZIY010000026.1:0-21309 GCA_964478715.1 uncultured Planctomycetales bacterium
TCAAAACCGCTCTTTGATAACTTAAAATTTTTCTTTACTCCTTATAGGATGTCTTACGGTATCAGGTAAAATTAAAACCGTTCTTTGATTATTTTAAAAATTTGCCGCCTCTGAATATAAACAATCAATGAATCCCAGGTCCATCCAAGATAAAAAGCAAATAAAGGCATAACCCAAATAAACTGTCTTTGCATAAACCAATATTTTTTTAGCACATCGGAGAGCAGTATTGCAGCTATCGGTAAAATAATTACAAAGAAAAAGAAAAATATTTGTTTTTTCCTTTGTCTAAACGGTAAGAGAAAAGGAAAAACCGTTCCGATAATCAGAAAGTATAACTCCCTTCTGCCAATTAAGTTTCCGAATATTCCTTTTAGAAATCCGATAAAATTATCGAAAGGATTCGGAATAAACCGAAATGTGCTAATTCCCATTCGGCTATGGTCTATTCGTGACATATAAACAGAAAGTATCCAAAGGGGCGCAGCTGCGGCCAAAACCGTCAAACCCAGACTGAAAGCTTTTCGTAAATTAATTTTGGATTTATCATCCATATATCCTATAAACAGGGGGAAAAGAAAAAAGAGTATAAACATCATAATGCCATAAGCATGAAACCATATAACAAAAACAAAAAATACAATTGTGCCTATTTTTTCTAATCTGGTAAGAACGAAGTTGCGGTCAGCCAATCTCTGAGATACATAAAAAGAAGCTAAGGCAATCGTTGGCAGAAAAGCATACGTGCGTATTTCTGTTGCATGTTGTATTAAGGTCGCATTCAAACAAACCACGCTAAACGCAATTAAAAAGCCCCCATTTGTTTGAAAATATCTTTTACAAACAAGATAGAGAAAATAGAAACCTATAAGTGTAGCGATAATACAAGGTATAGCCAAGCCCCATTTGTTATAAGAAAAAACCTTAAAAAACGGATAGAATATAAAAACATCTCCCGCCAGATAAGGAAAAACTTGATTATTAGGAAGAGCTCTCAGCATTTCGGGAATTGTACCTCGAAGAGGCCTAAGATAGAACTTCTCATCAACCCACAATGTATGTTGCTTCAAATACATGATTCTTAAATACATTGCATAAATGGAAATCATAATCACCACAATCGAGCGCCATCTTTTTCGAAACATATTAATTAAATATTTTTTATCATTATTTTGGACTGTCATATCTTTTTATCGGCAAATCAACTTTCAGCTTCAGCTTTATCTTGTGCTAAACTGTCGTATTCAATAATATACGCAGGCCTAGAAAGCGCCTCGCGATAAATTTTGGCCATATACAAAGATAACAGCCAAATAGATACCAGTTGACATCCGCTTAAGAAAGCAATCGTTACCATCAAGGATGTCCAACCGCGAGGCATCATTTTATCCGGTATGTAAAATTTAGACATAACGGCAAAAATAATAATGCCCCATACAATTAAAATACTCAAGATGCTAAAAAGCCCTGATATAAACAAGGGTTTGACGCTGGTGGATGTAATACCCTGAAACGCAAGTTTTACCAATCCCGAAAAAGAATATTTGGACTTTCCCTTTTTTCTGTCCATCCGGTCATACTCTAGATTAACCTGCCTGAACCCCACCCATGCCCGCAAGCCTCTCATATAACGGTCTTTTTCGGGTAGCTGATTAATGATATCGACAACTTTACGGTCTAAGAGACTAAAATCTCCGGAATCTTTCTGTACAGGATAGTCGGACATCAGGGCCTTCATTTTATAATAAAGTTTGTAAGCCATGTTTTTCATCAGTTTTGTTTGCCTTTTTCTTCGAACGGCATAGACGACATGATATCCTTTCTTCCATTGTTTAACCATATCTTTGATGAGCGCCGGCGGATCCTGTAAGTCGGCATCCATAACAACAACTGCTTGACCGCGGGCTGATTTTAAGCCCGCCGAAACAGCGGCCTGATGACCAAAATTCCTCGATAAATTAATAATACGATAATACGAGTGGGTTTCCACGTATGATTTGATAATGGCAAATGAATCGTCTCTGCTACCGTCATTAATAAAAAGTACTTCGATTGTTGCATCATTCATAACATCCGGAGAATGCAGCTCTTTTTTAAGATACTTCAATTCATGGGATAGATTTTCAAAAAGAGAAGGCAATATTTCCTGTTCGTTAAATACAGGTATTACAATGCTTAAATTGACCATACTCACTCCTTTTTCTTAACGGCAAGAGCCATTAACGATGTGCCCACGGGAACTTGCGGAAACAGTCGGCATTCGATATGCCGAAGGCCTTGTAAAAATTTGTTGGCAAATTTATTGGGGGGTTGAAATCCCATTTGTATGATTTTCTCCTTTGGAATTGCAAATAAAGTTAATTTGCGAAGTAAAACTAAAGGCATCATGCTCATGGCCCAATACATGCTTCTTTTTTTAATAAAGCCGGCCTTATGCAGTTCATCTTCAAGCATGCATTGTGTATATCTTTTAATATGGGTCGCAACCTTATCGTATCGGCTGTATAAAGATGGTAAAGCCGGAACGTTAACAATCAGGGCTCCTGCGTCTTTGAGATGAAACCGTACAGATTTTAAGAATTCCACGGGACTTTTTATATGTTCGAGGACATCCAAAAGTAAGATAGTTGAAAATCGCTGGTGAAATTCTTCTCTACGGTCGTTAATGTCATAAAAATAAAGCCGCCCATCACATGGTAAAGCAGCCTGCAATGCCTGCATATTCAAGTCGCAACCTTCTATTGAGAAATTCCAACACTCTTGTACCTGGCGGGCGGTTATGGCATTGCCGCATCCCACATCCAGCGTTCGCCCCCATTTATAGGTTTCCGGTAAAATCTTTTTTAAAGCATCAAACCGCCATTGAAACCAGAAATGGTCGCTACAAGCAAATTCAAACCACTCATTGGCCATCATGTATTCCGACGGCGAACTTAAAAGTTGAACTTTATCCAAACTTGACATATTTCTTTCTGTTTGCGGCATTAACTACCCTTTATACTCTTTGCCGTGATCAAGCTTTAAATAGGCTAAAATAATGCCCAGCCAACTCCAAAAGGGAATCGCTTGATAGGGCATTTCCAGGACAACCAGAAAATTAGCCAATACGATTGTATAAATCAAAATCGAAACGGCCAGCAGTCCTTCCAATGATTTTCTTTTTATGAATTCTTTCATTACCACCCCTAAAAAAGTAAAAAAGGCAAATGCGGCGGCCAAACCCAAAATACCGGCTCGATAAATCACATGTAAAAAGGAATTATGCGGAGCGATCCACCCGTCCCGGCTCCATTCGCCACGCGCGAATCCGGCCTTTTCTATAGAGGACGATCTCAAAGGCCTGCCGAAATTGATACCAAACCAGGCTTTTTTACTAACAATTTCTCTGAACATATCGCGCCAAATCAATAATCGAAAAACCATATTGCCGTATTCCGTGCTCAAACCTCGGGAGCGAGTATTGTCATCGTGATCTTTAACAATAACCTCGCACTGTTGTTTTAACGACTGGGTGGCCTTTTTGATGATAAAATCTGCCTTTGAATACAAAAGATTCAAATCTTTCTTATCAATTTCTCCTGAAGAAATTATTTTATTTTTAAATTCCTCTTGAGACTTATCCAGATTTTCGATAAAATTCTTCTCTTTTTTCATAACCTCTTCTTCCAATGATAGATCAGACCTTGAAGAAATCTTTTTATTTTTAAATTCCTCTTGAGACTTATCCAGATTTTCGATAAAATTTTTCTCTTTTTTCATAACCTCTTCTTCCATCATTTTCGAATCTTTTTCCAAATTATCAGCTATTTCTAAATAGCGCTTGATTTCATCCCTAGTCTTCTTCATGGTCTGATTTGCAAAATTATCTAATAATCTTTCAGTTGCATTTTCCGATTGAACAACTTTTTTGATCTCTTCTTCAGTCTTTTGTGAAATATCATTTAGTTTTCCATCCAAGGCCCGCGCAAACTTCTCCCGCTCAAATTCATCCTTATTGGTTTCATTCTTTTCCATAACCGTGTTGGGATTGTATATTTTAATGGGTATGGAAACGGCAATTTCTCTGTCTTTATTCTTGGCAATTACCTCTTCGAATTCTTCCAGTTTCGCAAAGAAGCCTGTCGGCCGCATCATGGATTTTAACTTTTCCGGTGCGGTATATTTCACTAGGGCTAGAATCATAATCACCAATGACAAAATGAGCCCGGCAATCTTGAGTCGCAATTTAATTTTTAGAATTCCGAATATTATAAAAATAAAAATAAACAGAAACGCACAAGAATTGGCTACGGTAAAAGAACGCGAGCCTTCAAAAAATACTTTGGGCGGGAATAAAATAATCAAAGCCCCAAAGGCAACTGCTTTTAAATATTTCGAAATCCGCATTTTCAAAAGTAAAATTATCATTAGGATAAAGTAGGGAAAATTGGCATAAAGCTTAAAACTTATCCCTATCGCAATTTTTGTAGCTATCAGAATAAAAAACAGCGCTATATAGATCTTTTGATGCAAGTATTCTTTACGGAAAAAGTGATAAGCAATCACCATAAAAAGAGGATAGTAAAAAAGTGCCGCATTGCGCAAAGCCAGCGGTCCCCACTGATAATACCCGAACAGGGCCCTGTATAGCACCCATAAGAAATACAACAGGATTGGAACGTATTTGCGTTTGAATTTAAAACCGCAGAGCCACCATTTAGAAAATAGTAAAAGTGCACATTCAAATAACAGAATTTCACCCACAAAAATCGGAAAATTTAAGTAGGGCAAACGGATATGTATTTCAGCAAAGGTTGACCAAAATACAGAATAAAAGTAACAGACAGCGGCAATGGAGCCAAAACCGATAATATCCAATATTTTATGGCGTTGCTCTTTTTTTGTTAACATGACATTTGCGCGGGTTTATCCAAGGCGATAATCTCTTCCATCACTTTTTTCATTCTTTGTAAATATTTCTGCGGGGTATACCGTTCGAGATATTTCTTTCGGTTTGCCAGTCCCATTTTTTCTCTCCGGGTATCATCAAGAGCCAAGATAATTATCTTTTCGGCCAAGGCCCGATAATCTTCTTTTTCGACCAGATATCCGTTTTCTTCCTCCTCGATAATCTCAGGAATGGCCCCTTCAATAGAGGCAACAATCGGTAAGCTTTCAGCCATTGCATGCAAGAGGACCAATCCAAAAACATCTCGGTGACTGGGAAAAATGAAAATATCGCTCTGCCGAAAAAGACTCGTTCTTTCTTCTACGTTTTCGATATAACCACAATAACAGATATTCGAAGGGTATTTCCTTCTCAATTGATTGAATTTTTCTTCGATAAAAGCAGATTCAAAAGGACCGGCAAATGCAAAATTAACAAAAGGTTTTTCCTTCACGACCTCTTCGGCGGCTTGAAAAGCGGTCAAAACGCCTTTGGAACGGCTTAAATAAGAAAAATACAAAACATTTATAGTATTCATGCCTGTGAAACCCGGGATTTCTGCTTGAGGATACCGGCTGTATCTTCAACACATCCGGGAACCACAAACAGCCTTTGTTCTTCCATGAAGCCTCGATAGACTTCTTTTACGTTATGACCCAAAATGATCGAGGCCGTAGCCCTTTTTGCCAACCAACAAATCATAGATTGATACATCCTGTTGCTGCCTTCATACAACTCTTTTACGTACTGTCCCATATCGTGTAGAATTAAACGGCGGCCTAATAATTTTGCGGTGAAACAGAAAATGAAGTCTTTTAAAAAAGGCATTTTATCAAAACTGATGTTGTAAAGAACGTATTGGGGTCGCTTAAGAATTATTAAAGCGATAAATTTCAAATAGTAATAAATAAATTTAAATAACTTCGTCAGGGTTATCCTCTTATGCTTGTCATATGTCCAAAATCGCATATCCAAAAAGGTAACCTCAAATTCTTTTGGAAAATCGGAGCTCATGAGCATTTCATACATCTTGCTGTGTCCGAATACCGGCGGCGGAAGCACTCCGCAAATTAATATCTTTTCTTTATTCATTGACTGCGACAAATTTGTAATATTTCCTTAATATCTCATCCAGCGAAACTCTCGCCTCCCAATTCAAGATTTCTTTTGCTTTCTGGGTCGTAACTTTTGAAAATATCATCGTATTGTTATCGGGGCAGTGGATTCGTGATCCGGAGCCTGTATATCTAATGATTCTCCCTGCCAATTTTTTTAACGTAACGACATCCCGGCCGGCGATGTTGACCACACCGTAACCGCCCGGTTTTGCAATAAGGCATTCAAAGACACCGATCAGATCTTCGACCGACAATAGTTGCAATTTGGTTTGACCCGATCCGATAATGCATAGCGGTCGATCGCTAATGGCATTTTTAAAAAATACTGGTAATATGGCTTTCGGCGCCTGACCTTCTCCAACGATGTTTACGGATCTTAATATCGTCAGCCCATCTGCAGGAACAATTTTTTGGCAAACCTCCTCAGCCTCATACTTACTTCTTTCGTAGTGTTTTTTTACAGAAATAGGGCTTGACTCTGTAATCTTTTCGCCATTGTTTTTGTAAACTTTTGTCGTTGATAAAAATACAAATTGCTTTGCATCAACGGCTCTAATAACATGACTTGTTCCCTTAACATTAACTTCATAAAATGTGTCATATTGCGCTTCTCCCACATTCGTCAGGTTGCAGGCGGCCAAGTGAAATACAATATCGAATGGTTGATCGATTTTAAACGGTTGCGTGATGTCCTGCTGGTAAAATTCCTCAATACCCAAAATTTCATCATTGGGCAGCAGATGTTTATCGAGCGCAAAAACTTTATGTGAAGTTTTCTTGAGTCTTTGCAGGAAATTCCGTCCGATAAATCCGCCAACACCTGTTATAAGAATGTTCATGCGGGTAGTCTACGCCTTCTTTCTTCTGTCGTTTAATTTCTTCATTAAAATGGTTGCCCGATAGAGGGAATCCAGTGTACCAGCGTCCGTCCACGTTGATTTAAGAATTGAATAACACAATTCGCTCCGTTTGGCATATATCGATAAAGCGTCAGTAATTTCATATTCACCGCGCGGACTTTTTTTCAATTCCTTTAAAAGTCTGAAAATCTCAGGTAGAAATAACCACAGACCGGTGCTGACAAAAGATGATTTTGGTTTTTTTGGCTTTTCGCAGATGGCCGTAATTTTTTGACCCTTAAGAGTAACCACACCATAGTTTTGGGGGTCTTTAACTTTAGCCACTAAAATTTTTGCCTTAAAGTGTTTCTTTTCGCTTTTAAAATCGTTAACAAATCTTTTAACGTTTTCGCTGACAACATTGTCCCCTAAAACAACCATGAATTCTTCGTCCCTAATGAAATCTTGCGCTAGTGACAACGCGGCAGCGGTTCCTCCGCTGCCTTCCTGGATCGTATAGCGGAAGCGGGCTCCCCACTCTTTCCCCGAACCTAGGAGTTTGAAGAAATCTTCGATATGTTCGCCTCCGGTAACGATTAAAATATCCTTGATCCCTGCTTTCAGTAGTGTTTCCAAAGGATAATAAATCATCGGTTTGTTATAGACCGGCAGGAGATGTTTATTGGTGACATTCGTTAAAGGTTTCAGCCGCTTGGCCATGCCGCCCGCTAATAAAACACCTTTCATTTTTTCTCCCCCCAATAACCTGTTATATATTTTTGGTTCATTCTTTCTTTTAAGGGCCGCCACCAATCCTCACAGGACTGATACCAATGGAGTGTTTTCTGAAGACCCCGCTTAAGATCATATTGTGGCGCCCAACCCAACCTTTTTATTTTCGAACAATCCAGGCTATATCGAAAATCATGGCCCGGTCGGTCCTCCACAAAATTCATGAAAGATTCATCCTTGCCCATCAATTTAAGAATTTGTCGGGTCAATTCGATATTGGGACATTCCTGATCGGCGGCAATGTTGTAGGCTTGCCCTGCCTCTCCTTTCCTAAGAAGTAAATAAATAGCCCGGCAATGGTCTTCGACATATAGCCAATCACGAATCTGTTGACCCTGACCGTAAACCGGAACTTTATTTCCGTCCAACAGATTGGTGATAAATAACGGAATAACTTTCTCCGGATAAGCCTGGGGACCGTAATTATTAGCCGAACGGGTGATAATAACAGGTAGATTATAGGTAACAAAAAAGCTGTAGGCCAGGCGATCACCCGCGCATTTTGCAGCCGCATAAGGATTGCGTGGTCTAAACTGTGAATTTTCCGTAAAACTGCCTTCTAAAATCTCTCCGTAGACCTCATCTGTTGAAATTTGGACGAATTTCTTCAATGATCTTTGTTTTCTGGATTCTTCCAAAAGAACATAAACACCAACGATATCGGTCTGCAAGAATTGTCCCGCCTCATCGATGGAACGATCAACTGCTGCTTCAGCCGCAAAATTGATCACGACCTGGACACCCTGTATAGCTTCTTTGACAACATTTCTGTCGCAGATATCGCCCCTGATAAACTGAAAATCATTGCGCCCTTCGAATGGTTTGAGGTTTTCGATATTTCCGGCGTATGTTAATTTATCCAAAACACGCACTTCGGCCTCGGGTTCATTTTCGTAAAGATATTTTAGAAAATTGCTACCGATAAAACCGGCTGCCCCTGTGATTAAATAAACCTTTTTTTGCCCAGACATTCTCACTTCCTTAAACAGATTGTTCGATCAATTCACTCTCTTTATTTGATAATTTTTGAGGAGTGCTTAAGGCGTTATAAATAGCCTCAATTCTTTGCACCTCAGTGCTTACACTATAATTTTTCTGAATTTTATCCCGTCCGTTTTGGCCCAATCTTTTCGCGGCTTGCGGTTCTCGACAGGTTTTTATGATAGCCTCCGACAGTTGCGAAATATCAAAGGCTTCAACCAAAAGACCGTCTCGCTGATCGGATATGATTTCCCTAATGCCAGGCACGTTAAAACTCACAACCGGTTTGGCAAAACTGAGTGCCTCCAGCAAAGCTTGAGGACAGCCTTCTCTTAAAGATGTCATCACAAAAATATCGATATTTGTATAAAATGACGACTTATCCGTTATCCATCCCGGAAAGGAAACAAACTTTTCAATATTTAGCTCTTGTGCCAAACTTTTTAACCGCTGTTCCTCCTGCCCCGAACCGGCAACAATAAAGCGCGCCTGTGGAACTTTCTTGATAATACGTGTAACGGCCTTTAAAAAACAATCCAGTTTTTTGTCCTTGGTGAATCTCGCCGCAGTGGCAACAACTTTATGCTGTCTTTTTTGTGAATTGTTCCGGCTTTGCTCAATTGCTGGATCCGAAGGTATCTGCACGCCGACATGAATCACTGTAACTTTTTCCTCCTCGGCCGCATGATTTTGCACAATATCGTTTTTGATGTCTTGCGAAACGGCAATTGTACGATAAAAGTGGGGACGAACGCAACGATTCAAGCAACAATAAACGAATTGTTTGGCTCTGCCGACACCATAATTTTCATCCCATAAGAATTTTCCTTCCGCAGAGGAAATCCTTAGTCGAATTTTAGTACATAGCGAACAAAAATAACCGATAATATCACTGTGTAAGAAAAAAGTATGTAAAATGTCGACTTTTTCGCGTTTTAGTATTTTATGCAACTGTATGGCCGAAGAAAAAAAGTGATTCTTTTGATGTAACGGCAAATGAAATAAATCATCACTTTTGACCCCGCCGTTAATAAAGGCCTCTTTAAGGGTTTCTTCTTCTTTTGAACAAAATATAATGACAAAATGGAATCGCTTTTTATCAATATGCCGATAAAGACTCACAAGATGTTCTTGGAGACCACCAATCTCATGCAAGGCCGTACATAATGCGACTACGGTTATTTTTTCTTGTTCACTGCTCATAAATTCTACTTTTTGTAGATGGTACTGCTCTATATACAATCTCCCTTACAACCAAAGGAAGATGGTGTCTAAGATTTGCTGTGTACCCACATGAACATCCGGGGCATTTTTTCTGAAACATATTTTTGTGCATTTCTTTATATTTCTTCGCATTAATAATATCTTCAAGTGTCTGGTTTTTCAGATTGCCGAAACTGCCCATAGACCAGCATCCTCCATAAACATTGCCGCAGGAATCAATTCCAAGTCTTTTCTGAGATACGGTGCAGGGAATATGCTTTTGTAAAGAATCCTGGAAATATTTACGAAAATAATCGATTTCTGTAAAAGTGTGATAAACGCTGTGGGAATCCCTCTTTTTGTTGTTCAGCAGAAATTGTTGGAACCTCTTTAACTTAGCGATATCGTCACCGTCTATCCAAAATTTATCTTTTTGGGATTCTAAATCCTTAAAAAAATATGGCGTTGTATCAAAAAGATTCACCACAAAAGGAAAGCCAAATTGTTGAGCATGCTCAAAGACCTGCGGATAAATATCCAGCGTTTGTTTCATAAGCGTGAAATAAAGATGAACTCCAATAGAGCCAGATTTGGCATAACGCGCTAATATTTCGCAGTTTCGGCAGACTCTTTTATAAGCGCCGGGGACGCCCCTTATATGGTCAAAATCATCATTCACGGCATCCAAGGAAACGGCATAATTTTTAACTCCAGCATCGATACTGTGAGCAATTTTATCTTCGTCCAATAAATACCCGTTGGTTGTCACCGCAACGTCCAATCCTAATTTATGAGCATGAGCAAATAAAGTTATGATATCATTCCGGTAGAAAGGTTCGCCTCCAGCAAAAGAAATTGTCTCAAGACCCAAGTCCTTACACTGCTTAAAGATATCTTTCCATTGCTCGCTTGAAAATTCATCGGGTGTATCTGTCTTCCACTGATCGCACATCACACATCGAAAACAACAGTTATCGGTAACATTGACGGCCGCATATTGAGGTCGATAAGGAAAAACCGAGGTCGATGCGGGAATGCGCATACTCAAACTGCTCTGAAATAAACGCGGAATATCCTGATTCAATAATTTTCTAAGACGTTTTGACATAATTTCTGAATTTCAGATGACTAAAAACTTTTTTAGAGTTTCTTCTTTAACTGGCAACAAATATTCTTTAGTAAATTCAACCGCTTTCGACTGTTTTTCCAGGTATTCTTTCGGTGAAAAACGATTGATTTCATAAATAATGCGTGTTAAATCCTGCGGTTCATTGGCCTCCCAACGGAATTCCTTTAAATCGTATAGTGGATCGGGATTTATGACATTGTCAATATTGACATAAATTATGGGAATGCCTCTCGATAAACATTCGATAGCTGCCGTCGAGTGAACATACAAGGCCACGTCGGCCCATTGCATACAATCCTGAAGCGTTTCCTTATCGGATTGATAATAACGGAATTGTGGTTGCCCGATTATCGCGATAGCATCGGATAAAGGAAAAACCGGATGAGGCCTCAACCAAACATTAAAAGACTTTTGCCTTTTCAGAGCATTGTTTAAAAAAGTTATAACCTTTATATACTCTTCATTGTTGGTAGCTAAAATGACCAAAATATTCTTTATTTTTTGCTGAGCTTTCAACGAACCGTGATATTCCTTTTGCCTGAGCGCACAAGCGGAAATCAAGAGTTCTTGCGAAAAACTGCCGTAGTATTCCATAAAACGTTTGGTGATCCGCCCCATTGTCATTATCTTATCGGGCAAAGGCGTAATCTCATGTTCCTGAGGCGTTAATAGAAAGTTGGTATGTCTGAATGATAAAGCCGGATGCTGATATCCAATAATTCGCGTTCTAGGAGAGAATTCACGCAGAATCTTCAGAAACAATTTCTCGAACGACCTGTTTTCAAAAGGATAATAAAATCTTTTGATATTGACTTGCTCCGTCAATCTTTTTATTTCGTAGTGAATTCTGATGTTATCGAAAAAATACGTAGCATGAAGGTCTCTTTTCATTGTTGCCTTTAGCAAATAATCTACACTTTTTCCATCAATATCGTATTGACCCTTTAAGGGCATACCTTTAAAAAACTTTTTTAAAGAAATGAAAAAGCAGCACAGGGTATCTCTAAAGCTTAAAAAAGTTTCCAGCGGAATTAAATAAAAATCTTTGCGAACCACGCGAATCTTTCTCATCATTTGTGCATAGTGCGGACTGTTGACAAATAAGAGGTTGATCAAGGGTTCGTCCTTTTGGCCGGCATAATCCACAAATTGGCCAAAATAAGTGTCACGATACTGTCCGTCTTTGCTAAAAGACTGGTGATTAAGCAGAGACAGAACGACATTGTGATTCCTGTTGAAATCTATCTTAATTTGAGGAGTTAGTGTCTTTCTCCACAAGGCTCGAAGTAAAGCGTACACAATAGCTGCCGGTGTGTACTTTCTGATAACAACTTTAAGAGAATCTTTGCGCAATCGCGGGAAACCGTATGTTTCAATATTTACATTCTTGTTCTTAAACCAGATCGACAGTTGCCTGAAAATATCGTTGTCTTTACCGATAACACATAAACAAATATCATCCTGGCATTCTTCAATTATTTTTGCGATCATCAGCGAATAAAAAATCTTATCGCACAACGGTGTCGAAATAGGGTTCTTATTCGTAAAGTTCATACCCCACCAAAATGACTGATGCCTGTTGTCGATATTAACATCGGCCATCATCCGGGTGAACTTCGTCAGATACTGTTCTTTCCAGCTCGAATAATCTTTGATTCTGATTTCCCGCATGCCCGAAATACCATCCAAAATTTCTTTTATTTGAAATGAATTTCGATTCCAGTCCAGCAAAAGATACCGTCGTTTACAATAAGACTGATCAAAAATCTTATCGGCGGTCCTTTGAGATTGGCAGAAAATAATTTTTTTCATACTAATATCGTCTGTTTTAAGAACTATTTTTTTCTTTCAAATCAAAATGGGTTGTATTGGTTGAGCCCACTTTGGCGTTTTTGATATTGGTGTAAACCAAAACATCGCCCCGTTTATTGAGCTGGTCACAGGTATCACAAAAAGGAAAAGCGGCAAAATTACCCTGGCGATGAGCGCGCCTCAATTGGTTGTATTTTTCTCCTGTTAAAACCTCTTGAATACTCTGAGTTTTGAGGTTGCCTAAAATAATAGTGTTATCAAAGTCAAAGCAACAGGGAACGACACACCCGTCCCACTGAACCTGCAAAGGCCCGCTAAAGGGGCGGTTACAGCTCACTTTTTTTTCGTTTAATTTTCTGTATTGACGGGCATTCCCCCAGTTGTGCGGTTTCCAAACAGCCACCGCATCGCAAATCGGCTCGTATGTTTTTAAGAAATCGTCCATTTCCTTTTTATTTTCATCCATAAGCAAAAAATACATCTCTATTTTTATCTGACATTCGGGGATTTTTCGGCGCATCTCAAATAAGCGCTCCACATTGGTTTTAACTTTTTCGTAGTTCAATCCCCGATGAATGCATTCATAGGTTTTTTTAGTGGTCCCGTATAAACTGATGCGGATAACATCAAATAACTTTAGAATTCTTTCCGTCTTTTGCTTATCCAATAAGGCCGCATTGGTGATCGTATGCGTCCTCATCCCCTTGGATTTGGCATATTGTGCCCGTTTAAAAATCAAGGGGTCGATAAAGGTTTCGCCGAAACAATCCAGAGATATTTGACGGGCCCCCGCTTTAACGGCCTGATCGACAATACGTTGATAAAGGCCCATATCCATGATACCTTGCGGTCTCTTCATCTTTTCGCGTGGGCACATGATACAGGTTGCGTTACAGCGGTTGGTTGTCTCAATGCGAACCTCATCATTGATCAGCTTAAAATCATCGGAATCCTTACACGCCGCAGCATAACGAGCGCTATTGTTTAGTGTCTCATGCGGTATAGAATTTTCATTTTCCATAACTATCTCCGTTTTCTTTTTTCTTTTTTACAATAAACATGTTTCCCGTGAACGGGCCTTATCGGCATAACAACTATGGTAATAATCCAATACGGTCTTAGCTGCCCGCTGCGCAGACCGCCCATCGCGTTCGGTAAATATTTGCGCGATGGATTTTTGGCGCGCATCTGCAAACTCCAGCGGATTTTTCAATGACCTTTCAACCCCTGCGATAAGTCGATTAAGATCAGCAACCACAATACCGGCTCTGTAGTCTTTGGGCAAATCGGCATCTTCCCAGGCATAATTTTCGGCATCAGGTTCGATATAGATAATCGGTCGGTTTAAAATGATAAAATCATTGATAATACCGGATGTATTGCCGATAAGAACATCCGCACTCCAGAGAAATCGCGGTGTGCTTTCTTCCAGGTAATCCTTTTTATCCATATAAGCAAAATAGACGTTATAACGCTTGGCAATACTATACAATTGGGCATTGCGGATTAATTTACGCGAGCCGGGGTGTAATTTCACGATAAGATTAACGTTGCGTTGTGTAATTTCCCGGCAAAAAACCTCAAAGGCTTTGTGGCGTAAACCAAAAGAGCGCGGAAAAAGATCTTTATTGTGAAACGTATTATGACTGGGCGCAAATAAAACTGTTTTTTTGACCGGGTCCAGTCCGCAGCTTATCAAAAATTCATTTCTGTCCTTTTGTGTAAATCTATCGTTTTGAAAATCATCAATCCTGGGCCAACCCACTATCTTGAGTCTATCGGGATTTTTCTCACCGAAACGCCGACAAAGTTCTTTTTTTTGATATTCGTTTGGCAATAACACCAGATCATAATAAAGAGTTTCCGGTACCAATATATACTGTTTATAAGGGACCGAATGGAAGACCTGAACCGTCATGCCTTTAATATTCTTTTTACCGTATCGGGGAAGAATTCGAGTAGTATTACTGACGATAATGTCGGGTCTGACGGAACGGATCATCCGGTCTATTCTTTTTTCCAATGTCAAAGTCATATGCCAGGCATTGATGCGACGCGATATTTTTCCCATGAGTTCTGGCTTGATGTTGGGAAATATCATGTTGTCAAAATAAACGTTGTCATAACCGGCGCGGATAATTTCGCGTTGAATATTCGGCCGGAAGGTAGCCCAACAGCAATCTGCTTCCGTTTGCAAATACTTGATGTATTGATCCAGAACGGTTATCGTATGAAAAGCAAAAAGAAGTATTTTGGGTTTTTTTTCAGACATTATAATTTCTCGTTTTTAAAATTTATTTTTTATCATTCTTCTGGCCAACGACAATAACATTTTTGGTATCCACAAGGCAGTCGCTGCGGTTCATTTTCATATTATAGGCTTTTTTAACTTTAGGGCTGGCTTTGATGTGCATTTTAAAAATCATATTTTGTGTACCCTTATCCAGGCCGGAATTGGACAACCAATTGCCAACGCTGAAGCGTTTCATGGTGTAAGTGAAAAGTTGTGTGTTTTTAAAACCATTATGAATCAATAAGTCCTTGAGTTGACGACCCGTAAAGGTGCGCCGTTTTTCTTTAAAACTGAACATATGAGAATACCAGTCGATAACCTCCTGATCGTCACTGGGCGGAACGCCTTCGGCGACAACTAGAAGTCCCTTATCCTTAAGCAGATCAAAACAGCGCAAAACGGCCCGGTCAAGATTGTGCAAAATGTGATGAAAAACCATACGCGCGATAACTTTGTTAAAGGTGTTATTGGCAAAAAGCAAGTCGGCGATATCCCACTTGACCACGGAGAAATCGTCCCATTTACCTTTTTCCAGCATCGAGGCCGAAACATCCAGAGCGACAACGTGCTTGACATGCGATTTGATAGCACGTGCGACAATGCCCGTGCCGGTACCAACGTCTAAAACGATATCTTTTTTCTTCAACCGACTGGCCTTGATGATACTTTCCAAATAATATTTATCTTTAGTCCAATAAAGTTTGTCGTAATGCGCCGAACGGATTTGCCAGAATGTTTGCTGGTCCATCTTTTCCCCCGATATTTTTTGAGTCAAATTAAGCTCCTTCATCTTCCTGTTGGGTTAAGTAATCTCCGACATACCGACAAAGTCTCTGCCGATAGGTGTCTTGATCCGAATAAATCACAAATCTGATATCGTCTTGAATTTTCTTTCGGATGCTTTCATCTTGACAGATCTCAAAGAATCGCCGGCAATCATCCATCAGGTTTCCTTTTTTCAGGCAGAAAATCATCCACGGAAATTCCAAAAGATCTCTGATATGCTCTTCTTTAATTCTGTTTTCAAAAGTCCATTCGTGAACATCGTCAGAAAAAGCCAGAATCAAAGAAGGTTTCCCGCACAGGGCCGCTTCAACCATCAGCGTTGAAAAAGGCGTTATGACGCCGTCCACCTTTTTTAGCAACTCGACGTAATAATTCATGGCATCATAGATGCTGGGCGAGGCTTTGCCCCGCATCCACTGTGAATCCAAAATAACATTTTTGTATTGCTGCGGTTTGAAATCAGATTCGCATTGGCGGGGATGCTGTTTAGGATGAGGCCGATAAATAATCTTTGTATTCCCGGGCAGCGCTTGCCCAATCTGGCAATCGACGGCTTTTAGAGGTGTCAATTCATCGTAGGGAATACCCGCACCCGCAAATAAGATTGTCAGCGCTCGGTCCGGCTTCTGGATGGTGTCACCTTTATTTGAATTGTGTGAGTCAAAATAAATTTGGTAGTGGGGCACACCGATATTTTTGACCTTAGCATCCGGGACCTTATGAAAACCTACTGCAATACGACGCATTTGCTCACCCCAAACCCAGAGTTGGTCGGGGGTTACTCTGATAATGCCCTTTGTCGATAGATAATCCCAGTGTGCAACGGGAATAATGTTTCTTATTTTTAACCGCTTGGCGGCCCGCATGACTTGTATACCGAAAGAATCAAAAGCAAATCCGGGAACGATAACGGCTTCGGGATTAATATCGGAGAGGACTTTGCTGATTTTTCTCTGATGCCCCAGTAGAAACAATTCCAGAAAGCTCATGGTGCATTCATACAAAACAGGTAAAGAGAAAAACATTAAAAGCTGTCTTGTTCTTTTGGGAAATCTGGAGGCTTTAAAGGAGCAAGATAAGGCTTCCATAAAATTGCCTGTTTTTCTGAAATATTTAAAATAGGACAAATACCATAAATACATATCGATTTTCTTGAAAAATTTGTTTTGTTTTTTGAAAAAGTCAATAACCTTACCGTTATCTGAATTCTTGATCAAATCGGAATATACAAAAGTCACGTCAAAATCCTGACACAAATTCTCTGTGGCGCCGGAATGAATAAAATTGCGCAAAATGGCATCATGTCCGACCAAAAAAACCAATTTTTGTTTTGCACTATTATTCTTCATCCTCATTCTGCTCTGTCTTTTCCATATACCATTGTGTTAATTCAAAATCGAAAAGCCCATCAATACTAAGCAGGGGCTCTTCAAGGACAACCGCTCCCGTACGCTTGCCTTTTTTTGTCTTTTGCTCAACTAAACACTCTCTGGTAAAAGCATAAGCCGCACCGTTGACATGATAAACCGGTTGAAGTTGCTGTCGAGCGATAATCTCGACCCCCTTTGGGTCGTAATATTCAAGATTACCGCAACTCAACCTAAATTGTTTTAACGGATGCTGTTTCGAATCGGTTTTGCTGACGGTCCAAACCGCATCATAGCGGCCCTTAATTAATTTCTCGATTGACTGGGTCACATGTCGCGCTTTGCGTAGAGGGCATGTGGGCTGTAACATCAAAATGATTTCGTATGTTATGTTGTCGATTTTTTCCGCCTCTAACAAGGCGTGATGCAGAACTTCCCAATCGCCCACCACATCCCCGGAAAGCTCAACAGGACGCATAAAAGGCGCCAGCAGCCCATATTTTTGAGCCACGGCAGCGATTTCTTCACTGTCGGTTGAAACTACGGCCCGGTCGATATAATCCAGTTGCTGTACGGTCTGTCCTGTATAAGCAATCAGCGGAAGGCCTTTAAGGGGATATATATTTTTAAGCTTCACACCTTTGCTGCCGGCGCGCGCAGGCACTATGGCGAGTATTTTTTTTCCTTTAAACATAACTATTCTTCGCTTTCTTTCAAAATTGAGCTTTTCAAAAAATCCTTCAGCGCATGTTTTTGGTCGATGCCGAAAAAGTAACATCCTTTCGTTTGTGCCGCAGAGCGATCAGTCGCACCGTCTCCGACAACGCAAATTTCACTAGGTTCGATATCTTCTTTTTTCATAATTATGGTCAAAGCTTCCAGCTTTGTCGTTGGATATCCAAAAACTCCGTCAAAAAAAGTACTCCAACAACGATAGTTTATGATTTGATCCAATGCTTCTTTGGGGGTAAACGAACTTATATATAACCGATATCTCTCTTTTAATTGCTTCAATATTCGGTTGGCACCGTCCATTTCAGCGCATTCTTTTGCCCCTAAAAGGACGATGCGGTTATACTGCGAGGCCATTTGATCTATCCTTTTTTGCATAAATTTCTCATCTCTTTGAGTCAATTTTAGTTCTCTTAGTATTTCTTCTAAAATAACGTATCGAGATTTCTCATAATACTTTTTTAAAACATTACCGATTATCTTTTTGACCTCTTGCTTCTGTTCAAACAGTTTATAGTATGCATCGCGTTTAAGCGAATTAGAATCAATCAATGTCCCGTCAAAATCGAAAACAATAACTTTTATCGACATTAGGCCTTATTGTGTAACCCGTCCGAAACAGCAGTTTCCCAGTCATGAATAACCGTTTTTCTTTTCTTGCGGGGAAAACGGCTAATTTGCTCGTCTTCATAAAAAGAATCATCATTGTAATGCGTGGTGGAAACCTCCTCGAAAACAGCACCGTCTAAGGTATGAAACTTATGCCATTGGCCCGGTTCGATTAAAAATGTTTCGCCTTTTTCGAGTTTGGTTTTCTTACCTTCACAAACTATTTCCAAATCACCGCTTAAGAGTTGAAATGTCTCCTCTTTCTTTTTGTGATGATGATACGGATGCTTCTGCCGAGGCAGTTGGATAATCAACTTTTTGCAATATTCCCGATTAATACAGGTCACAATAACACAGCCAAACTCCCGAAAGCGTTTAAGACCATAATGATGGGATATTTCAACCGAGCTCTCCGGCCCTATAAAAATCCGGGCGTCGTTAAGCATCCCTTTAACTTGCAGCATGATTCGATAAATGAGTTCTCCATCCGGAACAGCCGAATCAGCCAACACTATATCAAGAGGTTCGTTCTTTTGATAATTGCGGTCAGCCACAATCCCCTCAAACCATTGACCGCTGTTAAGCTGACCGTCAAGAAACGGCATACAAAAGGATACATCTTCTCTTTTAATAATCTCACCCTTTTGGATTTTTCTTTGGGCAAAGACACCTCTCATCAAAGACTGCAAAGAAGCAATTTCATCGGGATAGGCTGGGAATCGTTCTTCACCGCCACACATGGCAACCGCCTGCCGGTAGGCCTCAATCCATTGAAGCATCTGTTGCGGGGTCGATGAATAAGCATTCAATTTGTATTTAGCGGTAGGAATTCCAACGTGACGTTCGAATAATCTCGCCCCTTTGGCATAGGCCACTTGAACCATGGACGTATCCTCGGGATTTTCATGGGTAGAAAATCCTATGGGGATATTCGGATATCTTTTGCGCAGCATTTCGATTTGATTGAGATTAAACTTATCTTTTGGAGTTGGATATATAGCAACGCAATGCATTAGAGCAAAATGTGCACGCTTATATTCCAGAAAACTGACTAGCCTGTCCAATTCATTCAAAGACAGACCTGCCGTTGAAATCACCATGGGCCTGTTGACCTCAGCAACATATTCCAAAAGCGGCCTATCTTTGGCTGAACAGCTGGCTATCTTGATGACCTCAATGCCTAATTCCAGAATCATTTCCACCGAAGGCTCATCAAAAGGTGTGGCCATGGTGACCATACGCTGCTGCCGGACTTCTTGTGTCAGCCGAAAGAATTCATCCTTTGTTAAACGGGTACTCAGGAAACGGGGGATGTGCTTTAAGTCGTCTCTTTTTTTATAATCGGAATGAATGAAAGTGTCCAATTCTCTAAACTGAAATTTAAACGCTCCTCTGATGTCGGCTTTTCTTGAGACCTCACCCATAGCTCTGATAATTCCCAATCCGTGCTCAACGTCGCCTTGATGGTTGTTGGCTAAGTCATAAATAAACAAATCTCTAAAAATAAAATCTCTCATTGGGCTCTCTCCTAAGCAATAGTTTTTAACGCTTCTAAACAGTACCCCGACTGATAATCTATTTTGACTGTCTTGTTTATCCTGTGTGACAAATGTACCGCCGCAATAACCATCATCGTTTCCATCCCCCGCTTAAGAGAGATCGGCGATTCCAAATCGGGTTGATTTAATATCTTCCCGACATGATCAATTTCCCATTTGAAATCATCCGACCGTTTCTTGGGGATTTCCTGTATTTGTTGACTTCCATTTTCTAAAACCAACACGGCATCACAGTCTTTTTTCCAGTTCACGTGCCATTCCAAAGCTTTTTGGCTACCTTGAATGCGGACATATTTCTTGGTAGGTTGCGTCACGACATCTTGAACGATATTACCGATCAATCCTTTTTCGGTTTTGACATGCAACTGACAAATGCGATCATATTTGACATTCCCGTCATCTACAATATCCAACATGGCGGAAACTTCATTGACCCGTCCCCACCCCATACCATGAGCGAAATGTTGCCAAATATTGATGGCATGAGAATGTTCTCCGCCGGCGCCCCCGCCTCTTTCGTAAAAACCAAGATACGTATCCTGTGGCCCTTTCAACCAAGGATGGGCCGAAAATATCCCGCCCCAGTGTTCACGAAACAAGGCCGTCATTGTCAACGGTTCCCCCAAAGCTTGACGCGCTAAATATTCCTGCGCTTTTTGCGTATTCTCGGTCAAAACGTGATTATATCCTGTTAGAACAACGGTTTTCTTCGTGCAGGCCAATTCCCATAATTCTTGACATTCCTGCAACAACGGTGTACACAAAGGTTTTTCGATCAACATAACTTTTGGCGCCTGCTTTCTTAAGACCTCTAGGGCAATGGTTATGTGGGTATCGGGCGGGGTTCCGATTATCACTACGTCAAAAAGTTCTGATCCCGTTTCTGGCAAAGAGGTCAAGCGTATATTGTCATCCCATTCGCCATAGCGTGCGGGATAGATTTCTTTTTTCATCCGTTCAAGAGCTTGAACGTCAATATCGTTTACGGTAACATCCCAGTCTTTACGGCGACAACCATGCGCCAAATGTGTCCCTATAGATCCGGCTCCAAATATTTTTACTTTGACCATTTAATCTCCTTACCTGTCTTTCTCTTTAGCATAATTATTCATGTTTGTCTAAATTAAGAATAAAAAAAAGCCTAACACATCCTATAATGGTG
>CAYZIY010000027.1:0-19380 GCA_964478715.1 uncultured Planctomycetales bacterium
TAATTGGAAGGATAAACCCTTAGATCAATTTACACAATTTATTTGACATTACCTGCAGGAACTATGAAGCGCAGGCCGGCTTGAGAGATGAATAGATCAAATCAGTAAGAACCGTTCTTGAGAACTCGCCGATACCATTAAAGCAGATCCCTAAGCGATATTGGCCTTCTCCCCGATAAAAACAGCTGCGCACATCTCCCTCAATAGAGAGCGGATCATAAATATTGGTTATACCGATCTGTGTGGATTCAAAAAGAATAAGCCGCATGGAAAGTCTGACACCCCGGGGAAGAAAATGGTTGGCAATAAGCGCTATACCGCCTTCGCTTAAATCAATGGCTTCGCCTTCGTATTCACGATCCGCTAAGATCCGGCGGATATGCTCGGGTCCATCAATTTGATAAAGAACTGAGAGTTTGACAGAGATACGCTGAAAACGGCGTCGTTCTATGCGGTAGCACTCATACATGGCAACCTCCCATAAAAAAAGACCACGGATAAATATATCCGTGGCCATTGATTGTCTAATAAAAGTATAATCTATTTTTTCAGAAAAACAAGGAAGGGAGGCGGAACGCAAGGCGAAAAGACATCAATATTTGCGGATCACATTGATCACTTTTCCGAGGATCTCTGTTTCGGGAGTCATCATGATCGGCTCATAATTCACATTAGCTGGTTCCAGATAGTACTGCTGATTTTTTTTCTTGAGCGTTTTGACCGTGGCTTCTTCGCCGATCAAGGCCACAACAACTTCACCCACTTGCGCCATGCGTTGACTGCGGACAAGCACAAAATCATCAGGAAGAATTCCGGCTTCAATCATGCTGTCTCCTTTCACCCGCAGAGCAAAAAGATCGTCTTCCGGATAAACCATGGAATCCAAATCCAGATATCCTTCAATATTCTCGACGGCTAGAGTGGGTGCGCCAGCGCGCACTATACCAAGAACGGGCACCTGGAAGAGGGCTTCTTTGACCAGCTCAATGGCGCGAGATTTTCCGGCCGAAAGGCGGATGTATCCTTTTTGGGCTAGCGCCTTAAGATAATCGCGAACCGTTCCGGTCGATGAGAATCTAAATTGCTCCGCGATCTCCCGAATGGTTGGCGGGCTTTGCTGCTTTTTGATGCAGTCGTAAATAAATTTTAAAACACGCTTCTGCTTGTTTGTAAGACTTCTTTTTTTATCCATTACATCAGTGTACCACACGCTTGTGTGGTGTATCAAGTATTTTTGGAAATTATTTACTATTTCTGCAGAATAACGACAATTCCCGCAAACTATAAAAAAGACTGACAAACAACCCCGCGACTGTAAGCGCGGGGTTGTTTATCTACAGTTTTTGAGACACCTAGACCAGCCCTTGATCCAACATCGCATCGGCAACTTTAACAAACCCTCCGATGTTGGCTCCTTTTACATAATCCGTATAACTGCCTTCTTTCCCGTATCTTAAGCATTGCTCATGAATCGCAAGCATAATCTGCTGCAGCTTTTTGTCCACTTCCTCGCGGGACCAGGACAGGCGCATGCTGTTCTGGGACATTTCAAGACCGGATGTCGCCACGCCTCCCGCATTGGCGGCCTTGCCCGGGCCGTAACAAATTTTTGCTTTTTGAAATACTTCAACCCCTTCCGGCGTTGTCGGCATATTGGCCCCTTCGCCAACAGCAATACATCCGTTTCTGACCAATTCTTTGGCATCAGCTTCATTAATTTCATTTTGAGTAGCTGACGGAAAGGCAACATCGCATTTGACGCCCCAGGGGCGCTTGCCTTCATGATACTCACAATTATATTTTTCGGCATATTCTTTAATACGCCCACGTCTTATATTTTTCAATTCCATAACAAAAGCTAATTTTTCTTCATCGATGCCTTTGGGATCGTAGACTGTCCCGTTTGAATCAGAAAGCGTAACGCATTTTCCGCCAAGCTGATTCACTTTTTCAACCGTGTACTGCGCGACATTGCCAGAACCGGAAACAGCACAAACTTTTGCTTTAAGCGAATTACCCTTGGCTTCAAGCATCGCCTGCGTGAAATAAACACATCCATAACCTGTGGCCTCCGGACGGATCAGGCTTCCTCCCCAATTCAGTCCTTTACCTGTCAGCACACCCGTAAATTCATTACGCAAACGCTTGTACTGGCCAAACATAAAACCGATTTCACGCCCGCCGACGCCGATATCTCCTGCCGGAATATCCGTATCCGGGCCGATATGGCGAGAAAGCTCCGTCATAAAACTTTGGCAGAATTTCATAACCTCGTTATCAGATTTGCCTTTGGGGTTAAAATCAGATCCGCCCTTACCGCCGCCCATCGGAAGAGAAGTTAAACTGTTTTTAAACACTTGCTCGAACGCGAGAAATTTGAGCAGCCCCAAATAAACGGTAGGATGAAAACGAATCCCTCCCTTGTACGGACCTAAAGCACCGTTCATTTCAACGCGAATCCCGCGGTTGATTTGGACATCCCCTTTATCGTCGAGCCAGGGTACACGGAACATGATAACTCTTTCCGGCTCTGCGATCCGCTCGAGAATTTTTGCTTCTCGGTACTGAGGATTTTTCATAATAAACGGCAAGACCGATTCTGCCACCTCTTCGACAGCTTGATGAAACTCCTGCTCGCCTGGATTTTTGGCAATAATTAATTTCATAAACTCTTTGACGTCTGCCATCTTCTTCCTCCTTTAGTTTGCGAAACTCTCAATTTTTTTAATTATTTGCTAAAACGCGATACCGCCCGTTATTCCGTTAGTCAGCTTACGCTTAAATGCTTCTCGGATTTGATAAATATTCATTAATGGCCTTGGCAGCGGTCCTTCCCTGACCCATGGCCAGAATAACGGTTGCCGAACCTAGGACAATATCTCCGCCGGCATAAACGCCTTCGATGGATGTTCTTCCGTTTTCATCGGTAATAATATTGCCCCACTTATTCGTTTCCAAATCAATGGTTGTTTGCTTAATCAAAGGATTGGAATCGTTGCCGATCGCGATAATAACCGTATCGAGGTCCATAATAAATTCGCTTCCCACAATAGGCACAGGGCGGCGCCGACCCGATTCATCCGGCGCACCTAATTCATATCTTAAGCATTCCATGGATTTAACGCACCCGTGTTCATTACCCAAAATACGCTTGGCATTCTGCAAAAGATGAAAGATCACGCCTTCTTCTTTGGCATGAGCCACTTCTTCAACACGCGCCGGCATTTCAACCTCGGTCCGCCGATAGATAAGATGCACTTCTTTTGCGCCGAGGCGCACAGCCGTTCGGGCAGCATCCATCGCGACGTTTCCACCGCCTAAAACGGCGACTTTACGAGACGGAAAAATCGGCGTGTGAGCGCGTTCTTGATCATACGCCCGCATTAAATTTGACCGTGTTAAATATTCGTTTGCCGAAAAGACACCAACTAAATTTTCCCCTTTGATATTCATAAAGCGGGGTAACCCAGCGCCGGTACCGATAAAAACAGCGTCAAACCCGTCTTTACTCATAAGATCCAACAATTTTCGCGTGCGTCCGATCACAAAATTTGTTTTTAATTCAACACCCATGCTTTTTAAAGTGTCAATCTCCGCCTGAACAATTTTCTTAGGCAAACGAAATTCCGGAATGCCATAGACCATAACACCGCCTGGCTTGTGAAATGCTTCAAACATCGTAACCGCATGCCCCTCCCGGCGCACATCGGCAGCTACTGTAATACTAGCGGGACCACTGCCGATAACCGCTACTTTTTTACCGGTTTCTGATTTTAAAGCAGGACAGACAAGCCTGCCGTGCCCTCGCTCCCAGTCCGCGGCAAATCGTTCCAATCTTCCTATCGATACGGCCTTATTCACATCTTTCAATGCCTTACCAACCATGCATGGGGCTTGACATTGGGTTTCTTGAGGGCATACTCTGCCGCACACGGCAGGTAACAGGCTGTTTTGTTTAATGATATTTATGGCTTCCTCGTTAGCTCCATCCGCTATCGCTTTAATAAAAGCAGGGATATTAATACCCACAGGACATCCCTTAACGCATGGAGCATTTTTGCATTGCAGACACCGCATGGCCTCAAGCCGTGCCTGTGGGGGCGTATATCCAAGGGTAACTTCTTGCATGTTATTCTTGCGTACCTGCGGATCCTGCGAGGGCATTTCTTGAGGAGTAATGCTCATTCGATCTTTGGGCTTAAGAGGCGTATTTTCACCGAGAACCTGATCCAACTGCTGCCGGCTGTCCTGAATAATTTTTTCTAAGGACATACGGCTCATCTTCTTGCCTTCTGTCTTTTGATTTCTATATCAAGACGACACTGTTCACGCGCAACATCTTCGTGTTTTTTATATGTTCTTAAGCGATTCATCATATTATCAAAATCAACCAGATGTCCGTCAAATTCGGGACCGTCAACACAGACAAACTGAGTCTTGTCTCCCACGGTTACGCGACACCCCCCGCACATACCCGTTCCGTCAACCATGATTGTATTTAAAGAAACAACCGTCGGAATGTGGTAGGGACGCGTTGTTTCCGCGCAAAATTTCATCATAATGGGCGGCCCGATGGCTGTCACCAAATCGGGTTTCTTTGTGGATTCGCATAATTCTTTCAAGGGGTCCGTAACCAATGCTTTGCGCCCATAAGAACCGTCATCGGTACAAATAATAAGATCATCGGCAATAGACCTTATTTCATCTTCGAGGATAATTAAATCTTTAGTACGCGCCCCAATAATAATAACGAGACGGTTGCCCTTTTTTTTCATAGCCTTGGCAATAGGGTAAAGCGGCGCAACACCTATGCCGCCGCCAACTCCGGCAACCGTACCAAAACTATCAATATGAGTCGGTTTTCCGAGAGGGCCGACAAGATTCAGAATCGCACCCCCTTCCCGAAGTTCGGATAGTAAGCGAGTCGTTTTACCAACGGCTTGAAAAATCAACGTAATGGTCCCTTTCTGAGAATCAGAATCGGCAATCGTCAGAGGAATCCGCTCGCCGTTTTCGTCAATCTGAAGGATAATAAATTGGCCGGGAAGACACTCCTGGGAAATTAAGGGCGCCTCAACCTTGAGTTTAAATACTTCCTCGGATAACTGTTTTTTTTCAATAATTTCTTTCATAGAATTAAGAGTGTCCTGCGCTTGCTTCTTGATGAGAAATCGCAGTTTTTGATTCAAGAATAAAAAATCCTCAAAAAACACCCTTCTGTTTCTTGAGGACTTCTTTGCCCTTTGCTGAATCTAAATGGTCGGATTCACTTCGAACGCCTTTGCCCAAAGTAAATGCAATATACAATCAACTTTTCTTTTTGTCAAATATTCTTTGTGTCTTTGTGGATTTATCGAAGGCTTTGGCAGGGTGGTTTTGATTGGGATTTTAAGCCGTTTTTCCTTCCTGAGACACGGCTTCCTCCCCGATATAGCAAACGGCACTTTGTTTAAGCACATCGGCATTGAGGCAAACGGTTTGCTCCCCTTCAATATGGTCAGAATCAATTACGCGTACCACTGAGGCCCATTTCTTCGCCTCTGGAAGAAGATCAATCAGCCTGTTTTTTGATTTCTCAAAGAAATCTTTGTTTAATACATTGTCGTATTTCTGGGGGTAGACGGCAAAATAAAGCATGTCCATCTCAACAAGATCATTGAAGAAATGGGTCCCCAAGGACACTTCCGGAACCAAGTCTTCTCGCATCGCTACGACTTCACAAAGAACGGAAGCCGTATTAATTTCCGCAAAAGATACGGGAACGCCCAACTCCGGCGAACTCGTTGCCCAGCGCCCGGGACCGATAAGCATAATGGTCGACCTCTCTTCTTCGCCTTTTAAATGTGTCAGCTGGCCCACCAGCCGAGCAATAGAATAACGGTCGTTCATTTTCATTTTCCCGTAAACTTCAGGAACCACATAAATTATGCGGTCAATGGTCGTGGCCCTGTTGCTGCCGATCACGGGCCCGGGGGTTTCCAAAAGAACCCGTTCACGATCAATCAAACGCGGCGTCTCAACGCTCAAAATATTTCCTTTCACCTGAAATGGCCTGCATTGAAGTAAATTAATTTTATAGCCTTCGTCATCCAGAAAGTTTGCCGTAAATTCTATGTCTACCGGATAATCATAAGCTTCCTGAAGAATATCCATCATTTGACGCATATCCTGCACAAAAGCACTTTGGGACAATAGGCTCTCAAATGTAAGTACCCAAGAAAAAATATCGTCGCGCTTTTGTTCACGGATACGGCGCTCAAGCTCTTTATCCCGCGAAGCAAAAATTTGAAGAGGAAGATCGCTTGTTTTTTTCGCAACTTCTTCGAAGCTGCCAGTCGCATGGGTATTGGTCTTGAGATCTAAAATATCGACTTTATGCTGCGTGTATTTCCGAATATCATCCGAACTGCCCTCGGGTCTGCGCATCGGAGCGTTGAGGGCCACAATACGGGTATAATCATCATCGACGCGCTCGACGGCACGCGTCCCCAAACCAAACACAAGCCGAATCATACCCGCCGCGGGATCGATTTCGCTACTCCAAACAAAAGGATTAAAAGAAAAACCCACGCCGGCAATATGCGGGAAATAAAGATCTTCGTAAACGGAACCGGAAACACGCTGCACCAGAAGCGCCATTTGTTCGTCTCTATCCAAAAGCCCCCAATGCGCGCGGTAGGCAAGGGCCTCTTTGCTCATTGTGCTTGAGTAAACAACGCGTACAGCCGCCATAAAATTCTCAAGTCGCTCCTGCGGCGTTCCCTGATTAACGCAAAAAACGCTTTCATATTTTCCTGAAAAAGCATTTCCGTAGGCATCTTCGAGGAGGCTGGAAGAACGCACGATAATGGGAGACTGCCCAAAATACTCAAGCATCTCCATAAACTGGTCTTGGATATCTTTCGGAAAAGTTCCCGCCAGCATTTGCTCTCGAACCCGATCGGCAGAATCAAAATCATCATCGGTATTCTTAATCCGGCGGCGCGCCCACCAGCATTTGTTTTGAATAACATACGTATAAAAAACATCAGACCCGATAAAAAAAGAATCATGCGGCTCCAGTCTTTCCGTCCATTTCTTATCTTTCTTCTGAAGGATGGCCCGCGCCAAAAGCATCCCGACGGATTTCCCACCAATAAGACCCGTACCGATCATCCGTTTTCCAATATTGACAACATCAACAAAATCAAAATATTTTAAAGCAAGATCCAAAACCCTCTGATCTCTTGTCACTGCCATTCTCAAAAGCCGCAAAAAAAGCTTGCTGTTTTTCCAGGCAGCCTGCCTGTCTAAACGGGTCGCGCTGACTACTTCCTGAGCCTGAAGAAAATTTTTTGTCCAAACATCGTGCCGCTGCATGGAAAAGTCCAGCCAGGGCTGGGGGACCGAAGCAAGGATTTCCACCGTTGTCGTACTTCTGGTAACCGGAATAAAGTCTTCCCCCTCCCATCTGTGGAGCATGTACATCGTAGGAGAATGACGCCCGTCAACTTTTAAAGGATGAACGTAATAATTATCTTTATTGTGGTAAACATCTAAAACAACCTGCGCTGTTTCGTGGATAGCTTCAGTCGCAAGAGCAGTGTGGGCATTTCGTAAAAGAGAAAAATAGGCTATGGTTTTAAAATCATAAAGGTAAGGGCAGGTAATCATAAAAAAATTGCCCAACATGCGATCGCTATACCAATCAACCGCAAGCTCAGAAAGACAGTCAAAGACATAAAACGCCCCTTCCCCGAATTGCTCTATGACATCAAGAATTTCGGAAATAAAATTTTCAAAACCAGCCTCGGGGTGAAGTTCGTATGTATATGCCGTGACGCCCTCCGGAATAAGAGGAGAATGCTCAGCAAAACGAAAATAAACAAGGGTTTTCTTTTTTAAATGAACGTCTTTCGCGAAAGGATAAACAAAAGGAATATAGTGTGCAATGCTGTCGACTTGAAAAACAACATTGTCTTCCAGGCGAACACCCTTTAAAATTTTGTCTAAACCCGGAAGGCCCGTATGGAACGCTTGATTTTTCTGCTTCATTTTACCCTCTTGGCTTCTTGTCATCCTTTGTGAATATTGTTTAAGATTTTTTCACGCAAGCCCGCCCTGCAAGCCATTGACAAACACCCTGTGCCGCAAGGCGCCCTTCGTCTATCGCCCAGACAACAAGGGACTGGCCTCTGCGCATATCTCCGGCCGCAAAAATACCCTCAAAGCTTGTCATGTATTTTTCGTTTGTCTTCACATTGCCTCTTTGGTCTAATTTAACGCCAAGCTCCTGAAGCATTCCTTTTTTGTCAGGCCCCAAAAAGCCCATAGCCAAAAGCAAAAGATCGCAATTCTCTTCAAAGACAGAATTGCGGATTTCTTTCATGGCACAGCAACCGGTTTGCGGGTCTTTCAGCCCAAATTCCAGACGAACGGCATGTAATTTTCTGATGTGGCCGCCTTCTCCCGTCAAAAATTTTGTCATAATACCGTAATCTTGCTCAACCCCTTCTTCGTGAGAAGTTGACCTTCTGTAAATATTCGCCCACTGCGGCCAAGGGTTTTCACAGGATCTCTGTTCCGGCGGTCGATCTAGCAATTCAAATTGCTTAACCGACTTCGCACCTTGTCTGTTGGCCGTGCCCACGCAATCGGATCCCGTGTCTCCACCGCCTAAAACGATGACATTTTTTCCTTCTGCCGTAATACGTTCTTCCGGCCTGATTTTCTGTCCTCTGTTAACGCGGTTTTGTTGTATTAAATACTCTATAGCCTGATGAACACCCGAAAGTTTTCTTCCTGGAATTTCTAAATCGCGCGGCTGCCCTGCTCCGCCGGCCAAAACAACCGCATCATGCTCTTTTTGAAGATACTTTACCTTGACGTCAACGCCGACACACACACCTGTTTTAAACACAATGCCTGCTTCGCGCATCAAATCAACACGCCTTTTGACCACCCATTTTTCTAGTTTGAAATCTGGAATCCCAAAAGTTAGAAGACCTCCGACATCTTCGTTTTTTTCGTAAACAGTAACGCTATGCCCTTTTTTGTTAAGCTGATCAGCGCAAGCCAGGCCTGCCGGACCCGATCCAACAACGGCGATTGTTTTACCCGACCGCTTCTTGGGTATACGTGGCTGAATCCATCCCCGCTCATAGGCTTTCTCGATAATAGAAATTTCGATATTTCTTATTGCTGTTGCGGGCTGATTAATCGCCATAACGCAAGAATTTTCGCACAAGGCCGGACAGACACGCCCCGTGATTTCCGCGAAAGAATTGGTCTGGCAGAGTCTTTCAACGGCCTCTTTCCAGCGGCCGTGATAAACCAAATCATTCCAGTCAGGAATCACGTTTCCAATAGGACATGCCCAGTGACAAAAGGGAACTCCGCAATCCATGCACCGCGCGCCTTGCTTTTTTAATTCTTCGTCCGAAAGGTATCTGATAAACTCCTTCCAATGCTTTTTGCGCGTTTCGGCAGGTTCTTTCGTCAAGTCCTGCCGTCTATATTTCATAAAACCTTTGGTATCGCCCATAATTTATTTAAAAATTGACTCTTCCCTTTCCGTATCTTCGTCTTCTTTCATCATCCGGCCGAGAACCCGTCGGTATTCCATAGGAAAGACTTTGACAAACGAAGGCAGGCAGGCATCCCAATTCTTGAGGATATCACCCGCCCTTCGGCTTTCCGTATATTGGAAATGTTTTTGAATCATTTTTCTTAATTCGTCAACATCGTCCTTCTCCGAGACAAGCTCAAGGTCAACCATGTCCAGGTTACAGCGGCCATCCAATCGGCTAGAAGGATCATAAACATAAGCGATCCCGCCACTCATGCCCGCGGCAAAATTAACTCCGGTTTCTCCCAAGACAACAACTCTTCCCCCTGTCATATATTCACACCCATGATCGCCTACGCCCTCAACAACAGCATAAACCCCGCTATTTCTAATGCAAAAGCGTTCACCCACGCGCCCTTGGATATAAACTTCTCCCGATGTCGCGCCGTACATAAGGACGTTTCCGCAGATAATATTCTCTATCGGATCATACGTGCTTGCCTTGGGAGGCTTAACGATAATCTTGGCCCCACATAAACCCTTTCCAAGATAATCATTAGATTCTCCCTCCAGGACAAAAGTAAGGCCTCGAATCCCAAAGGCGCCGAAACTTTGTCCCGCCGCCCCATTAAAAATAATCGTAATGGTATCGTCGGGAAGCCCCTTACCCCCGTAACGCTTTGCGATTTCACCGGAAAGCATGGCTCCTGTTGCAAGGTTGGTGTTTCTAATCGACTGTTCAATTTTAACGGGTTTTTTTTCTGTCAACGCTTCTTTGCTTTTTTCGATAAGTTTCTTGTCAAGAATACCATCCATCGCATAGTCCTGCCGTTTCAGGCATCGCCGCTCACTTTCACTGTTCTTGCCTGCACCATAAAGGATTCTGGAAAGGTCAAGCCCTTTGGCTTTCCAGAAATCAATGGCATCGTTCATCTCAAGAAGATCGCTTCTTCCGATAAGATCGTCTAATCTGCGAAATCCCAGTTGAGCCATATATTCTCTGACTTCTTGAGCAATCATCTGAAAAAAGTTCACAACGTGCTCCGGCTTTCCGGTAAATCGACGACGCAAATCGGGATCCTGAGTGGCCACGCCAACCGGGCAAGTATTCAAATGACAACAGCGCATCATGACACAGCCCATAACAACCAATGCGGTAGTACCAAACCCGAATTCTTCGGCACCCAGCAGGGCCGCGATAATCACGTCCCGTCCTGTCTTTATTTGGCCGTCTGTCTGAATGCGAACGCGGCTTCTCAAATTATTTAAAACAAGTGTCTGCTGTGTTTCGGCTAACCCCAGCTCCCAGGGAACACCGGCATGCCGAATGGATGAAAGAGGCGAGGCCCCCGTCCCTCCGTCATAGCCGCTGATTAAAACCATATCCGCACGTGCTTTGGCAACCCCGGCCGCAATCGTCCCGACTCCTACTTCTGAAACAAGCTTCACGGAAACTCGCGCTTGAGGATTGACATTACGCAAATCAAAGATCAATTGTTTAATATCCTCGATGGAATAGATATCGTGATGCGGCGGAGGCGAAATAAGCGTTACTCCCGGCGTCGAATACCGAACGCGCGCAATTTCTTCGTTAACCTTGTGCCCGGGAAGCTGACCGCCCTCACCTGGTTTTGCCCCCTGAGCGATTTTAATCTGTATTTCTTTCGCGCTGACGAGATATTCTGCTGTAACCCCAAAACGACCGCTAGCGACCTGCTTGACAGCGCTACAGCGGTTATCCTCGCCGAATAAAGATTTGTAACGGCGGGGGTCTTCCCCGCCTTCACCGCTGTTGCTCATAGCGCCTATCCGGTTCATGGCAATCGCCAAGGTCTCATGCGCCTCACGACTAATGGATCCAAACGACATTGCCGAGGTGGCAAAACGCTTCATGATCTCAGCGACGGGCTCCACCTCATCAATGGAAATAGCGCTAGTTTTCTTGAAGCGCAACAATCCCCGCAACGTGCTTTGTTTTTTTGTCTGGTTATTGATCAACTCGGTATATTCCTTAAAAATTTTATAATTATTTCTTTGCGCGGCAAATTGCAGCTTGCTAATCGTTTCCGGAATCCATAAGTGGCGCTCCCCTTCCCTGCGGTATTTATATTGCCCTCCGCTGGGTAAAATCAAAAATGTTTTTGACGCCCCCCCATAAGCTGCCTTGTGTCTCTCCTCGGCCTCGGCAGCAATCTCCGTCATACCAATCCCTTCTATCTTCGAAGAAGTCCCTATGAAATATTGCTCAATGACATCAGCATTAAGCCCGACAGCTTCGAAAATCTGAGCACCCCGGTAGCTTCGAAGAGTCGATATGCCCATCTTGGACATAATCTTCAGAAGGCCTTTGCAAATGGCTTTGATATAATTTTCAACGGCTTTTGCCGTGCCGATTTCGTTATCGAGCAATTTTTTTATTGCCATATCCGCTATCGTCTCAAAAGCCAAATAAGGGTTTATGGCCGTCGCGCCAAAGCCTAAAAGAAGCGCAAAATGATGGACTTCTCTCGCCTCTCCCGTTTCCACAATAATACCCACGTTTGTTTTTAATCCTCTTAAAATCAAGTGTTGGTTAACGGCTGAAACCGCCAGTAAAGCTGGAATGGGAACTGAGCCCGAGGAAAGATTACGATCACTTAGAATAATCAAAGAACATCCATTGTCGACAGAAGTCTCAGCCGCTTTGCATATTTGCTCTAAAGCTTCCCGTAAACCTTCGGCTGAACTCCCTTTCGGAAATCCCATCTGCAATGTTACTGTCCAGAATTCTTTAAGATTTAAAGAATTAATCCTTTCGACATCCTCATTGGAAAGGATGGGGTGCCTTAGCTTGATCAGCTTGCTGTTCTGCGGCACTTCGGAAAGAATATTTCCCGGATTGCCCATAAACGTCATCAAAGACATGACCAATTCCTCCCGGATAGGATCGATCGCGGGATTGGTAATTTGCGCAAAAAGCTGTTTAAAATAAGCATATAAAAGCTGCGGCTTCTCTGAAAGAACCGCCAGAGGAGCATCGTGCCCCATAGAGCCTACCGGTTCATACCCTTTAGATGCCATAGGTCCAAGAATCATTTTTAGATCCTCTAAGGTATAGCCAAAAAGCTCTTGCCTCTTAAAAAGACTTGGGGTGTCCGGCGCAACGGGAGCCGCGTCATTAAAAAGACCACGGAGTTCTATTTTATTTTCCTGGACCCACCTTCGATAAGGCTGTCGCCTGGAATAAAAAGTTTTTATTTCGGCATTTTTAATAACGCGTTTCTTTTTAAGATCGGCCAAGATTATTTCTCCCGGCCTCAGAGCCCCTTTTTCGACAATGCGCTCTTCGGGAAAGCTCAAAACACCCGCTTCGGAAGCCAGAACCATGAAACCGTCATCTGTAATTGTGTAGCGGGCCGGGCGCAGACCGTTTCTGTCAAGAAGAGCGCCCACGAGGTTTCCGTTGCTAAAGGCAACCGCCGCGGGACCATCCCATGGCTCCATCAGACCCGAATGATATTCAAAGAATCCCTTCAGGTCTGGTCCGATAGGATACTTTTCTCCCCACGCCTGCGGAATAAGCATCATCATCGAATGAGGCAAATCTCTTCCAGCGGATGCGAGCAGTTCTAAGGCATTGTCAAGGCAGGCCGAATCACTTCCTGCCGCGTCAATAACGGGTAAAATCTTTTCTATATCATCCTTGAAGAGGTCGCTCCGAAGAAGTTTCTCGCGGGCCTCCATTTGATTAAGGTTCCCCCGCAGTGTATTAATTTCCCCGTTGTGCGCCAAATATCGAAACGGCTGAGCCAACTTCCAGGATGGAAAGGTATTGGTGCTGTAGCGTTGATGGATAACGGCCAAAGCACTCACAAAACATTCGTCGTTTAAATCCCGATAAAATCCGGTTACCTGAGGAGCCAGCATCATCCCCTTATAGACAATCGTCCGGCAAGAAAGGCTCGGAATGTAGAATGCGTCCCCGATCCGCAAAGAAACATCCACCTGATTCTCAATCTGCCTTCTGACAACATAAAGTTTACGCTCCAGAGAATCATTCTCAAAACCTTTTCCGTCAATGAAGCATTGCGCAATAACGGGTTGTGCGCTTCTTGCCTGTTCGCCCAGAACAACGTTGTCAACCGGAACATCGCGCCATCCCAGAAGAGTTAATCCCTCTTTTGAAACAACTTTTTCAAACACTTCCTGACATTTTTTCCTTAGCTCACTGTTCTGAGGAAGAAAAACCATACCGACTCCGTAAGATCCGAAAGAAGGAAGATTGATCGAGAGAACGCGGCTTTCTTTCCGCAAGAAATCATCGGGAATTTGAATAAGAATGCCAGCGCCGTCTCCCGTCCTAGCGTCTTCTCCTGTCGCTCCACGGTGAAGCAGATTTCTTAAAACCTCAACAGCGCGAATGATAATCTCGTGAGATTTCCTGCCGTCAATGTTGACAACAAATCCCACTCCGCAACTGTCGCGCTCCTGAGCAGCACTATAAAGCCCCTGTTTTTCTGGAAAGCAGAAATAGCTCATTATTAGAAGACTGCCGGGTTGATGTTAGAACACAGCACTTTGGCTCTGGGGGTATTTCCGCTAAAACCGATCATTTTCGTAGCTAATGTTTGATTCTCCCACCTATGCTTTAGGACTTGCCCGATTAATCTTTTTTTTGTATTATCAATCACCTAGCGGTAGATTCTCCCTTTCGCATGCGTTAAAAAATATTCTTCAATCTCATCAGCTGTAATTTTTTCCCTTAGGTTGTCACTTCTTTTCTTTATATCGATTTGTAATCGGAAGCCGGCGGTCCCGGCCAAAAGATTTGGGCGTTATTTTAATTCCCGGAGCGGATTGCCGTCGCTTGTATTCGCTGTCATCGACCATTCGTATCACTTTCGTGACAACCTTAGATCCGATTCTCTTCTTTTGAATCTTGGCTGAACTTCTGTCGTGTTCAATGTAATCCTCCAAAATAGCATCTAAGACCGAATACGGGGGGAGCGAATCCTGATCTTTTTGATTGGCCCGCAGTTCTGCCGTCGGAGGCCGCTTGATAATACTCTGAGGAATCACTGCGGTCTTTGCGCTGTCATTCTTGTATTTTGCCAATTTGTAAACAAGCGTTTTGGGAATATCTTTAAGAACGCAAAATCCTCCGGCCATATCACCATAGAGAGTGCAATATCCCACAGAAAATTCGCTTTTATTGCCGGTGGTCAGCACCAACCAGCCAAATTTGTTGGAGAGAGCCATCAAGATGTTTCCGCGAATGCGAGCCTGGATGTTTTCTTCAGCAATGCCTGATTTTGTCCCTTTAAATTCGTTCCGGAGAGCTTTCAAATAAGCCGAATGGACCGCATAAATCGGAAGATCCTTAAAATTCATTCCTAAATTGGCAGCCAACCGTCTGGCATCAAGACGCGTTGCGATGGATGTAAAGCGCGACGGCAAAGAAACTCCGACCACATTCTCCTTACCGATTGCATCACAGGCAATAGCGGCGCTCAGCGCCGAATCAATCCCACCGCTTAATCCGATAACAACCTTTTGAAATCCGTTTTTGTGAATATAATCGCGTGTTCCTAGAACAAGCGCCTGATAAATCTCTGCCCAGCGTTTGAGGCGTCGCGCTTTTTTTCCTTTAATGGCAATTCTTCCCCTCGGATCAATCCTCCAAGAAATCGATACACTTTTTATTTTTTTCTTCGTAATTCTTTTTTTCCTTTTGATTTCACAATCAGCAACAACCATATCCTCTTCAAATTGTTTTCCAAAAGCAACCACTTTTCCTTGGGGATCAACAATCATGCTGGCTCCGTCAAAAACAAGTTCGTCTTGACCACCAACCAAATTGACATAAGCAACCGTACTGCGGAATTGCCTGGCCAGTTTACTTAACATTCTCTGACGCTCTTGTGCTTTCCCTGCATGATAAGGAGAAGAAGAAATGTTAATAAGAAAGCTCGCCCCTGCTTTAGCTTGTTCTAAAGCGGGGCTTTGCTCACTCCAAATATCTTCGCAAATACTAACACCAAAAGAGCCAAGCCCTATTTTGAAAATCAGATTATTACTCCCTTTTACAAAATATCTTTGTTCGTCGAAAACACCATAATTAGGAAGATTCTGCTTATAATATATTCCTCTAAGTTTTTTGTTAGCCATCACGGCTGCCGCATTGTAAAGTTGTCCTTTTTTGTCATGATCTACAAAGCCGACAATAGCAACAATATTTTTTGTCTCAGAAATGAGGGAATGAAGCGTTCTCGCATTGTCACGGACAAAATACTTCTTAAGAAGAAGATCTTCAGGAGGATATCCCGTGATACCCATCTCGGGAGTTGCGACGATATCGGCACCCTGCTGACGGGCATTCTTAATGGCCTGAATGATCTTTCGGCGATTACCATCAAGATCTCCGACCGTCGGATTGATTTGCGCTAAAGCAATTCTGATCATCTTATCCCAACTTGCCCAACTATGGGGCATCTTTCATGCAAAATAACTCTGATTCTTTGTTAATGAAAGAATTATGATTCTATTAAAATTCTCATAAATTCTCTGCGCTTGAACATCAAAGACCTGCTTCTTCTCTTTATAGTCGCTCAACATTTTTTCGCCTTTTGGATGTAAGAACGGATCTGGGCACTTGAAATACTTTTTAATCCAACTCTCGATCATTTCATCTGTCACTTCAATATGAAATTGAAGGCCATAAGCACAATGGTTGATTCGAAATGCCTGATGGGGACAATCTCGAGATGTTGCAATCAACTGGCCTTCTGGCGGAATCTCAAAAGTATCTTCGTGCCATTGAAACACATCTAAAGTTTGAGGCAATCCGCTAAAAAGCGGATCATTGAGTCCGGATTCATTTAAATAAACAGATGAGAATCCGATTTCTTTACAAGACGCTCTGCCGACTTTAGCGCCACAAGATTGGGCCAACAGCTGTGACCCCAGGCAAATGCCTAAGATGGGTTTTTTTTCTTCAAGCAGTTGATTTAAAAAAACTATTTCTTTTTTGAGAAAGGGATGTTTGTTTTCTTCATAAACATTCATGGGTCCCCCTAAAAAGACCGCCGCATCAATGAAGTCGATATCTTGGGGGAATTTGGAGCCGGCATCCAATTCCACTATCTGGCATTCGAAACCGACGCCCCGAAAATATTCCAACATCGTCCCCGGACCCTCAATACCGATATTTTTCAGAAAAACAACCACACCTAGAGAATAAAAAGCATTTCGGCATAAGAAGGCAGAGGCCATTTCTCGGCAGGAACAAGGCCTTCGAGAACATCAATGGGTTCTCTGAGTTTCTCCATCGCCTCTTTAGTTTTTAGTCCAACACCCTTTCTGATCGCCGCTTCAAGGGAATCAATAAGTGTTAATGCTTTCTCAGTTTTAGTCGATACTTCTTGAAGGAGCTTTCGAGCCGAGATTGATTTCTTTTTGTTAATCATCTCAACCGATCGAATCGTATCGGCCAATTCCTCCTGATACTCAATAGCGACTGGAATAATCATAGTTTTGGCTATATCAACGGCCAGCTTAGCTTCATAATCAATGGTTGTCTCATAGGCCTCCAGGTAAACATCATGCCTGGACTTCAACTCTTTGGGTGTCAAAACGCCGTGTCTTTCAAAGAGCTTGATGTAGGCAGATTTGCTTAAGACTCCTAAGGCTTCCGGGGTATTCCTGAGATTCGGCAAACCTCTTTTCTGTGCTTCCTTAAGCCAATTACCCGTATAATTATCGCCGTTAAAGATCACGCGTCTGTGTTTTTTGATGATTTTCTTCAAAAGCCCCTGTACCGATGTATTAAAATCTTTCTTTTCTTTCTTATCTTTTTCCAGTTGTGTGCAGATTTCATCCAGAGCATCCGCCACAATCGTATTTAAGATGATGTTGGGGCCGGCCAAGCTCATATTGGACCCAACAGCACGAAACTCAAACTTGGTACCCGTAAAGGCAAAGGGGGATGTTCTGTTTCGATCAGTCGCATCCCTCGGAAGCTTCGGAAGAGAATCAACGCCGATCTCAAGAACACCGCCCCTCTTGGAGCTTTTAGCGCCATCCTTTTCGATCTGCTCAATCACGTCCGTCAGCTGATCGCCCAAAAAGATGGATATGATCGCCGGCGGCGCCTCGTGAGACCCCAATCGGTGATCATTGCCAGCTGATGCGATGGAAACGCGAAGCATTTCTGCATAAGTATCAACGGCCTTGATAACAGCGCACAGCATCACTAAGAACTTTGCATCCTCATGAGGATTATCGCCCGGAGCCAGCCAATTTTTTCCATCGGGACCGACAATTGCCCAGTTGTTATGCTTTCCGGAACCATTAACGCCGGCAAAAGGTTTTTCATGCAGGAGACAAACCAATCCGTGCTTTTCAGCCACTTTTTGCATGACTTCCATGCAAAGCATGTTATGATCAACAGCCAAGTTCAGGCTTTCAAAGACGGGAGCTACTTCATATTGAGCCGGAGATACTTCATTATGCCGTGTTTTTGTGGGAACGCCCAGCTTCCACATTTCCCGATCCAGGTCTTCCATAAAAGCCATGATGCGGCTTTTAATAGCCCCAAAATAATGATCGGCCATCTGCTGATGCTTAGCCGGTTCTTTACCGAAAAGCGTTCTGCCGGTTTGAACCAAATCAATTCTTTGCAGATAGTAACTACGATCAATCAGAAAATACTCCTGTTCTCCACCAAGAGTCGCATAAGCTCTTTTTCCTTTTATATTGATTCCAAAAAGTGTCCCCAGACGGCAAACTTGTTTGGAAAGTGCGTGCATGGAACGCAGAAGAGGAGTTTTCTTGTCGAGGGCCTCCCCGTTCCAGCCGATAAAATAAGTCGGAATACAAAGCGTTGCTCCTTTAGGACCTTTTTTGATAAAAGCCGGCGATGTCGGATCCCAGCCGGTGTAACCGCGGGCCTCGAATGTGGGCCTTAACCCCCCTGAAGGAAAACTGGACGCATCCGGCTCACCTTGAATAAGTTCTTTGCCCGAGAACTTCAGCATAACACCGCCTTCTTCGTCGGGAGAGATAAAGGAATCGTGTTTTTCGGCTGTCGTTCCGGTTAAGGGCTGAAACCAATGCGTAAAATGCGTTGCTCCTTTGGCCACCGCCCATGTTTTCATGGCATCAGCCACTTCATCAGCAATGTCTGGATCAAGCATACCCCCTGCGCTAATGGTGTTGCTTAGTGATTTATAGGCTCTTTCTGAAAGATAGTTACGCATCACTTTCAAACTAAATACATTTTCGCCGTAAAAATCTGCTACACTTTGCATATCGTTGTCTTTCATTTTCCCTTTCATTTCTCTCCTTTTTTTAATCATAAGGTTTAGATACCCTTGTTTTAACACATTTTATTAAAAAACTCAATTAACATAAACAAATGGCCTGCAATGAATAAAAACCACCTGTTCAAAAGCTTTATCCAATCGCTAGCGATCCTTCTTCTTCCGTTCGAATACGGATACATCGGGGCAGATCCAAAACAAAAATCTTTCCGTCTCCAATATTTCCTGTTTTGGCGCCCTTGATGATCGCCTTGATCGTTGGCTCGACAAATTCATTGTTAACGGCAATTTCTAATCGTACTTTCTTAAGCAGATTGACTTCATGAACAACGCCTCGATATGTCTCCGAGTAACCTTTTTGCTGTCCACACCCTAGTACATTTGTCACCGTCATTTTATGAACCTCTGCGTCAAACAAAGCTTGCTTAACATCAGGCAGTTTATGCGGCTGAATCATGGCAATGATTAATTTCATAACAAACCTCCTGGTATGGAATACCTTGTCAATTCCTAAGTTAATGTTTATATTTCTAG
>CAYZIY010000028.1:0-18848 GCA_964478715.1 uncultured Planctomycetales bacterium
TAGATATAACCAAGCCCGAACTGCATATTACCCCTGACAGGGATAAACTGAGTTATTTCAGTTTATCTGCTAAAGATGTTTATGAGGCTGTTTCTGCGGCGGCTGACGGCCGGGTAGCTACCCAGTTTACAGATAAAGAAACAGGTACCGATTATGATATCAGGGTTATGGTCGACCCGGATAAGATTCAAAATGTTAAAGCAGTCAAAAATATATCTCTTTATCCGCCTTCAGGGGTAGAGTTAAAATTAGAAGAGGCCGCAAAGATAACTCTTTCAAAAGGCCCGGTAAGAATAGACCGGGAAGACCAGGTGCGCCTGATGGAGGTAACAGGAGATGTGATCGGCCGTAACGTAGGCCTGGTAACAGACCAAATAAGAGAAAAACTAAAAAGTCTTGATATCCCCGAAGGGTATACTCTGGAATACGGAGGAGAAGAAGAAGCCGCCCAGGAAGCCAGCGGGCAGCTTTTTGTCGTTATCGCCCTGGCTGTTTTTCTGGTGTTTACGGTAATGGCGGTTCAGTTTGAATCGCTTCTTGACCCGCTTATTATTATGTTCACCCTGCCTCTTGCTGTAACCGGTTCTGTTTTTCTTCTTTATCTGACAAATACCCCTGTGGGCGCTACTGTCTTTCTCGGGCTTATCCTTCTGGCGGGTATTGTTGTCAATAACGCGATCGTACTGGTTCAGTATATCAATGATGTGCGCGCGGAAAACAGGCTTTCTCTGTTTGATTCTGTAATTACCGCATCCGCGATAAGATTAAGGCCTATACTGATGACGACTTTAACCACGGTATCCGGCCTTCTTCCTTTAGCTCTTTTTAGAGGGGAGGGTCTGGAGATGTTAAGGCCGCTTGCGGTTACAGTTGTCGGCGGGCTGTTGGTAGCGGCGTTTTTAACTCTGTTTGTGGTTCCGTGTTTATATACAGCCGCGCATAGAGCGAAAGACAGCTAAAACTTTTTGTTTTATATTCATAGGGCAGAGTAATTATGATCGGCTTTGAAAATATCGATTTAGCCTTTGATGATAAAAAGGTTTTCAGTGGCTTTTCACTTGAGATCGCTCAAGGCGAAAAAGTAGTCCTTTTAGGAAAATCAGGTCTCGGTAAATCTTCGCTGTTTGCTCTCTTGCTTGGATTTGTCCGGCCTCAAAAAGGCAGGGTATTGTTTGACGGTGCGCCTGTCGATGAGCACACGGTCTGGGATGTGAGGCAAAAAGTTTCGTTTGTCGATCAGGATGTCAGCGTCGGTGATTATAAAGTATCGGATTGGTTTACGTTTGTTGCCGGGATTAAAGCCAATCAATCTTTGGATTTCAGCGAAGATAAAATCCATGAACTAATGGATTCCTTTGAGTTAAGCCGTGATCTGCTTAATAAAGATATTTCTGAAATTTCCGGAGGAGAAAGGCAGAGGGTTGCCATTATAGTTTCTGCCCTGCTGGGACGGGATGTTTTTCTTTTGGATGAAGTAACTTCGGCTTTAGATAAAAACCTCAAGAAAAAAGTAGCCGACTTTTTTATAGGGCATGAGGATTGGACGGTTCTTAGCGTATCCCATGACGCCCTCTGGCTGGATAATCCTCATGTGAGAATTTTTGATCTGGAGCAAAAAGCGTGGAAACAATAGATATTTCCGTTTATTCATTGTTATTGGTATTCTTACTGCTGGCAGTGCCGGTTATTTTGAGCCGGGTTTACGGGCTTGGCCTTGTAAAACCTCTTTTGAGTTCAGCGGGGAGAATGACTATCCAGCTTGTACTCATCGGAGTGTTCTTAAAATATCTGTTTTTATGGAATAACGCTTTTATCAATCTTTTGTGGCTTATCGTGATGATACTGGTCGCGGTTTTTTCGGCGATACGCGGCTCATCAATGAAACCCGGCAAGATTCTTGTGCCGGTATTTATATCGTTTGCCCTGGCGACATTCGCGGTTATTTTTTACATCAATATCTTTGTCATCCGGCTTGATTATGTCTTTGACGCCAGATATCTGATCGTTCTCGGCGGGATGCTTTTAGGCAATTCCCTGCGAGGCAATATCGTCGGCATAGACACTTTCTATAAGAGCCTGCGCAAAGATGTGAAAAAGTATCTGTATGTGCTTTCACTCGGAGCCGCTCACCATGAAGCTGCTCGTCCGTATATGAAAGAAAGTATACGCCTTGCGCTTAAACCGACGATCGCTTCGATGGCTACCATGGGAATTGTGGCGCTTCCGGGCATGATGACCGGCGTTATTCTGGGAGGCGCAAGCCCGGAAGTGGCTATCAAGTATCAGATCATGATCATGATCAGCATTGTCACAAGTACCATCATAAGCGTTTTGCTTACGATTTTGATAACAACGCGTGTGTGTTTCTCAAAATTTGGGACATTGCGTAAAGATATATTTATATAATCAGAAAATAACGGGAGGATGAATTCTGGGAATGTTTTGCTTTCAATGCCAGGAAACAGCGAAAAATCAAGGGTGTACAATTAAAGGTGTTTGCGGAAAACCAGAGGAAACCGCTGACGTGCAGGATTTGCTTATTGAGGTGTGTAAAGGCATTTCGTTTTTCGGCAACCGCCTTAAGGAAATCGAAACGGTAGATAAAAAGTTTGGTCATTTTATCTGCCAGTCATTATTTGTGACAATAACCAATGCTGCTTGGGATGACAACGCGATTATCGAGAAGATTAAAGAAGGCCTTAAAATCAGAGATGAAATAAAGAAAGTTTTTCTGGATGTTTATAAAAAGAAGAAGGTCAAAGATTTTTCGGAAATCTTACCAGATTGCGCTTCGTGGATTTCAGAGAATAATGATGAAATTCTTGCCAAAGCCAAATCGAGCGAATTGAGAATTAACGCTAAAGACAGCGAAGATGTCAGGTCTTTGCGGCAGTTGCTTATTATTGGATGCAAGGGTATTGCCGCTTACGCGGATCACGCCGCTGTATTGGGATACGAAAAAGACGAGATTTATAATTTTATTATGGAAGCTTTGGATTCGACATTGCGTGACCTTTCAGTTGACCAGATGGTCGCTATGGTTATGAAAGCCGGAGAAACAGCCGTTACAACTATGGCCCTTCTTGATGAAGCGAATACATCAACTTATGGGCACCCGGAAATAACACAAGTCAATTTAGGCGTACGCCAGAATCCCGGGATACTGATCAGCGGACATGACCTTAAGGATATGGAAGAACTTCTTAAGCAGACCGAAGGAACCGGGGTGGATGTTTATACGCACGGAGAGATGCTTCCGGCTAATTATTATCCGGCGTTCAAAAAGTATAAACACTTTGTAGGGAATTACGGCGGTTCATGGTGGCATCAGAATAAAGAGTTCGAATCTTTTAACGGCCCTATCGTCTTGACAACGAATTGTCTGATCCCAGTAAAGAAAGAAAATACGTATTTAAGCAGATTGTTTACGACCGGTGTGGTCAGCTATCCCGGAGCTAAGCATATTGCTGATAGAAAAAAAGACGGGTCAAAAGATTTTTCAGAAGTTATTGCTTTGGCAAAAACCTGCAAAGCGCCGGATGAATTGGAACAAGGCACCCTGACCGGGGGATTTGCTCACAATCAGGTGATTGCTTTGGCGGATAAGATAGTTGAAGCGGTGAAGTCTGGGGCGATCAAACGTTTTGTTGTTATGGCCGGATGCGACGGCAGACAGCCCTCTCGCAGTTATTTCACTGAAGTCGCGGAAAAACTTCCCAAAGACACGGTTATCCTTACGGCCGGATGTGCTAAGTACCGCTACAATAAATTACAGCTTGGCGATATTGGCGGTATTCCAAGAGTTCTGGATGCGGGACAGTGCAACGATTCGTACTCGCTGGCTGTTATCGCTTTGAAATTGAAGGAGGTTTTCGGACTCAAGGATATTAATGAGTTGCCTGTTTCATACGATATTGCGTGGTATGAGCAGAAGGCTGTAGCAGTTCTTCTGGCCTTGCTGTCCTTGGGCATTAAAGGAATCCGCTTAGGGTCTACGTTACCGGCGTTTCTTTCCCCGAATGTCGCCAAAGTTTTAGTTGAGAAGTTTGACATTAAGCCCATTGAAACGGTTGATGGTGATATTGAGGCTATCATGGCAGGTAAATAAAGGGAACAATTAATGAACGTATTAGAAAACATACCGTATAATGACGACAAAATGGATAACCGTAAGCTGGTTGATGAAAAGCACATTCTTGTCATGCAAATAGCGTTAAAGCCCGGGCAGAGTGTGCCTCAGCATAACGCTAATTCAAATGTTCATCTTCTGGTTGTAAGGGGTGATTTAACGGTTAATCTTGACGGTGCGGATCATCAGGTTAAAGAAGGCGATCTGTTGCCTGTCGCCTATCAAACGCCCATGATTATTAAAAACATCGGCAGTGTTGATGCTACATTTTTGGTATTTAAAACGCCGAATCCGTCAGAAATGCAAAAGGGGGACGAAAGATGAAAATAGGAATAATTATCGCGAGTAATGACGCCGAAACCTGCTGGAATGCTTTGCGCTACGGCAACTTTGCCCTTAATCAGGGTGATGGAGTAAAAGTGTTTTTCATGGGCAAGGGTGTTGAATATCAGAAGGTCAGCACAGAGAAGTTTAACACCGTTGATCAGGCGGAAAAGCTCATGCAAGCAGACGGTGTGATTTACGCCTGCGGAAGCTGTATCAAGTCACGAGAGCAGGAAGGCTCGGACATGTGCCCCATCTCGACCATGAAGGATATGCATGATATCATCAGGGATTCGGACAAGGTCGTGACATTCTAAAGAAAAAAAAGAGAAAAGTTGATAGGCGATCAAAAGCTCTCGCTGCAATAATATCTCAATGAATAGAAATCCGGATTATACCGATAAGAATCTTTGTCTGAGCGATCTTTTCTGGACGTTCTTCAGAATCGGACTGTTTACATTCGGAGGGGGATTGGCCATGCTGCCGGTCATTCGCCATGAGCTTGTGTTAAAACGCAAATGGGTGAAAGATTCGGATTTTATCGAAACCATGTCAATGGCCACAATGGTGCCGGGTGTCATTGCCGTCAACACTGCCTATTTGCTTGGCCGGCGGATGAGAGGGAAAACGGGATCGGTTGTGGCGATTGCAGGAACTGTTCTTCCGTCGTTTTGCGTTATCCTTCTTGTCGCCGGAGTTTTGCTGCCTTTTTTCAGCCATCCCAAAGTCGCGGCTTTTTTTAAAGGCGCCGCTCTGGCCGTCGCGGGACAATTGGCTTTCGCGGGGTTTACTTTCGGGAGAAAATTATTAAAGCGGTGGCGGTATGTAATAGTTGTCGGCGTATCACTGGCCATGATCGGGTTATTGAATTTGCATCCGCTGTGGGGCTTATTAACCGCAGCACTTCTTGGTTTCTGGATTTGTCCCGTAAAAGAAAATGAACCAAAGGAGCCGGAGGGAGAAACGCCGTAATGCACACACTGGCCGGGCTGTTTATAAGTTTTATTTTTATCGGACTGGGAGCTTACGGCGGCGGCCTGGTCGCGATTCCGCTTATTCAGCATGAGCTTGTCGTAAATCAGCAGTGGATGGGTTTCGATGAAATGTCGATGATTATCGCCATCGCGCAGATGACCCCCGGGCCTATTGCCATTAACGCGGCCACGTTTACGGGTTTTCGCTTAACCGGTATTTCCGGTGCCGCCGCGGCCACTCTCGCGGTTATGCTGCCTTCGATTGTGATTTATTCCGTGCTCATACCGCTCAAGGAAAAATTTAAAAAATGGGGCTTACAGAAGTTCTCGCGAGGGCTGCAGCTCGGTGTTCTAAGCCTGATTCTTTTTGCCGTGTGGTCTTATGGTTTTTCCGCTGTTAAAGGATGGGTCGATTTGCTGATCGCTATTGGCGCTTTTGTGTTTTTGGTTGTTTTTGAAGGCAAGGCGCATCCGATAATCGCTATTGTGATCTGCGGCTTAATCGGAATGTTTGTTTTTTAAAACTTTTTGAACAAAACGGTGGCTGAAACAATTACGGATTGTATATTAGCTGAGCGAAGATATAATGGATAAAAGAGAAACGTTTTGAACATTCAAATAGCTTTGATGATATTTCAATGGAAAACGATTTAAAAAGAAGCCTTACCCTTTTGGATGTATTTTGCGTTGCATCAGGCGCGATGATTAGTTCAGGGCTTTTTATCTTGCCGGGACTGGCATTCGCTAAAGCGGGTCCGGCAGTTATTTTGTCATATATAACAGCGGGGATTCTGTGTATTCCCACGCTTTTAAGCATGGCGGAATTATCCACAGCAATGCCTAAAGCGGGAGGCGATTATTTTTTTATTATGAGGGGGTTCGGCCCTCTTCTGGGAACTCTCGCGGGATTCAGCACGTGGTTTTCTTTGAGCCTAAAGGGCGCTTTTGCTTTAATAGGCATGGGGGCTTATCTAAGCATCATCACCCCTTTATCCATAAATGTCATTGCTTTTTGGCTGTGTTTGTTTTTTGTATTCTTAAATTTGATAGGAGTAAAAGAGGCGGGCAGATTTCAGGTGATTCTGGTTTTGGGGCTTTTGGGCATACTGTTGACTTATGTTGTTTTGGGCACGCGAGCCGTAACTCCCGTTAATTTTTCACCGTTTTTCTCTAAAGGACTGGGTTCCGTGCTGGCTACGGCAAGCTTTGTTTTTATATCGTTCGGTGGTTTGACCAAGGTGGTTGCGCTCGCTGAAGAAACGAAGAATCCCGGCCGAGATTTACCGTTAGGCATGCTTCTTTCTCTGGGCGTAACCTCTGTCTTTTACGGCCTTGTTATTTTTATAACCATAGGAGTTTTAAATCCCGACAGCCTCGCGTATACTTTAACTCCTATTTCAGACGGGGCTCAGGCCATCGGAGGCGATATTTTGAAAATAGTTATAAGCATCGGGGCTTTCCTGGCTTTTATCTCTACGGCCAACGCGGGTATTATGACCGCTTCAAGATATCCGCTGGGCATGAGCAGAGATAATCTTCTTCCCGATGTTTTTCAAAAGATAAGTTCCCGGTTTAAAACACCCTACGTTGCCATTCTTTCTACCGGCGCTTTCATGCTCATGGCTATTTTGCTTTTTAGATTAGAATTTTTGGTTAAAGTTGCCTCGAGCTTGCTGATCTTGCTCTATATTATGGCAAATCTAACGCTGATATTATTCAGAGAAAGTAAAATTCTAAGTTACAGGCCGAAATTTCATTCACCGCTGTACCCATATTTGCCGATTTTGGGAATATTGGGTGGGATCTTTCTGTTAATTGAAACAGGTTCTTTTATTATGTTAATTACCATGCTGTTTCTTCTATTAGGGTTTGTTTGGTATAAAACCTACGCCCAGAAGAGATCGTCGCAGGATTCCGCTTTGATTTATGTCATGGAAAAACTGACAGCTGTGGACAAAGAATTAACTTCGGATAATCTCCTCGCCGAACTCAAGGATATTGTTGTTCAAAGAGAAGGCATTATTGGGGATGAATTTCACAGGCTGGTGGAGGAAAGTCTGGTCTGGGATATTGGCGTCTCATTAGGCCTGGAAGACTTTTTTGCAGAAGTTTCCCGGAAATTGGGTAAAAGTATGAAAATAGATTCCGAAGAGCTCCGCGATAAATTCATGAAGAGAGAAAAAGAATCAAGTACGATAATAGCCGAGGGTTTAGCGATTCCTCATATTTTTGTGGATGCGCGAAATGTCAACAGGCTATTTTTGGCGCGCGCGAAGGCGGGTATAATTTTTCCCGATAATAGACTCGTGCACACTGTTTTTGTGCTGGTCGCTTCCATCAGCGACCGTGTTTCGCATCTGAAGAGTTTAGCCGCTATTGCGAGAGTTGTTCAGAGCCAGCAGTTTCACGACAAATGGTTTAAGGCAACAAACGAAACGGAATTAAAGCACGTTATCCTTTTATCGGAAAGAAGAGAAAAAGGCAGAAAAACAGCATTGGATAGCGGTTACAAATGAGACGAAGCTCTCTGACGGGGTTCTGCTGATTGATCGGAAAGATTCGTTGATCCGTTTAAAATATAAGGAGTTGCATGTCTGCTCAGACAGAAAATAAAAACTGGCACGGGATGGATGTCCAAAAGGTCGTTGACGCACTGAACACAGATCCTGAAAAAGGCTTATCGAAAGAAGAAGCTAAAACCCGGGCGCAAGAACACGGGCCCAATGAGATCAGCGGCAAGAAGCCCAGGCCGGAAATTTTGCGCTTTCTGGATAACTTTAAACAGCCTCTTATTTACATCCTTTTAATCGCGGCGGTTGTTTCGTTTTTAATAGGCGAAAAAATCGACGCGGCCGTGATCTTGGGGGTCGCGCTGATAAACGCCATTGTCAGTTTTATTCAGGAATCAAAGGCCGAACGGGCTATTTCAGCCTTGTCCAAAAGCATGGTGAGCCGGGTAAGGGTTATCCGCGGCGGGACAACTAGCGAGGTCGCCTCACGCGATATTGTGCCCGGGGATGTTATTATACTTTCTTCAGGGGATAAAGTTCCCGCTGATGCGCGGCTGGCGGAAGTCCGGGACCTGCAGATAAACGAATCGTCCTTAACGGGTGAGTCTGTTCCGGTGAGCAAAAATACCGATCCGGCCTCACAAGAGGCGTCCCTCGGCGACAGGTCGTCAATGGCCTTCGCGGGAACCCTGGTTACCAAGGGCAGAGGAAAAGGGCTAGTGGTCGCTATAGGCCAAAAAACAGAGACCGGACGCATTTCACAGATGATGGAAGAAAGCCGGGGGCTTGAGACCCCTTTAACCAGGAAAATTCAAGCGTTCAGCCGGACCATCCTTTATGCCATTATCGGCATGGCCGGCCTGATGTTTCTTCTGACCTTTATTAAGGGAATAAGCTGGATCACGGGATTTAAATCGGCGGTGGCCTTAGCGGTGAGCGCGATACCCGAAGGGCTTCCGGCGGCCATTACCGTGACCCTCGCGATAGGCGTTAACCGCATGGCCGCAAGGCACGCGATAATAAGAAAGCTTCCCGCGGTAGAGGCCTTGGGGAGCACCACTGTCATATGTTCGGACAAGACCGGCACGCTGACCCAGAACAGGATGACAGTCCAGCTGATCTATGTTAACGCGATGACGTACAAGGTCACGGGAGATTTCCGGAAACAGGGCGATATCGTGCCGGAGGACAACCAAAGGGTCGCGGAGGAAGCGCCCGAACTTCGTGATCTCCTTGTCGCCGGTACGCTGTGCAATGACTCCCATCTTCAGGAAAAAGAGGGCCGGCTCGAGGTTGCCGGAGACCCGACTGAGGGAGCTCTGCTCACAGCAGCTTTGAAATCCGGTCTGGAAAAAGAAGAGCTGGAAAAAAAATACCCGCGTATTGATGTCATCCCTTTTGAATCTGAAAAGCAGTATATGGCGACTCTCCATCAGCGGGAGGATGGCAAGATCATCTACATGAAAGGGTCTCTTGAAGCCGTACTCGCGCGCTGCGGGCAAGGCACGGAAAAAAAAGAAATAAATAAAAAAGCGTCTTACATGGCCGATAAGGGCTTGCGGGTCCTGGCCTTTGCCAAAAAAGTGACGGACGCCGATAAAAAGCAGATAGATAAAAATGACCTTGATTCGGATATGGTTTTCGCGGGCCTGGCCGGAATGATCGACCCTCCCCGGCCGGAGGCGGTTGAAGCTGTTAAGGCGGCTCAGTCCGCGGGGATAAAAATAAAGATGATCACCGGCGATCACGCGCGGACAGCCGGCGCGATAGCCGGGCAAATGAATATTTCAGGCGAGGGCGATAAGAAAGTATACAGCGGAAAAGAGCTTTCCGGGATGAGCGACGATGAACTCTCCCGGGTTCTTGAAGCCGGCGTTTTTGCCAGGGTCGCGCCTGAACACAAACTCCGTCTGGTGAAAGCTCTGCAATCCAGAAATGAAATAGTGGCCGTAACCGGGGACGGCGTCAATGACGCCCCGGCTCTTCAGCAGGCTGATATCGGCGTGGCCATGGGGTTAATGGGCACCGAAGTCGCCAAAGAATCCGCGGATATGGTTTTAACCGACGACAACTTCGCCTCTATCGAAGCCGCCGTGGAAGAAGGACGCGCGGTATATGACAACATCTTGAAGACGATCGGCTTTATCCTGCCAGTGAACGGCGGCGAAGCCTTAACCATCCTTGCCGGCATGCTTTTCGCCACTGTTATCCCTATCCTTCCCGTGCAGATCCTTTGGGTCAATATGGTGAGCTCGGTCGCCCTGATGTTGACTTTGGCCTTTGAGCCCGCCGAACGCGATATAATGTCTCGCCGGCCCCGGCCCGTCAGTGAGAAATTACTCAGCAGAAAACTCATGATCCGCATAAGCGTCATTTCTGTCTATAACCTGCTGGCCACCTTCGGGATGTTCAGCTTGCTTAGACAAACAACCGGCAATATCGAACTGGCGCGTGCCGCGGCGGTGAACACTCTTGTCGCCGCGGAGGCCTTTTATCTTCTGAGCATAAGCCGTTTGATTCCTTCGGCCTTTGAGCGGATACGGGGGAAACCCGGAAGGATCGCGCGTGCCCCGGTTATCGGAATCGCCGTGACGGTTTTCGTTCAGTACCTGTTCACGCAGTGGCGGCCGATGAACACGCTCTTTCATACCAGCCCGCTTTCTTTAATACAGGCGGCGGGATGTATCGGGGCCGGGTTTATGGTATTGATACCCGCGTTATTTTTACGGCGGTATACGCCGATAAAATAAGAAAGCTTTTTTAAGTCATGAGAAATACAGATAAAAAAATCAATATCAAACCGATCGGCATTATTAACACCCCGCACAAGAGACCCAAAGGCATGCCCATTCAGGGAAAATTCAAAAGCGGGGTTACAGGTACCGCCAGATTATTTCCTGAATATAAAGCGGGCCTTAAGGATATCGAAGGCTTTTCGCATATTATCCTGATCTATCATTTTAACCGCTCGAAAGAAGAAAAGCTCACCGGCAGGCCTTTTTTGGAAGATACCGAACACGGCATTTTCGCCATCCGCAGCCCGCACCGCCCGAACCATATCGGATTCTCGATCGTGAAATTAAAAAGCGTCAAGGGAAGCACCCTCACGTTCTCGGAAGTCGATATTTTAGACGGAACCCCGCTTCTGGACATCAAACCCTACGTGAAGCACTTCGACAGCCGGGATAAGGTCAAGAACGGCTGGATCGATAAACACTTCAAAACCGGCAAGATCCCCAAGCGTACAAAATTGTAGGCCATAGGCGATAGGCTATGGGCGATAGGAAAAGAAACCTATGGCCTCTTACCTCATGCCTATAGCCTATTATCCATAGAACATCTATGTCGCAAAACTTGCATACTCTTTGCGACAAATAAATGTCCATTGCCTTGAAATGTCTACTGAACAGTGGATATTTAATGTTCACTCAGCCGGTAATGTTCATCAAGTAGTGAACATTTGCAAAAAGTGAACATTAGGATGCAGGTATCTTGTCAGAAAAACATTCAGAGGGGTCAATCAGAACGCTCAGGTCTCTTCTTGACCTCATCTTCGCCGGAAATCAATTCCACGCCACTTATCCAATTTTGTTAACCGGGGGGGGTATATTTTCATACTTTCAAAATAAAATATACCCCATAAGGTATATCTTTGTATTTAAAGATTCATTTTAGCGATAATTATGTATAAAAATAGATAATAAATACCCTATAAGGTATAAGAATATTGTAAATATAACCTTTAGGGTATAAAATTTCTAAATAGATCTTGAAATTATACCCTAAAGGTGCTATATTAAATTTTAATGAATAATCATTCTTTGGAAAAAAATGTTTCAAACATAGCTTTTGATATTAAGTCTTTAAGAAAGAAAATAGGGCTTACTCAAATTGAATTTGCAAAGAGGGCTGGAGTAGGCTTGCGCTTTTTACGAGAACTCGAACAGGGCAAGAAAACCGTTAGGTTAGACAAGCTGATGCAGGTTTTAGATTTTTTAGGATATCATTTGGAGCTAAAGAAAAATCAATTTTAAAACGAGGACTTGAGGACACTATCGCTGAAAAAACGGGATTCAAATATAAGGAGTTACGGTGTTTTGGAAGTATCTGAGACATGATATCGTAATTTGGACAGCAATGAAAAGAATTAAAATGTAAAAAAGCGTTAATCATAGCAGAAGATCCTGAAGGATGAAAATGGCTTTTAACCAAAGAGTTTAAAAAAAGGAGTGCAAGTGACGCATAACATAAAAAAAAGACACACTGTTTCCGGGTGTTCCGGGCAATTTCCGTTGAGTTTTTCCGGGCTGGGCATTGCGCCGAAGATCATGGAGCAAATCGCACAACTGGGGTTTAAAGAAGCGACACCCATACAGCATAAGGGCATACCCATTGCGCTTGAGAATAAAGATTTTATTGGTATCGCACAAACCGGAACTGGCAAAACAATGGCATTTACTATTCCGTTGATCCAGAATCTTGTGCGCGACAAGTCGATCGCGCTTATTCTGGTGCCCACCCGCGAACTGGCACTGCAGGTGAAAGAAAACGTCGAGAAGATCGCTCGGGTTTTTGCCATGCGATCGGTTGTCCTGATCGGCGGTGCGCCCATCGGAAAACAAATAAAAGCATTGACCCGGAATCCGAAAATTATTATCGCGACACCCGGACGGCTGATAGATCTTATGCGGCAGCGCAAGGTTCACCTCAACAAAACAGGCATCGTGGTTTTGGATGAGGCCGACCGCATGCTGGATATGGGTTTCGCTCCGCAAATTGAAAAGATAATAAAAGCGATTCCTTCAAAGCGCCAAACTATGCTTTTTTCCGCAACCATGCCCCCGGCTATTGTGCGCATCGCAACTTCCTATATGAAATTTCCCGTTCAGGTTGAGATTGCTCCCCCGGGAACATCAGCAGAAGATGTCTCGCATGAACTTTTTATCGTCCGCAAGGAAAAGAAAAGGGAAGTCTTGGAAAAAATATTAAAACAATACCGCGGACCGGTCCTATTGTTTTGCCGCACGAAAGTGAGCACCAAAAAAACCGCGCGTGCCATACGCAATATGGGCCATCGGGCTGCCGAAATTCATTCCGACCGCTCACTGGCCCAGCGCAGAGAAGCTCTCGATGGATTTCGCAGCGGCCGGTATCGCGTTTTAGCGGCAACGGATATTGCGGCGCGGGGGATCGATGTCATAGGGATAGAGCTTGTTATCAACTATGATCTACCTGAGGATGCTGATAATTATATCCACCGGATCGGACGGACCGGCCGTGCCGGTCAGGCCGGACATGCGATTTCCTTTGCTTCTCCGGACCAGCGGAAAGATGTTCAGGATATCGAACGCTTATTAAAAGCCGCACTTCCGATATCGGTCCATTCGGGCAGCACTGAAGAGAAATTCGACAAACCGGTAACGGTGTTTAGTTCGCGCATGGTGAGGGGACGTAGAAAAACAGCAATTCGATACCGCAGAAAAGGCCGGTTAAGATAAGAGGCCTGGTCTTTTGCTTGGATGTGTTTTGGGGTACAATAATTCATGAATTCAGCACGCAAAAAAGGAACGTTTCATCACAGAAGATTTCAAATCCCTTACCGGATTTTCGGAGAAGGGCAGGATGTTGTTTGTGTTAACGGAGCCCAGCAGTCGATGGCGATGTGGCTGTCTTTTTTGCAGCATTTCAGAAATCAGTACCGCATTACGCTTTTTGATTTTCCCTACCAGGGTAAGGCCAGAGTAAACAAAGGAAGCGGCGATGTCACCCTCGATGAACAGGCCGACATCCTGCGCGCGGTCATTGAAGGCTTGGGTCTTGAGCGGCCCACGCTTTGCTCGTCATCCTGGGGCGGGGTGATTGCGCTTTTGTTTGCCACCAAATATCCGCTGTTGACCGACAAGCTAGTTTTAGGAAGTGTCGGCCTTCGTCCTAACCGCTTGATGCGCGAGGTAATCCTTAAGGGTATCCGCATGAAGCATGAAGACCGCCAGAAACTCGCCTATGTCATCATTAACAATTTTGGTAAAGATTTGCCGGATGAGGTCAAACAGCAAATTGTCAAGCAGTTTCAGGCGATGAAAGAAAAACAGATTCAGGCTTTCAGCCAACACGGCATGTCGGTCATTCTCTCGGAATCCATGGACAGAGTGGTGCCCTTAGGCGATATCCGAGCGCAGACGATACTTCTTTACGGTGAGAACGATACGATTATTGATTTTAAGGATGTCAAGGCACTCGCGGCCTTGATTCCGGATTGTTCCATCCGCATCATCCCTAAAACAGGCCACTTTATGCACATGGAAAACGAGAAAGTCTTTGACATTTACGCTCAAGTTCTCAAGAATCCAAGCGGAACCATGGCTTGGCATTTTAAATTAAGGGGTCATTTAAGGGATCAGGTCTCTTCTTGACCTCATCTTCGTCAAAAAATCACGGGGTTAATCAACGGGTTAAGCTTCCGCTTGCGCGCATGCTTTTCTGTGAAGCCGGAGGCGGGCGAGACAGCCGGGCCGGCAATAGAATTGCCGGCCCGGCTTTTTTATTTTCAAAACAATAGACTACATGGTTACTGCGTAGTATATTTCTCCAAATTATTTCGTTTTGCATGATTTCGCATGCCGCAAATTATTTCGTTTTGCACAATCCGACATTCTACCCGTTATTTTTTTTACCTCGATCGCGCAATCTACGATTATTTCATTTTACAAAAATGCGCAATCTATGCTACATTAGCCTTCTATGCTAAATGAGAATATTTCTTGTTTAGTGTCGCTCGCGACACTAATCTAATCTAAGGACCTGTGGTTATTGCTAGCCTGACCACGCCTTTGGTTATTGGCCAATCCAACCGAACGTTGTGTGTCATTCTCAGCACAAGCATACCTAAAAGGAGAGTGTTTTATGGGTAATGTCAAATTCATGACAGAGACCGGCTACATAAAACTACTTAAGGATATCCGCTCCATCATCGAAGAGGGAAAAACGCGCGCCGCGCAGGCCGCCGGGAGGGAACTTGTCGTCACCTACTGGCATATCGGAAAGCGTATCTTAGATGAAAGGATCCTTGAACAATCCGCCTACGGCGAATCTGTGCTCGAAGATTTATCCGATGAACTTGCCATCGATCTTTCGACGCTCAAACGCTGTGTGTATTTTGTTCAAACGTATCCGCAAGTCCCCAGAGACACGCGCTTGAGCTGGTCTCATTACCGGGCGCTATTACCTTTACGCGACAACCGGGAGCGAAAATGGTACGCGTCTTTGGCCAAAAAGGAAAATCTCAATTACCGCCAGTTGTACAAAGCCATTAAAGACGGCAGGTTCGATGAGCACACAAAACCCCAAGATCAAAAGAGACAATCCAAACAGAAGATCAAGCGTCCTCAGGAGCCCACCTACATCTATACGGCCAAAATCGAACGCGTGATCGACGGAGATACGCTTTTGTTGATGTTCGATTTGGGCTTTCAGGTATGGAAACAACAGCGCATCCGCCTCGCTGAGGTGGACTGCCCGCCTCTCGATGAACCCAGGGGCAGGGAGGCCTACCGGTTTGTGTGCGAACGTTTATTAAAAGCGCCGTTTGTCATGGTCAAGACCAATAAAATCGATGTGTACGGACGTTACGTGGGTCATGTGTTCTATTCCTTAAAAAATCTTTCAAAAGATAAGGTGTTTCTTAGCGGAAAATATCTTAACCAAGAGTTGGTAGCAAGCGGGCTGGCCAAGGTTTTTTAATGGTATTAGGCGGGATTATTTAGTGTTTTGAAAATACGGAATTTTATGTAACATAGAGGCCATGAAAGTTTTTTTAAAAACCTTCGGATGGCCGATGGCCGGGTTCCGCGAGACGATATTCAGGACAATACAAATCGTGCGCAATAATGAAATGAAGAAAGAGGACAATGACTAAAAAAACACAGAATATTGAAGGCGGCAAGGTTGTTTTATACAAAAAGGGGCTTGAAGTCCAATTGAGGGAGGAAACCGTCTGGCTTACCCAGGCCCAGATGGTTTTATTATTTCAGAAAACAAAGCAGAATATCAGTTTGCACATCAATAATATCTTCAAGGAAGAGGAGTTACACAAGGATTCAGTTGTCAAGGAATGCTTGACAACTGCCAGTGACGGGAAAAAGTATAAAACCACATATTACAACCTGGATGTTATTATATCCGTTGGATATCGCATTAAATCCAAGCAAGGCACTCTTTTCCGTATTTGGGCGACAAAAGTATTAAAACAGCATTTAATAGAAGGCTACACAATCAATGAAAAACGGCTTAAAAAGCAAGAGCAGAAATATTTTGAACTTAAGAACGCTGTGAACTTGATCGGTAATGTTGTGCAAATAGAAAACCTGTCAGCAGAAGCAAAAGGACTGGCTCAAATTATTTCTGAATACACAAAAGCATTGGACATACTAGATGATTTTGACCATGGAAGATTAAAGGAACCAAAGGGGCAAAAAAATGATAAATACAAAATGACTTATCAAGAGGCCAGAATTATTATTGAAACAATGAAGAAAAAGTTTAAGGATTCAAATATTGTTGGCCAAGAAAAAGACCAAGGTTTTAAAAGTTCACTCGGAGCGATTTATCAAAGCGCTGGCGGTAAGGACGCGTATCCGACAATTCAGGGAAAAGCAGCGCATTTGTTGTATTTTGTGACCAAGAATCATAACTTTGTGGATGGAAACAAAAGAATCGCCGCGGCATTATTTATTTGTTTTCTTAAAGGCAATGGAGTTCTGTACCGCAAAGATGGAAGCCGTGTTATTGATGATAACGCCCTTGTCGCCTTAACCCTTATGATCGCCGCAAGCAACCCGAAAGAAAAAGATGTGATGGTGAAGGTGATTATGAATTTGATTTGCTGAGGTCATATGAAATTAACACGTTATATGTCATTTAAACGATTAAAGAAGATGTGCGAACATGGATTATTTCTTCCGCCAGCGAGCGCCTTTCTTCAAAAGGATCCATGGGAAGGATTATCGCGATTTCATTGGGAACAAATTTCGGAAGGAGAAACGATCTCTGATAGAGGGGAAATTAATACTGCATTAACATGGATTTTTGTTAGTTGTTGGCATCGCGCGACTGAAGAATCTCTTGCTATGTGGGATCGCTATGCGAATGGTGGAGTTTGCATTGAGACTGATGTCTCTTCTCTTAAGAATCTTTTTCAATCTTTCTGGAAAACTAATCAAGATGTATGGATTAAGGCACGCAATGTTACGTATTTAAAGCCGGGCGAAAATCGTCCAAATTCTGTCAAGAAAGCAACTTTTGACTTTTCTGACCCAAACGGTAAGTATATTCAAAATCCTGCGCATTCTTTTTCTATCCGGGGATTATCTCTTAAACATAGCGCGTTACAATTTGAAAATGAATTTCGTGTCATTTGTGATAAATTTATGTTAAGTAAATCGAAGCGATTAGAGAAATGCAAAATACAAAATATGAATATTCCTTTAATTAATGATTTTATACATCGTGTTATTGCAAGTCCGGGGATGAAAAATTCTATCATAAAGAAAATCAAAAATGTTTTAAGAGAAAACCAAATTGAATGTTCTGTTGAAAGATCAAGTTTTGATTTTAAGAAATTTCAGGAAAAATATGAAGGCAAATAAAAAAATTCATATCAAGACATTCGGATGACCGATGGCCAAGTTATAGTAAGTCGACCCATTCGACGCGCCACGTCCCTCGACAGGCTCAGGACGTGGCTTGCTCAGGGCTGATGATGTCCCTCGCCGCGGCGCTGGTGGAGTAATAAAAAAATGAAAGCTATAAAAATCATAACATTATTTTTCAACATTCTTTTGTCGGTTTCGACTGCCTTTGCATTGGATGTGGATACATCGCTTTTTCAAGGATATGACACCGCGCTTGTGATCTATAACCGGACAACAGGTGAGACGATTAACATAGATAAGGAACTTAGCGCCCGCCGTCTTTCACCGTGTTCGACATTTAAAATATACAACACTCTAATCGGTCTTGAGCTTGGGTTAATCAAGGGAGCAGATGAGCCGTGGTATAAATGGGACGGCGTTAAACGGTTTATTAATGACTGGAATCAGGACTTAGCGCTTCGTGAGGCATTCCGGGTTTCAGCTGTTCCCGCGTATCAGATATTAGCGCGTGAGATCGGCGAAGTCAGGATGAAGGAATATATCGAAAAAATCGGGTATGGTTCACAGGATATCTCAGCAGGGATCGATATTTTCTGGCTTCCGCGTCCCGAGACGACATCCATCAAGATCAGCGCAGATGAGCAAGTTGCGCTTTTAAATGGTCTTTTGGACGGCAATCTTCCGTTCTCAGAACAGAATATCAGGATACTACGTGATATTATGCTGGTTGAGAAAACCGATAAAGGCGCGCTTTACGGCAAAACCGGATCAGGTATGGATTCTGATGATAATTGGAATCTGGGCTGGTTTGTCGGTTTCCTTGAGAGTGGTGATACAACATACGTATTTGCCTGCAATATTACCGGAGGGGAAACCCCATCCGGCGCAACCGCAAAGAAAATCGTTCAAGACGTCTTCAAATCCCAAGGGCTTTTATAATTAGCTGTTCTATATCATAGTACAACTGTTCTACGACATAGAACACCCATGTCGCAAAACTTGCATACTTTTTTCGACAAATAAATGTCCACTCCAACGAAATGTCCACTGGCGAGTGGACATTTAGCCTGCGAGACCTGTAATGTTCACTTTTTGCTAATGTTCACTAATTAGTGAACATTAGGGATTGATAGCTCCGTTAAAGAAAAGCATTGACAAAACGCTAATTTTGACGTATATTTTACATTGTAATAGGCATAATTAGAGAATTATGCCGAATAGGAGGAATTATAATGGAGAAAAAAGAGGTATTCGACATATT
>CAYZIY010000029.1:0-14023 GCA_964478715.1 uncultured Planctomycetales bacterium
CTCCCAAGCAATTTACAACTAGATTTCAATTTTGTCTAATTTAGACGGCTATGAAAAGGGATATCAAAAAAAGCATACGCTGGAATTGCAACCGCAATGGCGATGGCCAATATTCCGGCGCCAGTTGCTGGTAAGAATTTTTCCATTGGTGCCGGTTTTGGGAATTATGCAGATGAAAATGCTTTTGCAATAGGGGGTAAAGCTGTAGTTGGCAAGGATAAAAACATTATTCTTTCTGTCAGCGGGGGATACGCGTCAAGTGTTCCTTCGGTCGCAACGGGTGTCAGCTGGAGTTTTTAAAATTGTGCGACTATGTTTAATTCACATGAATATTAAAGGTGTCAGGTCTCATTATGCAAACATGTGTGAATGGCAAGCTTTCAAGACGCGAACTGATACCTTGATTTAGTGTGGTTAAGAAATGCGCGGTTTCAACTGTTGTGATATCACCCCATATGTTACTCCCACGCGAACCGGCGCACTTCTGTGCCACAGTTCGAGTGGGAGTTTTTCTTTAGACGGCAAAACTCACGTAGAATTTTCCCCTGCGGAAATGATCGAATACCTTAATTATATCCAGAGGTATTCAGGCGTCAGCCCCAGAACCTACTGGTGCGAATTCCCATACTACACAATCATAAACGGCTCAAAACAACACTTCCAGCTAGGATATCGCCCCGAAGACCTTGAAAACATAGAAACCATTGAACAAAAGACATGGAAAAAGCACGTTGTCCACTTAAACCGTCTCGAAAGCTTCCCGCTTGATAAAGCCGAATACTATCTGCGTCTCAAAGAATCGCATGGCGTTAGTTCTGTCAGAAGCCTATCAAAAATCACAGGCGAAGACTGGTCATACATCGCAAAAGTTCTCAGGACGCTTGATCTCTCAGATCCAGTAAAAGAATACCTGCGGGAAAATAAAGAAAACCATGCGGTAATTAGATTCTTTAACCTTAAAAGACTCCTCGACATCGTAAAGCAAGGAGAAGAAAGGTTTCAGCTATCTCGGTTTCGGCAATTGATGGAAGAATCTGCGAGATCTCAGATAAGATGATAGTATTTAATCAAAAATTGGGTAATAGTTGAATTTATAATAAAGGATGATACAATATTTCTAATTATGAAGAAAAAAACTAAAGGACAAATTGAAGCCGAAATCAGTGAAGCCATAATCAAGTTTGAAAAAGAATACATGGGGCGAGGTCCTAAAGAGACCAAGACTTATATTATTGATGATATGATCTTTGTGCGGCTTAAAGGGGTGCTGACTCCAGCGGAAGAGCAGTTGACCAAAACAGATGATGGGTCTGAACTTATTAAGAAGACCAGGGTGAGCTTGCTGGAAGGAGCTTGGATGCTTTTAGAGAGTATTGTGTTTGATATTACAGGATGCAAGCTACAGAGCCTGCATTCAGATATAAGCACCAAGACAGGAGAAAGAGTGATTATTTTTACGTTGGATAAAGATTTTGAAAAAAAATTTGACAACTGATTTTTATTTGATAAAATTTTTTCAGTAAAAGATATTATGGAAGACTAGGCAAGGGCCGAATTTGTTTGCGGCGGTTGCAGAGTAAGCCAGCATTAAAACTTAGCCATCTTTATGGCGGGAAAATGCTGGCTTTTTTGTTTTGTTGTAAAAAAAACAAAAAAGTATACATATCATTGGATGACTTGGCAAGGTCTCAGTGTGAGGTGTTGTCGAGTAAGCCAACATCAAAGATTCCCCCTCTTCGTGATGGGAATAGATGTTGGCTTTTTTTATTGAAAAGGAGGAAGGTGATGGGCAAGCAACATGCTACACAGGATCGATTGCAAGGATTAAATTTTGAAAAAAGCGGTAAAGTGCGCGATATATATAGTCTTGGGGATAATCTGCTTATGGTTGCCTCAGATCGCATTTCTTGCTTTGATGTAGTTTTGCCCACGGCCATCCCTCAAAAAGGCGAGGTCTTAACCAGGCTTTCTGTTTTTTGGTTTGATTTTTTAAAAGACGTTGTTGCGAATCATTTTGTTACTGATGACATTCATGATTTTCCTGAAGAAATAAAATTAGGCCATCCTGATTTGGAAGTTCGTTCTATGATTGTCAGAAAAGCAGATCCGTTACCTTTTGAATGTATTGTCAGAGGTTATTTGTCAGGATCTGCCTGGAAAGAATATCAAAAAGAACAAACTGTCTGCGGACAAAAAATGCCGGAAGGGTTAAGGGAATCAGATAAGCTGCCAGCCCCGATCTTCACGCCTTCTACCAAAGAAGATGAAGGGCATGATATTAATGTCTCATTTGATTCTGTTGAAGAGAAATTAGGCAAGGAATTAGCTGGTCAGTTAAGGGATATTAGTCTTAAGGTCTACAAAAAAGCGAGTGAATACGCCGAAACACGAGGGATTATCATCGCCGACACTAAGTTTGAATTTGGAAAGATTTCAGATGGGTCGGTTCTTATATTGATTGATGAAGTCCTAACGCCCGATTCATCTCGTTTTTGGCCCAAAGATGAATACGCCCCAGGAAAGCCTCAGCCAAGTTTTGATAAGCAATATGTGAGAGATTATCTGGAGACCTTGGATTGGGGCAAAACATATCCAGGCCCGGAGCTGCCGGATGATATTATCAGAAAAACAACAGAGAAATATCTGCAGGCATATGCCATGTTAACAAAGGATAAATAAAATGAATGTGAAATGTAAGCAGAATTTAGAGGCGAAAATAAGCCGAGAAATGAAATGCTTTTTGGAACAGCATATAGGCGAGCACCCTGAAAGTGTTAAGACGCAAATATTCGGGGAAACCATTATTATTCGGTTTAAAGGCATTTCCCCTCCAGCTGAACGAAATTTATCGCGATTTCAGGATGGGGCGAAAACGATCAAAGTATTAAAAGAAAAGATTATTTTGGAGGCCAAGCCGCTGATGGAGGAATTGATCAAAAGAATAACGAAGCTGGAAGTGATCGACGTGCATTCCAGTTTTGATATCAAAACTGATGAAAGGGTTGAGATTTTTACGCTGGCCACTGATTTAGATCAAGGCTTTGAAAATGGAAGTGTTTAATGTTATGAAAACAGAATGTATAGAAATAGATTCCAATAATCCTGAAGAAGCCCTGTGCTATAAGGCAGCTAAAGTCATTATCAACAGTGGCTTGGTCGCATTTCCTACGGAAACCGTCTATGGGTTGGGAGCAAATGCTTTTGATGTAAAAGCAGTTAGAAAAATCTTTGCCGCTAAAGAACGTCCTTTTGAGGATCCATTAATCATACATATTAGCGATCTGGAAAGTTTGAGTGAGTTAGCGAGAGATATTCCGCCTGTGGCATTTAAATTGGCAGAAAAGTTCTGGCCAGGGCCACTGACATTGATTCTTAAAAAGAAAAAGAAAGTTCCCGTCCTTGTTACCGGAGGGCTTGATACGGTGGCTGTGAGAATGCCTAAGAATAAAATTGCATTGTCTTTAATTGAATGTGCCGGGAAACCTATTTGTGCTCCAAGTGCCAATCTTTTCGGAAGGATCTCGCCAACAAGAGCCCGACATGTCCTGCAGGATTTAGATGGAAAGATTGATATGGTTATTGACGGTGGGACAACCTTGATAGGCGTTGAATCAACCATCATAGATTTAACGCAAGATGTGCCACAAGTCTTAAGGCCCGGCGGGATAAGCTATGAAAAATTAAAAAATGTCACACCTTTTCGAAAAAGTCGTAGTCATAAAAGAATATTGTCACCGGGCATGTATAAATCTCATTATGCTCCGAAAGCCAAGTTAGTACTGGCTGATGGTAAAGGGGATGCGGGTATAAACGAAATAAGACGACTCGCTGACCAATATCGAAAAGCCTTTAAAAATGTTGGGATCGTGTCAGTTCAGGAACATAAAGAAGAATATCCCGGTTTTACAGTGAAGACGTTAGGTCCGGGGAATAACCTCACTGTCTGCGCTGCTAATCTTTATGCTGTTCTAAGAGAATTGGATGTTTTGGGGGTGGATATCATTCTTTCGGAAAGCTTTCATAGGCAGGGGCTGGGGGCAGCTATTATGGATCGTTTAAAAAAAGCCAGCGGAGTGTAAATGTTCAAGAAAATTCTTATTGCCAATAGAGGGGAAATTGCTTTACGTGTGATTCGCGCGTGTCGGGAAATGGGTGTACAGACAGTTGCTGTTTTTTCTCAAGCGGATAAAGATTCGCTTCATGTTAGATTTGCTGATGAAGCCATTTGCATCGGCAAGGCCCCTAGCAGGGAAAGCTATCTTGATATACCAAAAATTATCAGCGCAGCTGAGATTACAGATATTGATGCCATCCATCCAGGGTACGGATTTCTTTCGGAAAACACGCACTTTGTTGATATCTGTGAAGCATGCCATATTGCCTTTATCGGTCCGTCTGCTTCAGCCATCAATAAGATGGGGGATAAATGTATTGCGAGGGATACTATGATTAAGGCGAAAGTGGCTGTTGTCCCAGGCAGCGACGGTCCTGTGCGGAATGAAAAAGAAGCGCTTGAGGCGGCAAAAAAGATCGGCTATCCGGTCATGATCAAAGCCTCCGCTGGCGGTGGGGGGAAAGGGATGCGGATCGCCCATAATCAAGAAAGTTTGATATCTGGTTTTCATATGGCGCAAAATGAGGCCCAGGCGGCTTTTGGTAATGACGAAGTTTATTTTGAAAAATACATCGATGAAGCCAGGCATATTGAGGTTCAGGTTCTGGCTGATAAATTTGGAAATACGATCCATTTGCGAGAAAGGGAGTGCTCTATTCAAAGGCGTCATCAAAAGCTGATTGAAGAAACTCCGTCACCTGTGCTGACTGAAAAACAACGTGCAGAGATGGGGCGAGCTGCCATAAAAGCCGCTCAGGCCGTAGGGTATTATACCGTGGGAACAGTGGAATTTATTTTTGATAAAGATGGAAATTATTATTTTATGGAGATGAACACAAGGATTCAGGTGGAGCATCCGATCACGGAAATGATCACCGGCGTGGATTTGGTAAAAGAACAGATTCGTGTCGCGGCTGGAGAGAAATTGGCGTACCGGCAGGCAGATATTCAGGGTAACGGTCATTCCATAGAATGCCGTATAAACGCTGAGGATCCGGAAAATAATTTCATGCCGTCGCCGGGTAAGGTTACCGCATATAATCCGCCGGGAGGGCTTGGAGTAAGGGTGGACTCCCATGTGTATGAAGGATACTCAATCCCACCGTATTATGATTCACTCATTGCAAAGTTGGTTGTTCATGCGGATGATCGCAAATCTGCCATTGCCAGGATGAAGAGGTGTCTGCAGGAATACACTATAGACGGCATAAAAACCACCATTCCGTTTCATTTAAAGGTGCTGGATCATGCCGATTTCCAGCGAGGAGATTATTCGACAAAATTTATTGAACAGAAATTAAAGACATCATGATTGAGAGTAATTCAATAAGTTCGGGAAATGAAAACAAAAAACGCAAAGCGGTTTTTCTTGATCGAGATGGAACAATTAACGAAGATGTCGGGTATTTTTGTTCGCTTGATCAATTCCATCTGATTCCCCGCACAATTGACGCTTTAAGGCTTTTGCAGGAGACATATGTTTTGTTCATTGTGACCAATCAGTCCGGTGTAGCCAAGAAAGTTTTTTCGGAGTCAGACCTAATAAAGTTCAATTGGAAAATTCAGGATATTTTAATGGGCAAAGGGATTCGGATACGCAAAACCTATTATTGTCCTCATTTGCCTGAAGAAAAATGTTTATGTCATAAACCAAGTGATTTTTTTCTTCGTCATGCAGAAAAAAAATTTTGTTTAGATTTGGAGAAATCCGTCGTAATAGGCGATCATCCTCATGATATTGAAATGGCTAAGAGAGTCGGAGCGGCTTCCGCTTATGTTTTGACAGGCCATGGAGAAAAGCATCGGCCGGAGCTGAAAGTAGTATCTCACCCGGATGTTATTGCCAAAGATATTTATGAAGCGGCAAGGTGGATTATGAAAGAGGGTAATAACAAAAAGGAGGTTAGGACAAATGACTAAAGAAATTCTTGTGGGAATTATTATGGGCAGTGATTCTGATCTAGAAGATATGCGTGAAGCAGCCAGGATGCTTGATAAATTCGGAATCGCTTATGAAATAGATATTGTTTCAGCTCACCGCACTCCCGCCAAGGCTCATCAATATGCCACGACAGCGAAAGAAAGAGGATTAGAGGTTATTATCGCGGGAGCCGGAAAGGCCGCCCATTTGGCGGGAGTAATGGCATCATTAACACCTTTGCCTATTATAGGTGTGCCAATGCAGACAAGCTTGGCCGGAGGGCTTGATTCTCTTTTGTCGGTGGTTCAAATGCCGTCCGGGGTGCCGGTTGCTACTGTGGCCACTGGAAAAACAGGGGCGAAAAATGCCGGTATTTTAGCAGCCCAAATTTTAGGCGTGAAATTTCCTGAGATTAGAAAAAAGATCGTTGATTATAAAAGTGAAATGGCTCAGGAGATTGAAGAAAAATCTAAAAAATTGGAGTTAAGCAAATGAAGGCAACGCTTGCTTTAGAAGACGGAAGAATATTTGAAGGTAAATCTTTCGGTGCTTCCGGGGAAAAAACTGGAGAAGTTGTTTTTAATACGAGCATGACCGGATATCAGGAGATCTTAACGGACCCTTCTTATTGCGGACAGATCATGACCATGACCTATCCTATGATAGGAAATTACGGGATAAATCAGGAGGATAGTGAGTCAGGAAAGTCCTGGGTCAGCGGTATGATCGTCAGAGAAAACAGCCCTATCGTGAGCAATTGGCGCGCTAAACAGAGCTTATCCGATTTTTTAAAAGAACACCAGGTCATAGGGATTGAAGGCATTGATACTCGTTCTCTGACCAAGCATATCCGCAGTGCCGGCGCCATGAAAGGAAGTATTTCCACAATAGATTTAGACCATGATCGTTTGGTGGAGAAAGCTAGGCTTTCAAAAGGATTAATAGGGCGAGATCTTGTTAAAGAGGTGGTGAGCGAAAATGAATATAATTGGAATATTAACGGTCAACATAGGATCGGGGTCATTGATTGTGGCGTTAAATACAATATTTTAAGAGAATTGGAATCGTTAGGGTGTCGGCTCACTATTGTGCCTGCTTCGGCATCTCATGAACAGATAACAGCATTAAATCTTGATGGTGTTTTGCTTTCAAATGGTCCAGGAGATCCAAAAGGCGTTCCCTATCTAATAAGTACGGTTCGAAAATTAATTTCTGAAAACCCAGATTTGCCAATTATGGGCATATGCTTGGGGCATCAGATCCTAGCTTTAGCCCTTGGCGGCAGAACTTACAAATTGAAATTCGGGCATCGAGGAGGAAATCAGCCGGTTAAGGATTTAAGGACAGGAAAAGTTGATATTACTTCACAGAATCATGGGTTTTGTGTGGACATGTCTTCTTTGAATGATGAGGAGATTGAGGTGACCCATATTAATTTAAATGATCAAACGGTTGAGGGGATGAGGCATAGAAAGCATCCGATATTTTCTGTTCAGTATCATCCGGAGGCTTCCCCCGGACCATTTGATGCTAAGTATTTATTTCGTGATTTTATTGAAATGATCAAAAACTATAAAGGCGGAAAAGATCATGCCAGCAAGAAATGATATTAAAAAAATATTAATTATCGGATCCGGCCCTATTGTTATTGGCCAGGCTTGTGAGTTTGACTACTCGGGGACTCAGGCATGCAAATCATTAAGGCAGGAAGGATATCAAGTTGTTTTAGTCAATTCCAATCCTGCGACGATCATGACTGATCCTGAAATGGTTGAACGCACTTATATTGAACCGATAACGGCAGAGACAGTAGAAAAGATCATTCAGATTGAAAAACCCCAGGCAGTTCTGCCGACGTTGGGAGGGCAGACAGGGTTAAATGTCGCTGTAGAACTGGCTAAAAAAGGAATTCTGGATAAGTACGGCGTAGAGTTGATCGGGGCAAAACTTGAAGCGATCGAAATGGCTGAAGACAGGATTCTTTTTAAGGAAGCGATGGGTAGGGTAAATATTCCGATGCCGGAAAGTTTCCCGGCTTATTCAGTTGAAGAAGCGGTTGAGTTTGCTGAAAAAATAGGCTATCCGGCCGTTATTCGTCCTGCGTATACCTTAGGAGGGACAGGCGGAGGCATCGCTTACAATATTGATGAACTTAGGACAATTACGCAAAGGGGCCTTGATGCTAGCACCATTAATCAAGTGCTGGTAGAGGAATCAGTCATTGGATGGAAAGAGTACGAGCTGGAGGTTATGCGTGATCTTAAAGATAACGTTGTGATTATTTGCTCTATTGAAAACATTGATCCTATGGGGGTTCATACAGGTGATTCCATTACGGTCGCTCCCGCTCAGACATTATCTGATAAGGAATATCAGGTGATGCGAGAGGCTGCCATTAAGATTATCCGGGAAATCGGAGTTGAAACAGGGGGATCAAATGTTCAGTTTGCTGTTAATCCTGATGACGGCAGGATGGTTGTTATTGAAATGAATCCGAGGGTATCAAGATCTTCCGCGCTTGCTTCAAAGGCGACAGGTTTTCCTATTGCGAAGATTGCCGCTAAACTTGCGATCGGTTTTACATTAGATGAAATTCAGAATGATATTACCAGAGAAACCCCCGCTTCTTTTGAACCGACAATCGATTATGTTGTTGTTAAATATCCCCGGTGGGCGTTTGAAAAATTCCGTCAGGCCAATCAGGAATTAACAACCCAGATGAAATCCGTGGGAGAAGCGATGTCGATCGGCCGGACATTTAAAGAATCCCTTCAAAAAGCTATAAGGTCAATGGAGATAGGGATGTTTGGTTTTTCTGATGATGAAAAAAATATTAAAAATTCCGATCTGGAAAGCGTAAAGAAAAAACTGCTGGTCCCCAATTCAAAACGATTGTTCTATCTTAAGCAGGCTTTTGTGCTTGGAATGGATATCGAAGAAGTGTATCAGCTGACTAAAATTGACCTTTGGTTTTTATTTCAATTGAAAGAGATCCTGGGGTTCTCTGATGAATTATCCAAATATGATTTGAGATCTGTCCCGCTTGATGTTTTTAAAGAAGCCAAACGTTTAGGATTTTCCGATAGGAGTTTAGCGCAAATATTTGGTGCCGGTGAAGAAGGCGTCAGAAAATTCAGACAAGACAACAGCCTTTTCCCTGTTTATAAAATGGTTGATACCTGCGCTGCTGAGTTTGAAGCCGTGACGCCCTATTATTATTCAACTTATGAAGAAGAGGATGAGGTTGTGCTGACAGATAAGAAAAAAGTTATGATCCTTGGCAGCGGCCCGAACCGGATAGGACAGGGGATTGAGTTCGATTACGTGTGCGTTCATGCTTCTTTCGCGATCAGAGAAGAAGGCATTGATTCAATCATGGTGAACTCCAATCCGGAGACTGTCTCGACGGATTATGACACATCAGATCGCCTATATTTTGAACCGCTGACAGTGGAAGATGTTCTGAATATTTACAGAAAAGAAAAGCCTTTGGGTGTCATCGTTCAGTTTGGTGGGCAAACGCCCTTGAATTTGGCAAAAGAATTAGAAAAGAATGGTGTCAATATTTTAGGGACATCCATCAACAGTATTGATTTGGCTGAAGACAGGGAAAAGTTCAGCGCAATTTTGGAAGAATTGTCGATAAAACAGCCGGAATCAGGGATTGCCAGGTCTTGTGCTGAAGCGGTAACGATCGCGAACAAAATCGGTTATCCTGTTTTGGTCAGGCCATCCTATGTTCTGGGTGGTAGGGCGATGGAGATTGTTTATGATGAACAGTCCTTGAATGATTATATGGAGCATGCCATTGAGGCGTCTCCCAAGAGGCCTATTCTTATTGATAAATTTCTGGAGAAAGCAACAGAGGTTGATGTGGATGCTGTTTGCGACGGAGAGGATGTGTATATCGGAGGGATCATGGAGCATGTTGAGGAAGCTGGCATTCATTCCGGCGATAGTGCCTGTGTTTTGCCGCCTTATAAAATTCATAAAAATATCATCAAGCAAATAGAGGAGCAGACATTCAACCTGGCGATGAAACTAAAGGTTGTCGGCCTCATGAATATTCAGTTTGCTGTTTTGGGAAGGGACCTTTATGTATTAGAAGTGAATCCAAGGGCGTCAAGAACAGTTCCTTTTGTCAGTAAAGCAACCGGAGTTCCGTTAGCTAAAATCGCTACTAAAATTTTATTAGGCAAGAAATTGTGTGAGTTTAACTTGGCTAAGAATTTGAAAAGAGATTATTTTTCCGTGAAGGAGGCTGTCTTTCCATTTTCTAAATTTCCTGAGGTTGATCCGTTGCTGGGGCCTGAAATGAGGGCAACGGGAGAGGTGATGGGTATTGCTGATTCATTCGGGGCGGCTTTTTATAAATCACAAGACGCCGCTGGTTCGAAAATGCCGATTGAGGGGAATGTGTTGATTTCTATCGCGGATAAAGACAAGGAGGATGTTGTTGAAATTGCTAAAAGATTTAAGCGATTAAATTTTGAAATTTATTCAACCAAGGGAACCCGACTTTTCTTGTCGTCAAAAGGGATCGAATCTGAACTAGCTGTTAAATTGTACGAAGGCAGGCCGAATATTCAAGATGATATTTTAAATGGGAATTTACACTTAATTATCAATACACATGTTGGAAGATTAAGTAAACAAGACGATAGTTATATTCGGAAAACCGCTATTCAAAGAAAAGTTCCTTATGTAACGACGATTTCTGCCGCTGCAGCAGCCGTGGAGGGAATTGAGCTGGCCTTGACGGGGGAAATGAACGTTAAATCTATTCAGGAATATCATGCGGGGAATTAATCAGAAAGGAAGTATGGATGAAGAATGTTGATCAAATGCATTTGCCGAAAGAAGTTTTAGATATATTAGCTGCTTGCCCAGGGTATTCAGTCGCTGAAGGATTATCTGATTTAGTTGAACTGGCGTATCGGGATGCTCAAAACGGATGGCATGAAGTTGCCTATGATATTCCGGATAAAGGTCGGATTGTTGAGGCGAAAGTATGCCGGGTCCGCAACGGGATTGCTGCTAATTACTTAGAAGCGTATATGCGGCGGAGAGATCCTGACTGTATGGTTATTGCTGATGATCTGCCTACTGATAAAAAACGTTTTAAAGATCTCTTCGGCTCGGACTTTATGGGTGTTCGTCAGGAGACATTCGAATGGCTCAAGAGGCAGGAACTTGCCGTTTATCCTTTTATTGCGGGATCCTCTGAGAGCGGAATCGACAGTATTGTTGTGGCTCCTGCTAATGCCGGGTTTTTCGCACTGGGCCTGGCGCTTCTTCAGGGAATGCTTTCTTCTGAAGAAATTAAAGACGATTTCAAGCCTGAAGCTGTTATTTATGTGGCTCCGCCTTTTAGGCATACACATTTTAATGGTAAGCAGGTTGTTGTTCATAATAGATGTGACGGGCTTTATGAAATGTTCAGCTACAACCTGTATCCCGGGCCGAGTGCTAAAAAGGGTGTTTACGGAATGTTGATCAACCTTGCAGAGCAGGAGAACTGGATTACCGCTCATTGTTCAACTGTTGAAGTTGTTACTCCTTACGATAACAAAATAATTATTATGCATGAAGGTGCAAGCGGCGGCGGTAAGAGTGAAATGCTGGAAAGCGTTCATCGTGAACACGACGGGCGGCTTTTACTTGGAACAAATTTAGTGACTAATGAAAAAGAATACGTTGTCCTTCCGAGAGCCTGTGAGTTGAACCCGGTTAATGACGATATGGCATTATGCCTGAAGTCGTTACAGAAAAATGACGGGAAACTGCATTTAATTGACGCTGAAAATGCATGGTTCATAAGAGTCAATCAGATCACTCATTATGGAACTGATCCGGATTTGGAGGGGATCACTGTTAAGCCTTTTGACCCGCTTCTTTTTCTGAATATTGATGCGGCGCCGGGAAGTACAGCGTTGATATGGGAACATATCGAAGATGCCCCTGGACAACGATGCCCCAATCCTCGCGTTATTGTTCCAAGGAAAATTGTTCCCGGCGTCGTTGATAAACCTGTGAGTATAGATGTTCGCAGTTTCGGGGTCAGGACTCCGCCTTGTACCATCGAAGAACCCAGTTATGGAATTTTCGGGTTATTTCATTTGCTTCCGCCCGCTCTCGCGTGGTTATGGAGGCTGGTTGCGCCGAGGGGATATGATAATCCGAGTATTGTGAGTACAAAAGGAATGAGCTCTGAAGGAGTTGGTTCTTATGGTCCTTTTGCTCCGGGAAGTTATGTTTATCAGGCAAATCTTTTACTGGAGCAGTTTATGAAAAACATAAGGGTCCGTAATATCCTTTGCCCAAATCAGCATATAGGTGCGTGGAAAGTAGGTTTTATGCCTCAATGGCTTGCCCGGGAATATTTGGCTCGCCGGGGAGAGGCTAAATTTTCGAGTAAGCAGCTTGTTGCTGCGCGCTGTCCTTTGCTTGGATACGCGGTTAAAACCATGATGGTTGAAGGGCAGACCCTGGGAAGCGGGTTTTTACGGGTCGAAAATCAGTCGGAAGTAGGCGAGGATGCGTATGATGCCGGGGCAAAGATCTTAACAGATTTTTTTCATGAGCAATTAAGAACATTTCTTAAGCCTGAGCTGATGGCTGAAGGAAGAAAAATCATTGAATGTTGTTTGTCCGGGGGAGATCTTGATGATTACATTTCTTTGATTGATTCTGTTCCCATTATTGAAAAGGAATAAAAGGAATATAAACGACAAATGGTGAAGAAAGTCATATTTATCGCAGGGACGGGAAAAGACATAGGGAAAACTTCTATTTCTTTGTTGCTAATCCATCTTTTTGGTAAACAGTATGAAAGGATTGGTTACATTAAGCCTATTTCCCAAAGGTTCGTGCATGTTGCCGGCTTAAAAGCTGGAGATGATCCTGTTTTGATTAAGCAGGTTTTTAAATTGAATCATGATCTCTGTGATATGAGTCCTGTCGTTATTGAGAGTGATCTTACAACAAAGGTTATTAATGGTGAAATTGGAAAGCCATTTTCCAAAAAAATTCTAAGGGCGTTTAAAAACATAGAAAAAGAATCGGACATTGTCATTGTAGAAGGCGCGGGACGTGGCGGAGTCGGTTCCGTGATCAATCAATCCAACGCAGATACAGCCAAACTTTTAAATGCGGATGTGCTTTTGGTGGGTGGGGGCGGGGTCGGAAGGGCTATCGATAATGTGATGCTGGACAAGATATTTTTTGAAGCAAAAGGATGTCGGGTGATTGGCGTTATTATTAACAAAGTGTTTTCTTTGAAGTATGAAAAAATATGTCCTTTATTGAAAGACTGGTTCCGGCAAAAAAGGATTCCTCTGTTTGGTGTACTGCCTTATCACGTTTCTTTATGTTGGCCGGGCTTGTTGTTAATTAAACAAAAAACGGATGCTGAAGTTTTAAACCCGGTGCAGTATGCGGACAAGAAAATTGAACGGGTATTAATTGCGGCAAAAGGGGTAGATCATGTCTTGCAAGATTTTCAGCGTTGTGAGCAAGGGGTGCTTTTGATCGTTCCAAGCGACAGGATCGATCTGTTTTTCTTTCTGACTTCCCCGTATTTTAAAAATATGACGATCGCTAATAATGTTTCTGGAGTTTTAGTGTCAGGAGCAGGTGATGATAAGTTAAAGGTTCAGAAAATTTTTGAAAGTTTTTGGGCGCCCGTTTTAATTTCTTCCCATTCTATTTATGATCTTGCCACCATCATTCACGACTTAAAGCCGAAGATGTTGCTGGAGGATGAAAAAAATATTGAAACAATAAAAAATTTATCTGAGGAGTTCGTTGACTTTGATCTTTTACAGGAAAGCTTGAATTCAAAAAAAGGACTTCCGAAAAAAACATTTAAGTGTTCAGTGGTTGAGTTTTTATCTGAGCTTTTTCGACATTTATGTGTGTGGATTAAACGATTAATGAAAATAATAAATTTAAAAGAAAGAGATGAAAATGATCAAAGCTAATCCTGA
>CAYZIY010000030.1:0-11931 GCA_964478715.1 uncultured Planctomycetales bacterium
TAACATTAACTTCTTCATTCTATTGTTTTATGTGGGATGAGGATTATACCAGGAGTCAATTATGAAAGTCGTTATCTTAGCTGGTGGCCGAGGTTCGAGACTAAGTGAAGAAACAACCCGTATTCCAAAGCCCATGGTTGAAATAGGCGGCAAACCGATTATCTGGCACATTATGAAATCCTATTCGCACTACGGTTTTAACGATTTTATTGTCTGCTTAGGATACAAAAGCTACATGATCAAAGAATACTTTTCTCACTACTTTCTGCATATGAGCGATGTCACGATTGATATGAAAAAGAATGAAACACAGGTTCACAGTACGGTTTCCGAACCTTGGAAAATTACGTTGGTGGATACGGGTTTGGAGACCATGACCGGCGGCCGCGTTAAAAGGATAGAAAAATATGTCAAGGGTGAGACTTTCATGCTGACCTACGGTGACGGGGTTTCCAATATCGATATACCGAAATTGCTCGAATTTCATCAATCACACGGAAAGATATTGACTGTGACGGCTGTTCAGTTGATGGGTCGTTTCGGGGCCTTGAAGTTGACACCGAAAGATAAGGTAAAAGGATTTCAGGAGAAACCCAAAGGCGACCTGCGCTGGATCAACGGCGGCTTCTTCGTGGCTAAGCCGGAGATATTTGATTATATTCCCGGCGATGAAACGCTGTTTGAAAAAGAACCGCTGGAAAATTTGGCTAAGGCCAATGAAATGTTTGCCTATAAACATAGCGGATTTTGGTATCCGATGGATGCTCTGCGCGACAAAATTCATTTGGAAGAACTTTGGCAGTCGGGCAATGCTCCCTGGAAGGTGTGGAGGGCATAAAATGAAGCCTTTTAATTTTTGGAAAGGAAAAAAAGTTCTGGTAACAGGGCATACAGGGTTTAAAGGTTCTTGGTTGTGCCTCTGGCTGACTTCTTTGGGGGCACAGGTCACAGGCTATGCTCTCAAGCCGCCCACCAGACCGAGTCTTTTTCGGATATGCGGTATTGAAAAAATGATACGCTCTGTCGAAGGTGATATCGCTGATTCACCAAAATTAAAAAAGGTCTTTAAATTAAGCCGACCCCAGATTGTTATCCATATGGCCGCACAACCCTTAGTCAGGGGTTCCTATATCAATCCTTTAGAGACCTATGCCACCAATGTGATGGGAACAGTTAATTTATTTGAAGCTATAGCAGGCAGTCAAACCGTCAGAGCGGCGGTCAATGTGACGACCGACAAGTGTTACGAGAATTTTGATTTGCGTAAATCATTTAAAGAAAGCGAACCTTTGGGGGGATATGATCCTTATTCTAGCAGTAAAGCCTGTTCGGAAATTATCACGAATTCTTATCGGAATTCTTATTTTAATCCCAAGGATTATGGAAAGCATAAAGTGGCGATAGCAACCGCCAGGGCGGGAAATGTCATCGGCGGAGGCGATTGGGGTCAAGACCGTCTGATTCCCGATTTTGTTCGGGCTGTCCTGAGGGGAAAGAAAGTCAGAATCAGAAATCCTCGGGCCGTTCGTCCCTGGCAGCATGTTCTTGATCCTCTCAGCGGCTATCTGTTACTATCCCAAAAGCTTTATCAGCAGGGTTCTCGCTATGGCCAAGCCTGGAATTTCGGCCCCGATTGCCGGCAAGTTAAGAATGTAGAGTGGGTCATTAAGAGAATGTGTCAGATTTGGCCTAAGGCTGCGGGGTATACGCTCAGTCGGGACCAACATCCTCATGAGGCCGGATTTCTTAAGCTTAACTGTTCTAAGGCGAAGAAGCAATTAGGTTGGCAGCCCAAATGGAATTTAGAGAAAAGTTTGAAAAAGACAGTCCAATGGCTGCAAGCCTATCAGAAAAAATCGGATATGAAAAAGGTTTGTTATTCTCAAATCGAAGAATTTCAAAAAGGTCGTTGAAATGAGTCCCTTAAAAGAAAAAAAAATCAGAAAAAAAATACTTAAAGCCGTCAGCCAATATTATCGCCAAGCCCATCTGCCCAAACGTCCCTTTGTCCCGGGGGCAAAAATTCCTTATGCGGCCAGGGTTTTTGATGAAGCTGAAATGACCGCTTTGGTTGATTCGGCTCTTGACTTTTGGCTTACGGCGGGACGGTATGCCAAGAATTTTGAAGGGGAACTTTCTGATTTTCTGGGAATCCGTCACTGTTTATTGGTTAATTCCGGTTCTTCGGCCAATCTCTTGGCTTTTATGGCATTGACCTCATCCCAATGGGGCCCCCGAAGAATCTCGCGTGGCGATGAAGTCATTACGACCGCTGCAGGTTTTCCGACAACGGTAGCGCCGATTGTTCAATACGGTGCCGTACCGGTTTTTGTTGATGTAACATTGCCCACATACAACATTGACTGTCGACAACTGCAAAAGGCACTCTCTAAAAAGACGAAGGCTGTTATGGTGGCACATACTTTGGGCAATCCCTTTGATATGGTCAAGATAAAGAGATTTTGTCAAAAACATAAACTTTGGCTTATTGAAGACAATTGTGATGCCTTAGGCTCCAGATACCGCTATCGAGGCCGATGGGTGTATACCGGGACGTTGGGGGATGTTGGAACCTCGAGTTTTTATCCGCCGCACCATATAACCACGGGTGAAGGCGGCGCCGTTTATACTCATAATGACAAAATCAGGAAAGTATTGCTTTCTTTGAGGGACTGGGGTCGGGATTGTTGGTGTGAATCCGGACATGACAATACATGCCGTAAACGGTTTCAGCAAAAATTCGCAAAACTTCCCTACGGTTACGACCACAAATATGTCTATTCTCATTTTGGCTATAATTTCAAGATAACGGATATGCAAGCCGCGATCGGTTTGGCACAACTGGCTAAATTAAAAAAATTCGGTACTCAAAGAAGGAAAAATTTTTCTGTGTTGGCCCAAGGGTTAAAAGATTTAAGTGATGTTTTTGTATTGCCCGAAGCTACGAAAAATTCCGATCCAAGCTGGTTCGGTTTTCCTTTGACCTTAAAAGAAAAGTGTGGGATTTCCAGAAAAACCATAGTGGATTTCCTTGAAAGCCGTGGAATCCAAACAAGAATGCTTTTTGCGGGCAATATGATTAAACATCCGTGTTTCGATACGATGAGAGCGCAAAGAAAAGGGTATCGCGTAGCGGGTGGGCTCAAAAACACCGAAACCATAATGAACCGGACATTTTGGATAGGGGTCTATTCGGGTTTGAATAAAACCATGCTTAATTTTATGGTCAGAAGTATCAAAGAGTGCCTAAAGGAAAACAGAATAAGGAGAAATCGCTGATGCATTGCGCAAGGTCGATAAGATGCTTTTGGCCTGCTGGTATTTTTTTGTTATTCAGTCTTTTTATCATTGGTCTGTTTTTAAATTATGCGCCTTCCTGGGGCTTCATGGATGACATCCAAAATTTACGCCGGGCTGAAACTGTTTTCCAGGGTGACTCTGTTGTACGCGGAATAATTGACTTGTCTATCGGCGACATGCGCGGTTGGGGGATTTTTAAGCCCGTTTACTATACCTGGGCTGTTTTAACTTATCATTTTTTTAAAGAATCGCCTTTGACGATATACATTTTGATTGTTATTTTCAACATGCTGACTTTGGCGCTATGGGGTTATGCGCTCCATGATTTATTGGCCAAAGAGGAGGGTGACCGCTGGTGGCACATTTTTGTTTTTCCTTTATCCTTTCTAATCTTTACGCCTTTTTGGAATAATTTTATCTATATTTCTGTTCAGCAGAAATTTATCGTAACCTTAAGTGCATTGGCTATTCTGAGCTTTTTAAAATCTTATCAGCGAGAAAATAAAGTCTATGTATTTTTGACCTATCTTTGTTTGCTGTTGAGCGTCGGAGTTCATCCGGAAGGAATCTTTTTGGCCCTGGCGTTTGTGGGGTGCACATTATTGGATTTGTTAACCCTACGCAAGCGGCGTAAAATCTCCTTAATCCATTTCATTGTTAGTATTTTAATATTTATCGGATATTTTGTTTTTTCTCTAACGGTTCAAATGCAGGGTTCTTATTCGGGTCAGTATAAGGGAGGCTTAAATTTATCGGCCATATTAGGCCGATTATCCAATGCCTCCGTAGCTCTGAAAGGAATAATTTTTATGGCCTTGGTGGCCTTAGGAATTGCCTGCCTTAAGGGATTTTCCGAAAAAGAAATTTCCTTCAAAAAATACGCAATACTGCCTTTGGGTGTGATCAGTTATATTGCCGTACTGACACCCTGGGGATTTCCTAATTATCACTTAAGTACTTTGGCCCCGTTTGTGTTAGGGATATTATTCCCCCTCTATTTATATCTCAATAAACGTTCGAGAGGACTTTTTTGGGTCAACCACATATTGATTATCGCCTTGGCTTTTGCGGCCTGCACTTCTATCGGTGCGCCCCGTGTGGCCAAAATGGCGCACAAAAAACAAGTGAACCGATTCATTCAAAAGCACAGAAAATCAAACCCCAATAGCTTATATTTTACTTCCCCGCCTTTAGTGGAGGCCACGGCGGCCTTACGACATTTTACAGAAGCAGAATTTGTTTATTTAAAACAGCGTCGATTATCTTCCGCCCGTCTTCTTGAAGGGAGAAATCATTACCTCGTTTTTTGCGATGAATCCGGTGATTTGACACTGCAAGGCATCCGTGTGGGTGATGCGATTTATGCCAACGACACTTGGCGCATTTTTGAATTAAAACGGCAGAATAATTACCGCAAAACATTTAATGTTGAGTTTAAGGAGAACTATTTTCAAAAATTAGTTTCTTTTCTGAAACGCAGTTTTTAACTTTCTAAAAGTAACCGACGTTTATTTTCTGACAAAATATCATGAACGCCAATAAAGCGACATATATGATAACGGGAGGAACAGGGTACCTCGGCAGCCATTTGCTCAGGGCCTTGTTACCGCAGGGCGCTGCTTTTATTGTTTGTAAACGCAGTTTTTCGAAAACGGACAGGATTGAAGATATCAGGCATCGGCTGAGATTTGTTGATATCGATAAAGACGATGTCGAGAAATGTTTTGTCGATAACAGCATTGTTCAAATTATCCATTGTGCCACCAATTACGGCCGCGGTCATTCACGCCTCTATGATGTCAGGCAGGCCAATTACGTTTTACCGAAAAAACTTATACAGCTGGCCCGGCGTTACGGTGTCAAAACATTTGTGAATGCCGATACCGTTTTAAATGAAAAAATCAGTCTGTATGCGGCCACCAAGGCCGAATTCCGCCGATATTTATCACAATTGGCTGAAGATATGGTGATTCTTAACATCAAAATGGATTATTTTTACGGACCTTGCGATGAAAGCTCTAAATTTATTCCCCGTTTGATTCACGGACTTCTAAGGGAAGAGAAAGAAATTCGCCTGACCGGTGGGCGCCAGATGAGATACTTTATTTATATCGATGATGTTGTCAGGGCATTTTTAAAAATTATGGACTACGGCAAAACCTGCAAGGCCGGATTCCACAATTTTGAAGTCGTTGGAGGGTCGCCCGTAGAATTAAAAGAAGTGGTCGAGACAATAAAAGAAATGACCCGAAACAAAAATACTGATTTAAAGTTCGGTGCCTTGCCTTATCGCAAAGGGGAAGTCATGAAACCCCGTTTAGATATTTTATCTTTGCAAGAATTGGGATGGGCTCCCCGAATATCGCTGGCTGAAGGCTTAAGAAAAACAGTGGATGAAGAGAGAATGAAGCTCAAAAAATGAAAATTTTCGTAACAGGCGGTTGCGGTTTCTTGGGAACCAATCTGACGGCATCTTTGCTGGAAGATAATCATGAAGTGTATCTGCTGGATAATCTATCCCGTTTGGGTTCGCACCAAAATCTTAAATGGCTGAAGTCAAAAGGTTCGTTTGAATTTATTCAAGAAGATATCCGCAATCAAAAGCGTCTGGAGAAACTGATTCAAACGATAAGGCCTGAGATTGTTTATCATCTGTCCGGTCAGGTCGCCATGACCAGCTCTATCGAAGATCCGCGCAATGATTTTGAAATTAATGCGCTGGGGACATTCAATCTGCTTGAAGCTGTGCGTCGGTTTTCACCGCAGAGCGCCGTTATCTATTCCTCAACCAATAAAGTCTACGGTGATTTAAAGTGGGTTCACTATAGCGAAACGGAGAAACGATACGTGGCCGATGAATACCCCGAAGGCTTTCCAGAAAACATACCTTTGGACTTCCATTCGCCTTACGGCAATTCGAAAGGATGTGCCGATCAGTATATGTTGGATTACGCCCGGATATACCATATTAAAACCGTTGTTTTTCGCCATTCTTCTATGTATGGGTCACGTCAGTTTTCGACCTTTGACCAGGGGTGGGTAGGATGGTTTTGTCAGCAGGCTCTGAGGCAGAAAAACGGCAAAAACAAAGAAGCTTTTACGATTTCCGGCAGCGGCAAACAGGTCAGAGATCTTTTGTTTGCCGATGATTTGGTGAAGCTTTATAAAAAAGCCGCCGGCGAGATTGACAAAATCAAAGGTGAAGCCTTTAATATCGGCGGCGGCATGGACAATAGCTTATCGATTTGTGAATTGTTCGAAATTTTGCAGCAACAGTTGGATATAAAATTAAATTATAAAAAGATTGAGCCCAGAATCAGCGATCAAAAGATATTTGTGGCCGATATTTCAAAGTTTAACAGCCGCATTAACTGGCATCCGAAAGTCGACAAGGTAAGCGGCATCCAAAAAATGATAACATGGACGAAAAACGGACAATTGTCATCCTAAGAGAAAATTTATGAAGCCCTGTGGACTCAGCCTCATTATTCCGGTTTATCTAGAAGAAGAGAATATGCGCATTCTTTTACCGCGTTTACAAAGGACGCTTAAAAGTTTGGGTATAAGCTTTGAAATCAATGTGGTCGACACGCTTAAGCCGATGGATAATGTTAAGAATGTTTGCCTTACAAGCGGAGCCAATTATATCAACCGTGAAGGCGCAGATTATTACGGAAACGCGGTACGCACCGGTATTCGGCACGCACGCGGTGAGTATATTATTTTTATGGATGGCGACGGTTCACATACGCCCGAGTTTATCGGGGAATTGTTGAAATTCAGGCAGGATTATGACGTGGTGATTGCCTCGCGTTATATTAAAGGCGGCTTTACGGATAACAGCAAGATTCTTATTTTTTTAAGCCGAATCGTCAACTTTTTTTATACGAAGGTGCTGCAATTGGAGTGTCAGGACGTCTCCAACAGTTTTAAACTTTATCGCACGCAGATGTTGAAGGAGTTGCATCTGAGTTTGAATAATTTCGATATCATTGAGGAAGTGCTCTATAAACTGAAAAAAAAGTATCGAAATCTGAAAATCAAGGAAGTGCCTTATACCTTTAAAAAAAGAATGTTTGGACATACCAAAAGAAACCTTTTTGTTTATGCACTTTCCTATCTTTTTAGTTTGATTAAACTAAGATGGCAAAAATAGATGTGTTGCCATGAATCACTTTTTTGGTATTTGTTGAGAAAAGAAATCTAGCGACTTGATTCATTTGGTTAAGTGAGGACATAGATATGGAATTATTTTCGTCAAAAGGCGTCAAGAAATATTTATCGAATACCGGTTTTTTGATGCTTGAGAAGGTGCTCAGGATCATTGTTGGCCTGACCGTTTGGGCTGCTGTGGCCCGATATCTCGGACCCGAAAGATTCGGAATTTTTAACTACGCCTTAAGCTTTGTCTTTTTATTTAAAATTTTGGCCGATCTGGGAATGGATTATATTGTTGTGCGGGAAGTTATCAAAAGACCCGCAGAGAAAAAAGTTATTTTGGGAACCTCGTTTTTGTTGAAATTTATAGGTTCCGTAACCGCTGTGATTACCATCGGCGTAATGACTTACTTTATGGATTTGCAGTTTGTAACACAGATTGTCGTCATTCTGATTTCTCTGAGACTGATTTTTTATTCCTTTAACATTATCGACTTTTATTTTCGTTCTCAGGTTTTATCTAAATTTGGAGTTTTTGCCCAGCTTTTTAGCTTGGTTTCTACTTCGATATTATGCACCGTATTTATTATACTGCAAAAATCAATCATTTATTTCGCGTTGGTCGTTATCATTGAATTTTTTGTTTACGCCGTCGGTTTGATGTATTTTTATCAACGTCGAGAGAAAGATATCCACCATTGGCAATTTGACGGGCATGTGGCCAAAAACCTTATTCAGGACGCATGGCCGATTATTGTCTCGGGCATAGCCATTGCCATTTATATGAGAATTGACCAAGTTATGCTAAAAATCCTCTTAAATACGACTTCCGTAGGATATTATTCGGCGGCCGTAAGAATCAGTGAAGCCTTTTACTTTCTTCCTGTCATTATTGCCAGCAGTTTTTTTCCGGCCATTGTTAATGCTAAATTGCGCAATGAAAGAATTTATCAGGAACGTCTTCAAATATTGTTTACATTTCTACTCTGGATTTCCATTGCCATTGCGGTTTTGATTACGATGATATCTTCTCCTTTGGTGAATTTTATTTATGGCCAAGAATATGCCCATTCAGCGGATGCATTGATCATTCACATTTGGGCGTCGCTTTTTGTTTTTTTAGGTGTTATAAGAGGAAAGTGGGCCATTAACGAAAACTTACAAATCTATTGCATGTTTTATGGTATTTTTGGCGCCATATCAAATATTGCTTTAAATGCACTGTTAATTCCACGTATTGGTATTCAGGGTTCGGCTGTCGCTACGGTTTTGTCCCAGTTTAATGCGGCAGTATTATCAAATTTATTTAGCCGAAAAACCCGAAAGATATTTTATATGCAATGCAAAGCCTTAAACTTTTTACAGTTAAGAGGTTTTCTGATTACTTTCAAAAACGTTATTATGGAAAAATATACGTAGAGCAGCGGATCTGCCGCTTTCTTTAAAAATAATCAATGCAAACACATTTTAATGGTGGACAATGATAAAGTTAAAGACCCCCATTTTATTGATGGTTTATAACCGACCGCAATTAACGAAGAAGATCTTCAGATGCATTCAAGCGGTCAAACCCAAACATCTTTTCATCGCGGCAGACGGCCCTTCGAAAAACGACAACAGAGATGTTGATCTGTGCCAACAAACACGTCAGATCAAGGACATGATCGATTGGGACTGCCGGGTGGAAATCCTATTTCAGGACAAGCACCTGGGCTGCAAGAAAGCCATAACCTCGGCTATTGATTGGTTTTTTAAGGCGGTGGATGCTGGTATTATTCTGGAGGATGATTGTATGCCCCATGTGAGTTTTTTTCCTTTCTGTGAACAACTGTTGGAATACTACAAAGACGATGAACGCGTTGGGGCTATAAGCGGAAGCCATCCGTTTGATGACCGGATTTCTGTTAACGAAAGTTATTTCTTTTCCAATTATAATCGCATATGGGGATGGGCCACATGGGCTCGGGCGTGGAGAAAAAATGATCCCGATATCCGATACTGGCCTGAATTAAAGAAAAAGAAAATCCACTACGGTTTCTTTTCCGGTAAAGCCGAGGTTAAGAAATGGGAAAAGATTTGGGATAAGTGTTATCGAAAAGAGATTGACACATGGGATTATCAATGGTACCTGGCAAAAAGAAAGGAATCGATGCTTACGGCCGTTTCTTGCGAAAACAGCGTGACCAATGTCGGTTTCGGTAAGGATTCGACCCACACTTCTAATATATTGTCCGATGTCTCAATGCGGCCGGCTTGTGAAATCGCCTTTCCTTTGAAGCACCCTTCCCATGTTGTCTGTTATTTTGCTAAGGATGAATATATTTCAAGAAATTACGGCGGCGGTCTGTTGAGTAAGATACTGTGTTTTTTACTTAGAAAAATTAAAAAGGAATTTTAGTGAAGGTTGGAATTTTAACATTTCATGACGGCATTAATTACGGCGGGTTCTGGCAGGTCTACTGCATGCATAAGCTTCTCGATGAAATGGGCGTCGATAATGAGATCATTAATTATAAATCTCTGCGATTTTGGTTAATGGAATATGCCTGTGTGCTTTTGCATAAATCTTTCCGACCGTTTATGAGCAATATAAAAAGGATTGCCAAGTTTCGAAAACAACAAAAAAGAATGCGCAGAAGCCCCTTTAGCTGTTTTTCTCACTGTATTGACTGGTCGGCATATGATGCGGTTATTGTCGGCAGCGATGAAGTCTGGAATTACGAGCATTCTTTGTGCGGTTTTGATCCGACGTTTTTTGGCATCAATGTTAAAGCGAAAAAAATCATTTCCTATTCTGCAAGTTTCGGTTCTGCCGGAAAAGTTTCAAAATACGACGAAATTATCAGAAAAGGATTGATGCATTTTGAGGCTATCAGTGTCAGAGATAATCATTCCGCCGATATAGTTGAGAAGTTGACGGGAGAAAAACCCCAGATTACACTCGATCCTACCCTTTTATATCAGATAAAAGATGACGGCCTTAACTGTGATAGAAAAGATTATATTCTGATTTATTCCATCAGATTTAGTCCAAAGGTGGTTGAGCAGATACGGTCATTGGCAAAAAATAAAAATAAGCGAATAATTTCGGTTGGCTATTATCTCGATTGGTGCGATGAGTGCTTGATTGATATCGGTCCCCGAGAGTTTTACAGGTTGGTACAAAATGCGTATTGTGTTGTAACATCGATGTATCATGGAGCCCTTTTTTCAATAAAACTTAAAAAAAGATTCTGCGCCATTCCACCGGCAAATCGAAAAACAAAATTCTCTATTCTTAAAAATTTAAATCTGACTGAATTCTTATGGAATGAAGATCGCTCTGTTGAAGAGATTGTTGATATGGTGATTGATCAGAAAAATTTGACAGATAAACTAAACGGATTACGTGAAAATTCTTTGCGATATTTAAGGAGAGAGCTTTGCTAAAAAAATACCTGAAAAGACTTTTGCCTAAGAAAATTTATCTTTTTTTACGTGCACAATCCATGAGTTTTAAAGCATACGGAGATTATTTTCATGACACGCGAAGATTTATTGAGTATTCCTCAAGCGCCCTGTGGAAATATCGACAAAATAATATCGAGGCCAGGATTTTGGCTCATACTCATGTCATCGAAAAAGGACTTTCGCTGAAAAAAGTGCGATTGGAATTTGGAAAAGAAATCATCGCATCACTTTTTGATTTAATGGATATGCTCGATAGAAGGGGTTGTGCACAGGACAATTTTTATATGAGCGTTGCCGTCTGCGTTTTAAATGAGTACGTTGTTTTTCATAAAAAGAAACAAAAAAAAGTTATGCATATCGAAAAAGAGCTGATGCGATATAAGAAATATTTCAAAAAAGTGCCGGCTGGAACAGTTTCCTGCGAAAGAGCGGCCCTCCAAAAGAAAGCTCAGTCTGATTACAGGAATCTGGCCGAGACTCGCTATAGCGTCCGACAGTTTAAGAAAGAACCTGTCGATATAAAGATATTAGAGGATATTGTGCATTTGGCTAACAGGGCACCTTCGTCGTGCAATAGGCAGCCATCGAAAGTCCATCTTATTCAGGATGAAGAAAAACTAAAGCAGATTCTTGAAATCCAGCAGGGAAGTAAGGGTTTCGGAACACAAGCCGCAAGCCTATTGATTGTAACGGTGGATTTAAGCGGTTATTGCGATCCCATTGAGAGGAATATGCCTTTTATTGATGGTGGCTTATTTACTATGTCATTGTTGTATGCGATTCACTATCGGGGTTTAGGGGCCTGCTGTTTAAATTGGTCTGTATCGAATAAGAAAGACCATTTGCTTAGAGGCATTGTTGGTCTTAAAGATTGTGAAACAGTAGTTGCTTTGATTCTTATAGGACATTTGCCAGATAATTTTGACGTTGCTACGTCTAAGAGAAAGAATTTGGGAGAAGTATTAAGAATCATAGCCGTCTAAATTAGACAAAATTGAAATCTAGTTGTAAATTGCTTGGGAG
>CAYZIY010000031.1:0-11706 GCA_964478715.1 uncultured Planctomycetales bacterium
AGGAGGATTGATTATTCCAAAAGAGCTCTTTGCTGGCCAATGTCGATTTGGTTTTTCCAGACCCGTGATATTTTTGCCTATTCCATGAACGATTCGCGCAGTCTTAAAAAGAAAATACCGGCGCATATTTTTACAGTAGTCTGGGTGAACGAGAGCGACCGCATCTATCTGTTGGATCCTACGTTAATTCAGTTTTTTGCTGTGGATGATCCTTCTCTTAAAGTGGCTCATCATTTTCGGCAGATGCTTTTTAACGGTCAGACAAGACGGCCGCTGCTGCAGCTTTTAAGACAAGGATTTATCGGACTTAACGAAGATATATTCTCAACTTATGCGGCCGTCTTGTCCGGCGACCAAGGCATTTCTAGGATATTCAATATTCGCTACTGTATCGATCACCAAATCGGATTAACGGGTTGTCAAGCCCGAGAAAGAAGAGAGCTGGCCCAGAAACATTTTGGCGATATGATGCAGGAAGATGTATTTTCCGCGGATGAAATTACTCTGACAGTTAATCAAGCCCTTGACTCTCTTGAGGTGAATCATCTTCAAACATATCAGCTGCAAACTGAAGAATTTTCAAGAGAAGCTCTCTGCTGTTTTCTTCTGACTTGCAATATTGTAATAAAGGCAATGGTTCTGCTCGGCCAGAAGGAAAAAGTGCCAAACTCAAAATCCGAAACCCTTCAGCCCGAGCCTGATCCGCCTTTAGCGGAAAATCCTAAATGGTCTGGCAATCTCACCATCATTCGAACCATCCTGGGTGAAGCCGAAGGGCAAATCCAAAATACAAATGATCCAAATTCAAAACAAACGGCTCCATCTAGAGCCAGTCGTTTTGAGCATTCGCATTTGGAGCTTTTGGATTTGTTTAGTGTTTCGGATTTCGTGTTTTGTGTTTTAATACCACTGCCCCTGCTCGGCCAAATAAAAGAAAGAAGCAGGGTTTATTCTATCGATCACATGCTCTTTATCCGCGGTCATTGGGCTAAAGAGCGTGGAGCTATTTGGCGGCTTAAATGGTTTTGTCGCATAAACAGAGTTCCCAAAAGCATCTACGATGATTATCGTCCCGGGATCATCGACCATGTGCTCAAAAAAGCGCAAGAAAGATCAAGCTTTCATTTTGTGATCGCCGGTGCGGTTTTAGGCGATTGCATTTATGAGCAGGTTAGAGAAATTATCGATCGCCTTAAAGAAGGGCGGCTGGCTTCTCAGGTGGCAATCACTCTACCTTTGAGCGCCATTACCTCAACACTCTGGCCGTTTTGCCATCTTAAAGAGCGCATGCCCGATCTATTGGCCGAGTATTCGACAGATTCACTGTTGAAGATTTCCAGGCAGGAATCCTGGGCCTTTGACTGGCCGATAGGGATTAAAGATGGAAAAGGCGCTGTAGGCGTTATCATTCAGAAAAACGGAAAGACCCTGCGTCTCATCAATAGCGACGAGCCTAAGAAGGTGGTCCTAAATTTACTGACCGATCAAGAGGCATTAAAAAAGTTCATGTGCGGGCAAAAGAAAAGGAAAAGAAATCCTTATTGCCTGACTCAACCTCAAACATATGATCGTATCCGTCGGGAATGCGGTGGTCATATTGAGAATTCTTCGATCGAAATGATTTTAGGGCCCATTGAAGAGCGCTGGGATGTTTTTCGACCCATTGATTTTTACCGAGGACATTCCTTTACAAATTTATGGCAAAGAATTTGTGGCGCTTTGGGGATTATTCTGATCTGGGTCCCGGTAATTCTTTCTATGCCTTCTTGTGCCATTATTCTTTGCAGTGTTCTTCTGCCGTTCGATTTTATGTTTTTTATCACGCTTTTCTCTTTAAGTGTGCTGTTTACTTATTTAGGTATCCGGGGAGCGAGAATGATTGCCCTGCCAACTGTAGACAATATGAATAAAATGATTGAAAATCCAAAGTGGCGCTTTTTTGCACAGATTTTGGCTGTACCCGCAGTAGTCATGCATATTTCTTATAATTGTCTTTTGAATTTTAGTCGATTATTGGGGCTCTTGCGTCTGCCGCCCTTGGTTTTAACACAAACTTATCGTATTTTAAAAGCCAGGAAGCTGTGGCGGGTTATGGCCAATGCCCGGGAATATTTTTCTGGGATCAGTCTTTTGAATGGTTTTCTATTCGATTTTCCTCAATTTTTGAGAGATCCTTAAGCGAAGAGTCTACTGAAGCAAAATATTATGAAAATCAAGTTATCTTAATATTCGTAGAATTCTTAGATATTAAAAAATTAGGAATTTATTTCGTCGAAATCTCGTCGAGAAAATAAAAAATAATTTTTTAAAAAAGATATTGCATTTACCCTGAAACAGGATATACTAAAATTAAGCCACGGAATTCACAAAGATTTTACCTTGTGACGTGGCCTTTTTTGATTTATTACAACTTATTTTATCTGAAGGAAATAGAGAAATGAACGCGCAAGAAAACAAGCGCAAAAACAAACGGCATCACTGCTATGTTCCTGTTGAGGGCAAGCGGGGAGAGCCATTCGCTGGATCGCAAACCATTGATATTAGTAGTGATGGAGCAGGCTTGCTTATTAATAGCTTTGTTCAGGTTAAAAGCGAAATGCCGGTAGAGCTCGATGTAGCCCCGAGCAGTGATCCGATTTTGACAATGGGAGAAGTCCGTTGGATTAAGCGGATTCCCAATTCGGAGCAGTACCGCGTAGGTCTGTATTTCAAAGATCTAAAGCAAAACATTAAATCAAGGATTAATCGAGTTTTTCAATAGTTTCTTGGGATACGCCACGGCCTCATTCTGCTATAAGGCAGAGAGGAACCCATTTGATTGACAACAAGTGAAAAGGAGTTCTCACAATGGTTGTTCAGGCCGATGACAGGCGTATGTTTGACCGCACGATTGCGCGTTTTCCCACTCGTTTTAAGGATTCCCGCCAGGATTTCGGCACGAATGTTTTCTTACGTGATATCTCAGCCGATGGAGTCAAGTTAGCCACAAAGGAAAGGATGCATTTAAACGATCGTCTCGATTTAGAGATCGAGCTCTCCGACGGGCACTCTCCCCTGAATCTTAAAGGGCGGGTCGTTTGGGTCCGTCAGGCCACACCCAGCATGAAAGATATCGGCATGAAGCTGGATCAGGTTGATCTCATGCAGACTCAGCGGCTTTATAAGATGTGCTTGGATTAATTATCTGTTGTTGATATTCCTTAAAAAATTGTCTTTCTTTATAATATCCTTACCATAACGATTCTTTTTGTAAACCTCGCAATCTGGAAAATCTCTGGAAAATCTCGCCAAGAAAAACCCTTGATTTCATGAATCCCATATGTTAGACTTTTTGATATTTATTTTTAATATTTATAGGAGCTGATTTAGATTCTTGATGAAGTACGGACATTTTTCAAAAGACGGTCGTGAATATATTATCCGCAATCCTCAGACACCCCGGCCTTGGATTAATTATCTCACCAACGAAACTTATTGTTCCATTCTTTCACAATGCGCAGGAGGATACAGTTTTTTTCAGGACTGCCGTACGAATCGGGTGACCCGTTGGGCTCCCGAGAATTGGCACTTTGACCGTCCCGGGAAATATATTTATGTCCGTTTGAAAACAGGACGCCGCAAACAATCGCAGGCCTTTTCCTTAACGTACCAACCTTTGCGTATTAAACCGCAATTTTTTGAATGCCGTCATGGTTTAGGTTATAGCACCATTTCTGCCAGGAATGCGGGACTCCAAAGCGAGATTACGTATTTTGTCCCCCGGCAGGATGATTGCGAAATTTGGCTCACTTCTATCGAAAATACAACATCCAAGAGCATGAGTCTGGAGCTCTTTCCGTATGTAGAATTTCTTTTAGGAGATTATCACGAAGAATTGCGTTATCGCAATATTATGAATCTCTATAATCGGATCTGGTTCGACGAATCGCATCAGGCTGTTTTTGCCAAGAAGACTGCTCAGTGGCAGGGGATGAATATCCAGCCTTTTGATTCTCTGGTTTTCTTTGCTTCTTCTTTAAAGGTTTCCGGAAGCTGCACGCAAAAAGATGTTTTTCTCGGTCCTTATAACACCGAAGAGAATCCTCGGGCTGTTATGGACGGAACGTTTAAAAATTTTCCGCTGTGTTCCGGAGAAGATGGAATTGGCTCTTTTCGTCATAAAATCACATTAAAGCCCAAACAGAAGAAAGAATTTGTTGTCGTTTTAGGTCAGACCAGCAGTATTCCGGCAATAACCAAAATTCTCTCTAAATATAGGGATCTTAACCAAACAAAAAAAGAACTGCAGATCGTTAAAGATCTTTGGCTTAAGCGAGTGAGCGATAATATCGAAATCAAAACACCGGATAAAGAGTTTGACACCTATTTCAATGTCTGGGCCAAATATCAAATGTATATTTGCAATCTGTGGTCGCGTTCTCCCAGTTATTATCATGAAGGTTCCGGCGGGCGTGGTTATCGCGATTCCTGTCAGGACTCAGAAGCGATTGTCTCGATCAATTCACAGTTAACTCGTAGTAAAATTCTTAAAATCGCCTCTTTAATCCGTCGCGACGGGACATCTGTCCCAGGATGGTCGGATACTAGGGGGCCCCATAAATTCAGGCCCAATAAAGATCATCAAGTCTGGCTGACTGCCACAGTTAGTGCCTATATCAAAGAGACCGGAGATAAAGATATTCTTAACGAATATGTTCCTTATCTGAAAGATAAATGGGTCGACGGTTGGAAAATAGATCCCCACTGGCAGGGTGGGGCACAAACAGACGGTGAAGGCACTCTGGTAGAACATTTAGAGAAAAACTTACGCTATTGCTTTAATGATGTCGGCGATAAAGGATTGCCCAGGATTGGTCATGCGGATTGGAACGATGCCATCGATGAGGCCGGGATCAAGCATCGCGGTCAGAGCATTTGGCTGGCCCAGGCTTTGGTGCGCTCTTTAAGGATTCTTGCCGATATTTTTGATTGGGTCTCTCAACAGGAGAAAAGAGACGAGTTTCTCAATATGGCCAAAACTATGGAAGAGACCATTAATAGAATTGGATGGGATGGGGCCTGGTATGTGCGCGGGTTTGATGACAGCGGGCAGGTTTATGGCTCAAAAGATGATAAAGCCGGAAAGATATTTCTTAATGCGCAATCCTGGGCCATTTTGGCCGATGTAGCCAAAGACCAGCGCGAGAAGGCAATTATCGAATCTGTCTTGAAATATTGTGACGGTCCTCATGGTTTAGCCTTGTTTGCTCCCGCTTTTTCGGCCTGGGTTAAACGTCTGGGGCGTATCAGCATGTTTTCTGAGGGAACTAAAGAAAATGCGGCGATCTTTTGTCATGCAGTTACGTTTATGACAGTGGCTTTAGCCAAGGCGGGGCACGGAGAGCAGGCCTATCGAGCCTTAAGCAAGATTCTCCCCACCAAGCAAAAGAATTTGGATCTTTATAAAACCGAACCTTACGTCATAGCCGAGTATTTGGTCGGCCCAGATCATCCCTATAATTATGGGGAAGGGGCTTTTACTTGGATCACCGGTGCTTCGGGCTGGAGTTATATGGCAGCAACCGAGTGGATTTTGGGAGTTCATCGGGAATTGGACGGCCTGCGTATTGATCCTCGCGTGCCGAAGCACTGGAAGAAATTCTCGATCCGAAGACCTTTTCGCGGCGATGTTTATGATATTGAAGTATTGAATCCTCAAGGAAAAGAGCAGGGAGTCAAAAAGATTTTCTTGGATGGAATGGAGACTTCCGATAATGTGATTGAGCCGTTTAATGATGGCAAGAGTCACAAAGTTCAAGTCTTGATGGGATGATCGTAAGGCGGTATTTACGCAGATTGCACACAAATCAACGCAGGAACTGCTGCGTGAATTTGTGTGCAATGTGCGCGTATTTGCGGTAAATTTTATCCTAAAAATGGTGATATTGCCTGATTGATCTATTTTGACAAATACATAACTCTGTGTTATACTTATAGTTAAGAGAATATGGAAGATATGTAATTCTGCATTTGCTCCTCCGGGAGTATTTTTTAAAATTCTTTCAAGAAAACGTTTTCGGTTACTATCAAAGGAGTATTTGAGGTTGAAAAAAGCAATCATCATTCTCGCTAGCATTGCCACTTTCATCGTCTTGATTATGAAAGGCGGATGCTTACGGCAGGCCCAGGATCCCAATACAATTTCTATTTGGCACTGGATGACTGACCGTCAGGAGGCTTTCGAAGAGTTGGCCCGCCAATACGAAGTTCAAAACGGCATCAAAGTCGTTTTTGAATTATATGCCCCTTCCGATATCTATTCACGGAAGATTATTGCCGCGGCTCAAGCGCGTGTCCTTCCGGATATTTACGGTATTCTCGATGAAAAAATCAATTTTGCCTCATTTATTAAAAGCGGTGTTGTGGCTAATTTAACCGAAGAGTTTCAAAAAGATGATTATCAATGGGAAGAGAGCCTCTTTGACAAAGCACTGAATGTTAATCGTTTCAAAGAAGATAATGTCTACGATGTCACTCCTGGCATCTATGGCGTTCCCATTGATGTCACCAATATTCAGATGCTTTATAACCGTAAACTTCTTAAGCAGGCCGGGATCAGTAAACCCCCGGAAGAATTTGAAGAATTCTTAAAGATGACCGATGCGCTTAACCGCATTGGAATTAAAGGATTGGTTTCCGGATGGGGGGAAGTCTGGATGATCGATTGCTTTGCTTCTAATTATGCTTTTAATATCATGGGTCAGGACAAGGTTATGGCGACATACCGGGGTGAAATACCTTACACGGATCCGGACTGGATTAAGGTCTTCGATATTTTTCAGAGATTAAGAGAGCGGGACGCTTTGATCGAAGGAATCGCTGCCAAAGGAAACAAATACGCTGAGCAGGATTTTGCTCTCCAGAGAGCCGCTTTTGCCTTTAACGGATCTTGGTGCGTTAATGTTTACCAGAAAATGAACAAAGATCTTGATTATGGCGTGATGCTGCCTCCGAAAGTCAATGTGAATCAGCCCATGGCGATATGGGGTGGAGCCGGTTCGTCTTTTATGATCAACAATAACAGTCCCAGGAAAGAGAAAGCCATTGCTTTTTTACGTTGGCTGACAGATGTCGAGCAGCAGGCTTTTTTAGCCAGAGAAACCAAAAACCTTCCGGCTAATCGCACTGCGTTGAAATCTATTCCGCGGGTTCTTTCGGAATTTGCCGAAGGAATGGAGCATACGACACACCCTTCGATTTGGAAATATCATGAAGATTCATTGGTCAGCGAGGCTTTTGCCAAAGGAATTCAATCGATTATTATCGGCGACCAAACGCCGCAAGAAGTGGCCCGGGAAGTTCAGCGGATCAAGAAAAGACAGGTAGAGAAAACGAGAAGAAAAAGACCCTGATAATGGAATTGATTAATAAAAATTCACAATGGAAGCGCTGGAGTACTTTTGAAAATTTTCTTTTTACCGTTCCGGCATTGACCCTTTTCCTTGTCTTTTGGGCAGTGCCTTTTCTCAAAACACTTATTCTTTCCATGCAGCAATGGGACGGGATTAGTTCCAATGCGGTCTTTGTCGGATGGCAGAATTTTCTTGAAATCAAAAATGACAAAGTCTGGTGGAATGCAATGTGGCATGCCGGTTATATCACAATGATCGCTTTGACCTTTCAGAACGCTCTAGCTCTGGCTTTGGCTATGTGTTGCGACCGCGATATCAAGATGCGTAAATTTTATCGCGTTGTGTTCTATATTCCGCCCATTCTTTCCGAAGTAGTTGTCGGGTTGATTTGGCAGTGGATTCTTTATGCCGGCAAGCAGGGCGGGGAGCATATAGGCCTGTTGAATTATTTTTTATCGAAAATGCATCTGCATCATCTGGTCAATAACTGGCTGTCTAATCCTGAAACCGCTCTAACCTGTATTGCGGTGGTTCATAGTTGGAAAGGTTTTGGATGGGGTTTTATTATCATGCTGGCCGGTTTGCAGACAATAGACCGCCAGCTTTACGAGGCCGCTCATGTTGACGGGGCTGGCCCCTTCAGTGTTTTTAAGAATATTACGGTTCCGATGATGGTTCCTGTTTTTGTGGTGGTTGTTATTCTGACCATCTTGGGTTCCATGCAGGTTTTTGTTTTGGTGCTTTCGATGGTGTCACAAGGCCTGGCGTATCACACAGAAGTTCCTGTCACGCGCATTCTAGCAGCTATGCAGGATACCAACCGTTTTGGATATGCCTGCGCTCAGTCTATCGTCTTTGGAATTGTTTTGATGTGTATTTCATTTATGCACATGAGAATGTCAAGCAAATTGAGGCAGGAAGAAAAAGTTAGGGAGATAGCCTTATGACTCCCCAGCTCTATCAGTGGAAAAAACGAGGAGAGGGTTTCTTGATTCACACTTTTCTTTTATTGATTGCGCTCACTTGTCTGTTTCCTTTATTCTGGATGATTCGCTCTTCTCTAATGAATAATGAAACGATCTTCACGGACAAAAGTCTGATCCCTTCGATCTTGCATTTTCAGAATTATTACGTGGCCTGGACGAAAGGGCGCTTTGCCGTCTATCTTTTAAATAGCGTTATCTACGCGACCGCTGTTGTGCTGGGTCTGATTATCGTGGCATCCCTGGCCGCTTTTGCGTTCTCGCGATTAAAATTTCCTTGCAAAAACATTTTATTCATTTTATTCTTAGCCGCGATGATGATTCCCCTGCCTGGGAGCTTTGTTCCGCTTTATGTTTTGATGACAAAGCTGCAACTGATCAATACACGCATCGGGTATATTCTGTGCATGATGAGTGTGGGGATGTCTTTAAGCATCGTTCTTTTGAAAACATTTTTCGATAAGATGCCCGCAGATTTGGAAGATGCCGCCCGCATTGACGGATGTAGCAAGCTGGGTATTTGGCGGCATGTGGCTTTGCCTTTGGCCAAACCGGCCATTGCGGTGATTGTGATTTTTAATTCTCTGGCGGTTTGGAATGAGTATATTCTCGCCTTATTATTGTTGAATGACAAAAATCTTATGCCGCTTCAGGTGGGGCTGATGACTTTTAAAGGAGCGATGAGCGTAGAATATGGGTATTTGATGGCGGGTCTGACAATTACCGTGGCCCCGATTTTATTAATCTACCTTTTGATGCAAAAACATATTATCAAAGGGATATCTTCAGGAGCGATTACGGGATGAAGTATTTAGCAAAGAGCAAAGAGCAAAGAGCAAAGAGCGCCGAACAAAGGACAAAGAGCAGGGGGATTGTTTTCGTGCTTTGCTTTGCACTGTGTTTTGGTTTGTCTGCATTTTTGTTTACAGCTATAATTTTTGCTCAGGAAAATACTCCGGAAGTCGAAAAGAAAGCGGAACAGGCATCTGATCCAGAGACTCTTCAAGAGTCAAGTCAGAGAACCGACAATGAAGAGCATCCTTCTTCGGAAGATCTTGTGCGCGAGGCTTGGGCCAAATCCAGCAAGGGCGATATTGAGGCTTTGTATGAGGTTGTTGACCGCTGCGTAAAACTTTATCATTGGCGGGCCAGGGAGATGCATGCTACTCTTGAAAATTTTCCGGAGCGGGGGACGGAAAAGGAGTATCAAGAGCTCAATGATGTGGCTACCTGTATGTTTATTAAAGCGGAAGCTTTGATGAACACCGGAAAAGTTGAAGACTCTAAGGAGTTGTTCCAGAAAATTGTTGATGAGTTTCAGTGGGCTCAGGCTTGGGATCCGCGTGGTTGGTATTGGTCGGTGGCCGAGAAGGCTCAGGCGAGCCTGGATATGCTCGAAGGGAAAGGCCAGAAAGTGATGAAAGTGGACCGGGGCCAGAAGACAAACATAAATTTACATCAACCCGGTTCCCAGCGGATCGTTAATTATAAGAAATACGGTTCTTTTAGAAATGTAGGGACAAAAGATTATAAGTACGTGGTTAATGATCCTGTCGGATTGCAAAAAGCCGTGGGGGAAGGCATTTATCCTAATACCGGAGCGGTACGCAAGAATCCGGTCTGCATCGAAGCCCGCAAACAAGGACGCCTGGATCTTTCTCACTGGGATCTTGTTCATACTGACGATTTAGAAGCCGCTTTTTGCGAGTGGGCCACAGCTCCCGAACCCTGGGGCGTGAAGCTTTTTTACTTGGGACTCCTTTTTGAAAAGGATCAAAAACTAATTGAAGCCATCAAGGCTTATCGGGCCATTATCGTTCATTTTCCTCATTCTGCGGCCAAAACATATTGGGATACGCCGTGGTATCCGGGGCAGGCCGCTATCGCGAAGATCAAACATCTTCTGCACATGCATCCGGAACTAAAGATGAAACTTACCGATGCCAAAATCACCATTCAAAACGGATTTGATAATTCAATCGGTAATGATGTTGTGATTACCTGGCCGGGATCTATTTCTCGAAAGGGCCCGATCGATTATGTCAAACAATTTTTCCGCAAGAGAATTCTTCCTTTTGCCCAGCGATCTTATTTAGGAAAAATTAAACGTACGCTTGGGGAAGGGAAAGTGCGCTTGGTGCAGTATGAAAATGGTCATTGGCAGCTTCAGGTCAATAAGAAACCGATCATGATCAAGGGGATCACCTACACGCCCACCAAAGTGGGTCAGAGTCCGGATAAGGGAACACTCGCTGACTGGATGGTGGAAGATACGAATAATAATGGCAAAATTGACGGACCTTATGATTCATGGGTCGATAAGAATTATAACAATCAACAGGATAAAGATGAACCGGTCGTTGGTGATTTTCAGCTTCTCAAGGAGTTAGGCGCCAATGCTATTCGTATTTATAAGCAGCCCTATGAACCAAACAAGGAAATCTTGCGGAAAATGTATAAGGACTACGGCATCTATGTGATCATGGGTGATTTTTTGGGGAAATATACTCTGGGAAGCGGGGCCGATTGGTTTGAGGGGACTGATTATGAGAATGAAAAACATAAGAAAAATATGATGGAATCGGTCAGGCAGATGGTTTTAGAGTTTAAAGATGAGCCTTACATTCTCATGTGGGTTTTGGGCAATGAAAATAACTATGGGGTTGCTTGTAATGCGGATAAAAAACCAGAAGCCTATTATCGATTTGTCAATGAAGTAGCCCAAATGATCAAAGATTTGGATAAGGATCATCCAGTTGCATTATGCAACGGGGATACGTTATACTTAGACATATATGCCAAACACTGTCCGGATGTTGATGCCTATGCGGCCAATGCTTATCGGGGTGACTATGGATTTGGTTCGTACTGGCAGCAGGTTTTTGAGGCGACCGGAAAAGCAGCTTTTATTACCGAATATGGGTGTCCGGCTTATGCCAATTTCTTGGATCGCGAAGAAGCGGAACAGGCTCAGGCGGATTACCACCATGGCAACTGGATGGATATCAGGACGAATGCCGCCGGGACCCGCGAAGGGGTGGGAAATGCGATCGGTGGAATCGTCTTTCAGTGGATGGACGAATGGTGGAAGAATTATGAGCCCGCGTTTCATGATAAAACTGCCGGGGCTCAAGGACCGTTTCCGGACGGATACATGTATGAAGAATGGTTTGGCATTATCGGACAGGGTGATGGAAGTCACAGTCCGTTTATGCGTCAATTGAGGAAGAGTTATTACCTTTATAAAAGATTGTGGAATGAATAAGATATCATCATTTCGCATTATGGAAAGATGATCAAAGGTAATAGAAGTCGAAACACTTAACACAAAG
>CAYZIY010000032.1:0-9829 GCA_964478715.1 uncultured Planctomycetales bacterium
TCAAAACCGCTCTTTGATAACTTAAAATTTTTCTTTACTCCTTATAGGATGTCTTTCCTTTCTTTTCGGTTATTGATATCATTATTTTAAGCCTAAAAACCATCGGGGGGAATGGTCTGATTCAACTTCCGATTGACCTTTTCCCCTTTTGCGCTTTTAAAAAACACCGATTTGCGAAAACCCACCAACCATTTTATTCATGCGCCCAATACAAATGCTCAATTTTTGCATTTTCTCCCTCCAGGCCAAATGAAACCATGGCATTCAAAGTGGCTGGAGGATCGAACCTCAATACCCATCTCTCATCCTTGATAACAGCAATACGCCAATCTCGCGGCTTGAGCTCTAATCCCTCCCTGTTGTTTAACCGGCTCATAATTGTCAGATTCCTGGGTGTATTCTTTGTTCGTAACACCGTCATTCCAGAAGACAAAAAGAGCCAAGAATATCAATAGAACTATAGCGGGAACGATTCTTTTCATGAATGTCTCTTCAAGAAGTTTATTCGCTTAATCTTCTCTCACCTTTTTCTTTTTAATATGCTTGGAGGAAAAAATATTTTGCAAAACAGACCAGATCTCATGCCTGTCGGCGGACTTAGTTAAAGCATCACGCACTTCGTTCTGAGAGATCGCCTGGGCAATCAATCCCAGAATCTGTATCTGTGAATCATAATCATCGACGGGAGTCAAAATAAGAAAGATAAACCGGACGGACTTGCCGTCCGGCGTATCCCATTCGATCCCGTCCAGTGAGCGGGCAAAAAAGATGGCCGGCTTCTTAAGCCCCGGCAGGCGGGCATGTGGAACCGCCAGTCCCTCTTCCATCCCGGTACCCATCTCCTGTTCACGCTTGATGACTGCCTCATAAATCGAATCGGTACCGGGCAAATCCTCCTGGCTGTCGGCCAGTACGCAAATTTTCTTCAATACTTGGTTTTTCTCTTTTACTTCAACTGCCGGCAGGATACTGTGCGGATCAAAATATTCCAATATGCTAACTTCTTTGCGCCTTCTGATTGAATAATTAAACCACGGCCCGAGAATGACCGAAGAAATCACCGCCCCGAAAATAATGGCCACAAAGATCGGCTCGGTAATCAGCTGATATTCCAGAGCCAGCAAACCTACGACAATTTCCATGGCACCGCCGGGTGTATGGGCGATCGCGATTGAAAGCCTGTTGATTCGCGGCAAAGGAGTGAGGTTGACCCCCAACCACGCGCCCAAGAAACGACCTCCGATGCCGATGATGCTAATCATCAAAATCAAAAACAGATTGAAGTTAGCCAGAAAATCGATTTTCAGCCCGATATTGACAAAAAACAGGGGTACAAAAATGGCATAGACCATCTGGGAGACCACCTGCCGCGCGTTCTCCGAAAGCGCACGTGATCCTCCCGCCATAATTCCGGCAATAAAAAATCCGAATAAGGCGTGGATCCCGATTTTTTGAGTAATCGCACCGCACAGGGCTCCCAGAAGACAGATAAAGGTTAATGTCGATCCCGGCTGAGGCATACGCGCGGATTTGATTCGTTTTATGATACGATCTACAACTGTGCGGCCCACGCTTAAGCAAACAGTCGCAAAGACAATCGTCGATGCGGCAATCATAACGATATGAGCAATGTTGAGGCTTTCACGGGTGAAAACGCCCAGAACCAAAGTGAAAATCATCCACCCGATCACATCATTGACTGAAAGAGCCGACATGATCAGAAATCCTAAATCGGTTTTAGACAACTTTAAATCATGCAAAGCGCGCGCGGCAATCGGCATGGCGCTAATCGTCATGGCCGTGGCCATAAATACGGCAAAAAGCAACCGCTGGCTCGGATCGGCTAAATAATGGTCTGGAAGAAAATAACAGGGAATAAAAGCTACCGTCATCGGAACAATAATATCGGAGAGGGCGATTTTTAAGGCATCCCCTTTCTGACGCCAGGCGGAAGCGAAATCCATTTCCAGACCGGTTTCCAGAAGAAGAAACAGCACACCGATCCACGCCACAGTTTCAAGCATATTCTGCTGAATCACATTGCCCGGAAAAATCGCCTGATGCCATGAGGGCGCAAACCGGCCCAAAATTGTGGGACCAAGCAGAATACCGATAAGAAGTTCGGCGGTCAAAGGCGGCTGCCGAAAGCGGCGGAATATTTCACCCAAACCCCGGGCCAATCCCAGCAGAATAAAGATCTGGACAAGAAAAATAAAAATATTTTGTTCGTTTAAATAATGCATACTTCAATCATTAGCGCTCGAAAAGATAGCAAAAGCTGCAATCTTTAATTACAGCTTTAAAACCACTTCTTCTTCTTAAAATAAAAAGCCAGCCCTAACCCTGCGCCGGCCATGAAACCAAGCGCACAAAAATAGCCCCACTTCCATTTCAGTTCAGGCATATATTCGAAATTCATTCCGTAAATCCCAGCGATAAAAGTGAGCGGGATAAAAATCGCCGCAAAAATCGTCAGCACCTTCATAATCTCATTCATCCTGTTACTCACACTGGAAAGATGAACATCGTGCATGCCCGAAAGCATATCACGAAAGGTATCAATATTATCCATCACCTGAATAACGTGGTCATAGACATCCCGCAGATAAACAGCGGTAGCTTTTTTGATCAGCCTAGATTCGCCTCTGAGCAGACCGCCCAAAACCTCCCTGAGAGGCCATATCTGTTTTCTCAAATCGATCATGATCCTTTTGAGTTTGTGGATATCCCGATAGATTCCTCTTTCGGGATTTCTAAACAAGGCTTCCTCCAAAAGTTCCATTCTCTCCCCAATCTCTTCTAAGACCACATAATAATGATCCACGACGGCATCCAACAGAGCATAAGCCAGGTAGTCGCTGCCCATTTTTCTGATACGGCTCTGATTGTTCTCGATTCGAATCCTGATCGGATTAAAAACATCCCCCTCTCTTTCCTGAAAAGAAATGCAGTAATTCTGGCCGATGATCAAACTAATCTGCTCCCAGACAATCTCCTTGCTCTTAGGAGAAAGATAAATCATCTTCAGAACTATAAAAAGACAATGACCGAAATCTTCCAATTTCGGCCGTTGGCCCGTGTTGAGGATATCCTCCAGCGCCAGGGTGTGAATTTGAAAATAATCGTGCAGTTGTTCGATTACGGGAATATCATGAAGACCGTCGATATTGATCCATGTGATCTGCGGCTTATCCTTGTAGATAAAACATTCATCGATAGCGCTGATGCTCTTTTTCTCATAATAATCCTGATCATAATTGATGGCGGTGATTTTTGTATTCTCGAGTCTTTTCTCACCGATATGGATCAATGTCCCAGGAGCGAGACCGGCCATTTTTGATTGTTTTCCAGCAGGACGCGACATCTTAAGAGTCTCCTTTCTTGATGACATTTAAAATAGCAAGCCAGCCCTTATCACGCAAACTCATTTCCCCGTTGATGTTCAGGTCTAACCTGCGTCCCCCTGTTGATCTTGATGATCATTAATATTTTATCACTATTATAGAAAAATTCATTAGACCATCTCTCAATATTCTTTGTGCTATTAATTCACTACATTAAAAGTACCCCCTCTGCACATGTATAGCAGATTTACAAAAAATTCCTTTATCTTCCCTCTATATATCATCAAATCTCTTTGGACGAAATTTTCCTCTCTTACTGGGGGTTAGTTTGGTTGAAAATTTTCTTGGCTATTTCTTGGGCCATGTTTCTTGCAATCAATTGATTACCATATGTTGTCAGATGGCCAAAATCCCCGGCTGCGCGATCGGTAAAAATATCTCCGTAAGATTTATTGTCTAATGCTTCTGTGTATACTTTTCGATTCTGGATAAACATTACTTTATCCGAATCGGTACGGGATTTGATGAGAAAACGGATCAGGCTTAAATCTTGAAGAGGATATCCCGCGACAATAAAAACCATGGGTCTTGATCCGATGATTTCAATTAATTCCAGGTGGTTTTCGATAGCTTTTTTGCTGTAGACACTCGATTCGATCGCTTGCGCCTGTTTCTGCAGTCTCTCTTTCATCTCTTGGTTGCCGCCCAATTCATAACAAGAAACCAACAGCTCATACCATATGACGTCTTGGGGATGCACGCGGGCCTTTTCTGTCAAAAAACGGATCGTTTTTTCGTAAGTCACCGGCTCAGAAATACACAATTTGTCAATAGCATCCACGGGCCAGTGATAATAAGGAAGTTGATCGGCCATCTCGATAAATTCTCCGAACTTTTTCTGGTTCCAGATAGCCAGGCCAAGAATTTTAACGTATTCAGCAAATATATCTGTATTTTCATCGACCAGATTTGATATCGAACGGAGCAAGCCCTCAGCCTTCGCATAATCTTCCCGGAAATAGGCCATTCTGCCCTGAGCATAGATAAACTTCTGGAACGATGACAGCGAATTATTTTTAGATGCTGATTCCTGGCCAATGATTTCCGAATTCTTTTCCTTGTTATCCCACACCGGAATCAGCTGATCGAAAGCCGCAATAATCTTCTTCCAAAATGCCCAGAGCATACCTGCAGTATCCATTCGCTGTAAACGATTCACCAGCTGAAATCCCGTTTCAGTCGTCTCAAGTTGAGAGTCAAAAACACCCATCATCACCATCACGGCATCAGGATCAAATTTTTCGATATACTGAGGCGTGCTCTCAACAATGCGCTCTGAATCCTGCCCCGGAACAGCCAAATTGATAACCTGAAAATTCACAGACGGAACCAAGCTGTTAAGTTCCTTTTCTAGAAACAGTGGATAATTATTCTGCTCTGAACCATGTGTAATCGATTCTCCCAGACAGATGATCCGATAAGTTCCCTTTCGTTGAATAGCTTTAAGAAACTCGCGTTGCTTGAGGGTCTTGGAGATTTCTCCTCCTGTTTGAGAAATGATTTCAAAGAAGACCAGAAAAAGCGCTATTCTGAAAACAATGTAAGTGATTTTCTTTAACATCCGCAGCCTTTAAAATTGAAAATAGATAAACTCCTGGGCCTCTAAAAGACCCCATCCCATCATAAAATAGGCCATCAAGGCATACAAAAACGTTTTGATGACCCAGTGCTGGTGATAAATCACCAACAGGTCCCTTTTCGCCGCTTGAGCCAGTTGGATGAGAAGTAACGGAGCCACAAAAAAAGACAATCGCTCGATAGTCTGCGTGTGTTGGGGCAAATAACGCAGATTTCCCACTACCGATGTGACCATAAGCTGAAATTGTCCGATGGACTGGGCTCTGAACAATAACCAGCCAAAACATACAAAATGAAACCAAAATAAAATTTTTATAACACGAAAAGCGGGGTTAGGATCATTTCCGTTGAATCCTTTCACCAGGAAATAAGCGCGATGGATAACAAGCAATAGGCCGTGATAAAGACCCCAGAGGAGAAAGGTCCAGTTGGCGCCATGCCATAATCCGCCTAATAACATTGTTATGATCAGGTTGCGGTATGTTTTTGTTCTGCCCCTTCGGTTTCCCCCCATAGGGTAATATAAATAATCCCTTAACCATGTCGATAAGCTGATATGCCACCGCCGCCAGAATTCCTGCGGATTGGTGGCAAAATAAACCAACCGAAAGTTGACCATCAGATCAATCCCCAAACACTTGGCCAATCCCCTGGCGATGTTGGAATAACCGGCAAAATCACAAAAAATCTGAAACGCAAAAGCATAAACGGCCAATAAAACAGAGATCCCGTTGTAAGTCTGCGAAGAAGAAAATACAGGATCAACAATGCGGGCCAGATTATCGGCAATAAAGATCTTCTGGAAGAGTCCGTAGAAAATCAGATAACATCCATGAGAGAATTTTTCCCAAGATAAGGATCGAGGATTGAGAATTTGCGGCAGGAGGTTTTTGGCGCGCTCAATAGGCCCGGCCACAAGTTGTGGAAAGAACGCAACAAATAATGCGAAATCAACCAACCGATGAGTCGGCGAAATTTCCCCCCGGTAGATATCTAATGTATAACTCATGGTCTGAAATGTATAGAATGAGATCCCCACAGGAAGGATAACATGGAGAGTCGGCCCGGGCACAATGATGTTGAATTTCGCCAAAAGCAAAGCCAGGCTTTCAACAAAGAATCCATAATATTTAAAAAAACCAAGCAGGGAGAGGTTTCCGATGATGCTAAGAACCAGAAAGAAACGTTTCTTTCTAACGGTAGGAACCGAAGCAATGCGCAAGCCGCACACATAATCTAAAACCGTTGAGAACAGAATCAGTGACAAAAACCGCCAATCCCACCAGCTGTAGAAAAGATAACTAGCTACGAGCAGCATGCGATTCTGCCACCTATGGGAAAGACAGAGATAAAGGCCATAAACAACAATGAAGAAAACAGCAAATTCTATGGAGTTAAACAGCATATATTTGGAATTTATAAAAAATAATATGAAGGGACTATCCCCATTCGGAGACAGTCCCTTTCTTTTCTTTTTTTAGTCTCTCAAAGCGCCTGCTGTTCCCATCCTTTTATGGACTCAATGCGGATCATGCGATTGGCCTCTGCAGCCACACCAATCAAGCGACCGTTTAAATCAACCAGCTGATCTCCACGGATAATCCTCTCACCGTGCACACCGGTCCCCCTTATCCCTTTTACTTCATATTTTAAGCCGCCTGCATCATTCGGTTGGAGATAATCTCTGTTGACAATGAAATATTCGTCAGAAATATCTCTGATAAAATCCCCCAGGCTTTTATCGCCATTATTGCGCACGGCCAGCAGAGTCGGCATAAGCTGGTCAATATCCGTATCGGCCGGGTAAGGCTTGGAAGCTTCTCCGGAGAAACCGGGCAGCTCAATGGCTATAAGATTGTCTTTTTTGTTGAGCCAGTACCGGGTAATTTTCTCCCCCTGATAGGTGATAACCAGATTCCTGGGCGCTTGGTCCGAGTTTTTTTTAAAACCGATTTGCCGTGAGGAAAAAATACCAAGAACCTGACCGTTGATTTGGACCGGCACAAGGACAAGCTCCCTATCGTAGGAAATCACGACACCCTTGACATTGTTAACATCCGGAATGATTCGCTCAAATATCACCGTCACCTCTTGCATTTGCGGAAAGATATTGTTCTGGTACGCCTTCTTGCCCTCCTGGGTGATCTCTTTGATCGTAACGGCCAGTTTTTCGGCCTTTTTCTCAACCTGTTCTTTTAATTTTCTTGCTTGTTCTGCAGTTTTGAGAGCGCGTTCTTTTTCTTCTTCGGCTTTTTTTCTTTCCTCAAGAGCTTTTTGCGCGCTCAATTGAGCTTCTTGTTTTTCTTTCAGCGCTTCGTCTTTTAAAAGAATCGCGTTCTCTTTAACCGCTTTGGCCTGCTTGGCTATCTCATAGGCTTGGTCAGCCTCCTGTTGCATCTGATTAGCGAGCTGCTGCGCTTTTTGCGCCTCAAGCTGGAGTTCTTGTGCGCGCATTTGATGGGCCTCAAGAGACTCCTTTTGATCTTCAAGCTTCTCTTTGTAGGAGGTTTCCATCTTTTCCCACAGGACTTCTTTTTCCATAATTTTATCATTGAGGTTTGCAAGCAACTGCTCCCTGTCTTTGAGCATAACCTCTTTGATCTTCAAATCCTCATGGATTCGCTCAATTTCGGCATCGCTGACGATTAAAGATTCCTCCACTTCTTCTGCCCGTTTCTTCTCTTCGACAAGTTGTGCGGCCAGAGTCTCTTTTTCTTTTTGTGTCAAGCGCAATTTTTTTTGGAATTCTTCTTCGGCTTCTTTCTGTTTAGCTTGCAAGGTTTCATGCATGGTCTTCAACTGAAAGAAATCTTCGATGGTCAAAACAGAGGTAGCCGGCGTTTGGGTGATCGTCGTTAAGAAAAGGATGAGGAAGATATCGGTCATCGCTATTAAAAACATTCTCATTGCTAGTAACTCCTACTTGTTATCGTGGAAAGACGGTAAAGAAACCAGAATCGTAAAGCGGCCGAACAAAAATAATAAAATGCCGGAAATTGTCGTCAAATACGCCAGAGGCGCAGCGAGAGTCCCGGTGATAAATTGCGTCATGCACACGCCCAATAGAGACCCCAAGAGCCCGAGAAACAAAGGCGTTTCTGTAAGAAATTCGATTTGACGCAGGTCGCGTTCGTTCAGTATTTTGGCCCGCGCTTTGTGAGACGCCAAGAGCAAAGGAAGGATTTGAATGACGACAAATCCCAAAATAAGCGCTATCAGCCAACGCGGGATCACCAAAGGAGTTTCCTGATTTGGAAGCGGTTCTCCGCTTTCCAGATAAGCCATTTTTTGCTCGAGTGTGATTTTCGCGGGAGTCTTAACCGGAGCGGGATTGTACCGGCCCAGGAAAACAACCGACGCGACAATAACCACCAGTAAAATGACCACCATCACATAAAACATAAGGGATTCGTTTGTCTTACCTATCATTATATGTTCCCTTCTTGTTAAAATTTGTTAATTATTTAAACGCTCGCGCTTTTTAAAAATGAATTATATCCTTTAACTTATTATAATTGTACCATAAAAATTTTTCGTTGGAAAATAAAGCAAAAGGTACCGCATAGAAGCGGGCCGGCACCCTAAGGGTACCGGCCCGCTTCTATCAGCTAATATTGTTCTGCAAATTATTTTTTAGCACGCTCGATCATAAAAAGCACGTTCTCATTGGCATTTGTAATCTTTATCTGGCTTCCCGGATGATCTCTTTTCCAAACCCGAAAAATTTCATCGGCAAATCCCTGCCCCACGGTCTCTACACGGCGAAAATCCAGAATAATTGTTTTAAATTTTTGAAGCCCGTGTAAAATCCTTCGGGCGTGAGAGCGTGACATGTAAAAGGTTCCGATACGATAAAGACGTGCTGTGACGCGCGTCCGGTCGAATTCCATGGCCGGCCCCGTAAAGACGGAAAAGACATCGCTTAAATTTCTACGGGACCGTGTATTTAAGGAAAAGGCCACTCTGGTGCCTTTTGTCCTTTTGACGTCTTTGATAAAAATTTCATCCAATAGATTATCGAAAATAATTTTCTTCTTTCCGCTTTGGATCGTCAGAAAATCCGCGGCCTTGGAGGTAAAAAAGATCCCTTCCCCGCTGTGACGCTTAGGGCTAGTCGTTTCTTTCCCTTTAAGAAGATCCTGGATAGCCGCGAGAACCGTTTTCAATTTCTTTTTGCTCATAATGTTTCGAAAGATACCAATCCCCTTGTCCAGAACGACAAAAAACACGTGCGTTTCGTCTTTATGCATTTCTATTTTGACGGTTTGTGACTGCGAGTGCTCGATTGCGTTGTTCAGCATTTCGCTAAACGCATATTGGATAATTTCCGATACGTTTTTCTTCAGATACCGCAGAATCCCGGTTTGTTTTCTGATTTGGTCTAAAACGATATCCTCTTTTAGATTTTTGTTTTTCAGCAAGCGGGTTGTTCCTAGAATTTTGTCTTTGGCTCTTTCGATATCCTTTTCCGTGGCCAAGACATAACGGGCCCGATTGCTTTTTCCCACGCACCGGATCTTACCTTCTTCAAGCAGCTGATGAAAAAATCGGTAGACATATTGCCTGGAAAAACCGGTCTTTTTGACGATATCGGCGGATTTGACTTCGCTTTTTTTGTTAATTGTATCGAGAATCATTTGACGAATATTCATGGTTGTTTGGTTGACGACATTATGAAGATTACAATATTTAAAGTTGTCAACTCCAGGGCGACACCCGGCAAATAAGGATGTCAATGTTGACAACTTTAGTATAATATTAAATTAACAAGTTGTCAACTAATGTCCACCGGATGGTGATGTACACTAAGTTGTGTAAATTGCTTTAAAAAACAACAAAAAGGGCGT
>CAYZIY010000033.1:0-9683 GCA_964478715.1 uncultured Planctomycetales bacterium
ACGCCCTTTTTGTTGTTTTTTAAAGCAATTTACACAACTTAGTGTACATCACCTGCTTAAAAGAAAATGTTGCAAAAAAAATAATAATTTTGTATACTACTTCGACTCAATTTCAGCATTAATACAAATGGAGGTCAAATGACAGACGAATTAATTAAGAAACTACTTGAATCCGGGGTTCATTTCGGTCATCAGACTAAGAGATGGAATCCCAAAATGGCCAGATTTATTTTTGGCGAACGAAACAAAATTTATATTATTGATTTAGAGAAAACTGTAAAGCATCTGAATCGAGCCAGAGATTTTCTCTATAGTATAGCTATGCAGGGTGGACGCGTGCTGTTTGTTGGGACTAAAAAACAGGCCCAGAATGTCATTAAGCAAGAGGCGATGCGCTGCAATATGCCTTATGTGGATTACCGCTGGCTGGGTGGGCTTCTGACCAATTTTCAAACAGTCCGAAAATCTATTGACCGGCTTAATTCGATCGATGAGATGGATAAAAGCGGTGTTATGGCCAAGCTGTCCAAGAAAGAAGTGGCCCGCATTAATAAGGAGAGAGACAAATTAGTGCGCAATTTGATCGGTGTGCGCGAAATGGATAAACTGCCGCAAGTTGTTTTTCTCATCGATTCCAAGCGTGAGGAGATTGCCGTCAGGGAGGCCAATAAATTAGGCATACCCGTTGTTGCTCTGATCGATACAAATTGTGATCCCGATCATATTGATTATCCGATTCCCGGTAACGATGATGCGCTTAAAAGCATTCGACTGATTGCTAGCTTAATTGCCGATACGGTTAGTGAAGGCTACAAAGAATATCTGTCGACGGGGGCTATTAAAGAGAAGGCCCAAGCTGATAAGACCACTGAGGTTGGGAGCGAACCCGAACCAGAAGACGAAGAACTGGAATCGATTGAAAAGAAAGTAGAAAAAGAAGAAGGGGGTAAGCGCGGTCCTACCAAAGTCAAATTGGATCTTGAGAAAAAGTAATGAATAGTTGAGTTGAAAGGAAAAAGATGAACGTACCAGTCAAAGACATTCAAGAGTTAAGAGAACAAACGTCATGCGGTGTTATCGAGTGCAAGAAAGCGCTCGAAAATGCGAATGGCGATATGGAAAAAGCCAAAGAGATTCTTAAGGCGAGAGGTTTGGAATTGGCCGCTAAGAAGGGTTCCCGAATGGCCAAAGAGGGCCGAATCGAGGCCTATATTCACTTTAGTACTAAAATCGGAGTTTTGGTTGAGGTCAATTGTGAAACGGATTTTGTCGCTCGTAATGAAGATTTTTGTCAGTTTGTTAAGGATGTAGCTATGCATATCGCGGCTTCGAATCCTCAATATCTCAAGAAGGAAGATGTTCCCGAGGATGTGCTTCCCAATCAGGATGATAGAGAATCTTTTATCAAAGAAAGTTGTCTTTTAGAGCAACCTTTTGTGAAAGATACCAGCATGACGATTCAGGATTATCTGAACTCCCTGATTGGCAAAATCGGTGAGAATATTCTCATTAATCGGTTTGTCAGGTATAAAGTTGGCGAAGTCAGTTAAAAGATCGCAATATCAATTGGTTCTTCTTAAGCTCAGCGGAGAAGCCCTTCAAGGAAAGCAGGATCACGGCATCGATGCCGAGATGTGCGCTTCAATTGCCTCTCAGATTAAGGAGGTCCTTTTTAGCGGCGTTAAAATATCTTTGGTCGTGGGAGGAGGAAATATATTCCGGGGGCAAGTTGAGTCAAAGCGCTTTGGCCTGGATAGAAGCGTGGCCGACTACATGGGCATGTTGGCGACGGTTCTCAATGGTCTGGCTTTGCAAAATGCTTTGGAGAAAATCGGAGTGGAAACGCGTGTGATGTCGGCTATTTCCATTCAGGCGGTTGCTGAGCCCTACATCCGACGTAAAGCGATGCGGCATCTTGAGAAAAATCGCGTTGTTATTTTTGTGGCGGGTACGGGAAATCCTTATTTTACGACGGATACCACAGCGGCCTTAAGAGGCAAGGAAATCGGCGCCGATGTTATTCTCAAGGCCACAAAAGTTGATGGGGTATATTCGGCCGATCCGCTTAAGCAAAAAAATGCCAAACGATTCAAGCAAATTAAATTTATCGATGCTCTTAAGAAGAATTTAAAGGTAATGGATTCAACCGCAATCAGCATGTGCATGGATAATGACCTTCCGATCATTGTTTTTAATCTTACCAAAATGGGAAACATCAAGAAGGCTGTTATGGGTGAGCCGATCGGAACGATTGTCTGCTAAAGCAGGGGGGAGAAATTATGATAGTTAAAGAACTCGTTGCGCAAACAGAAACCAAAATGAAAAAAACCGTGGAATCCGTTTCTCGGGAATTTTCTGAAGTTCGTACCGGTCGAGCGCATCCCGGCCTGATTGAAGGAATGCATATCGATTATTACGGCACTCCTACCATGATTAAACAAGTTGCTTCCATTTCGATTCCCGATGCAGCAACCATTGTTATTCAACCTTGGGATTCTTCTGCTATTCCGGCTATTGAGAAAACCATTATGAGTTCCAAGCTGGGAGTGACACCTTCAAACGACGGAAAAATTGTCCGGCTTAATCTTCCTCCGCTATCCGAAGAGAGACGCAATGAATTAACGAAGGTCGTCAAAGAAATGGCCGAAAACGGACGCGTCTCCCTTCGATCCATCCGCAGAGAATCCAATGATAAGATTAAAAAGATGCAGGCGGATAGTAAAGTTTCCGAGGACGATGTATTCAAGACCCAAGAGCAGATTCAAAAATTGACTGATGTGTATGTTCAAAAGGTTGATAAAATTTTAGAGGAAAAACAAGAAGAGTTAACAGAGTTCGGCGCCTGAGTTTAGAAATTTAATTTTTTACAATTTACAGATTTTTATGACCCACTAGCTCATCCGGTAGAGCACTGCCCTTTTAAGGCAGGTGTGCCGCGTTCGAGTCGCGGGTGGGTCATTATTTCTTGGTAGCTTCTAAAGATCATTCCGCTTCAGAAAAGTTGACTCAGCAAGGGCGGATGGCGGAACTGGTAGACGCGCATGCCTTAGGAGCATGTGGGGAAACTCATGGAGGTTCGATTCCTCTTCCGCCCATCTTAAGCAGAGAGCTGTCATAAAAGAACGCAAAAAAGCGCGATCTGTTATTTTATGCGGCGGTAATTCAGTGGTAGAATGCCTCCTTGCCAAGGAGGATGTCGTGGGTTCGAACCCCATCCGCCGCTTTTTCTGGCTATATTCAACAACAGTGATCAAAAGTCTTGAAGCAACAGGAGGATTGGATGAAAATTGGTGATTTTCTTTGCAGCAAAGCAGTGGTGACTGACCTCAAAGGAACGAATAAAGAAGAAATCGTGAAGGAATTAGTTAATTCGCTTGTAAAAGCGGAGGCTGTGGAAAAGCGACATAGGCTGAAACTAGTTGAAATTCTTTTGGCCCGAGAAGCTTTGGGATCAACCGCTATTGGACAAGGTGTCGCGATTCCTCATGGAAAATGTGAATATGTTGAGAAGCTGACCGCCAGTGTTGGAGTCAGTAAAAAGGGTGTTGATTTTGATTCTTTAGACGGAGAACCTGCTTATATTTTCTTTCTTCTGATTGCTCCTATAGATTCGGCCGGTCCTCATTTAAAAGCCTTGGCAAAAATTTCTCATCTTTTGAAAGATAAATACTTTCGGGAGAATCTCAAGCAAGCCAAAGACGAGAAAACTATTCTGAAATTCATTTCTCAAGAAGACGCTCGAATTTAATGAATAACAATTCTTAAGAAACTCCGATAAAGGAATCTATTATAGATAAATATGCTTAAGATGTTCAGAAATTTATTGAAATGGTTTTATCCGGGTATGAGGATCAAAAGGTGGTTTTTGACCTTTTTGATCGGCGTTGTCGTGGTGGGCATGGGCTTTATTTTTGCCTCCAAGCCGCATCCAATTGTTTCGCTGTTTGGGATTGTTATTACATTTTGCGGCATTATTCTTTGTGTTTTGGGAATAGGCAAGCTTATTGTTTCTTTGATTACCCTTTTTTTGCCAGAAAGAGAACGGGAGCTTGTCAATATCCTTTATCAGAGAAGATATCTGGAGAGAGGTCCCAAGATCGTGGCCATCGGTGGTGGGCATGGTCTTTCTAATTTACTTTTGGGTTTAAAAGAATATACTTCCAATTTAACAGCGATTGTAACGGTTGCCGATAGTGGAGGTTCTTCGGGGCGATTGCGCGAAGAATTTAATATTGTGGCCCCGGGCGATATTCGCAATTGTCTGGTTGCTCTGGCCGATGCGTCGGCTTTGATGGGTGATTTATTCCAGTTTCGATTTTCTAAAGATTCTCAGCTACAGGGTCATAATTTCGGGAATTTATTTTTGACGGCGATGGTGCAGATAACCGACGGAGATTTTGAGCGGGCTGTTAAGGAGTCTAGCAAGGTTTTGGCTATCAGAGGAAAAGTCGTGCCTTCTACTGTGAGCAATGTCCATTTGGTGGCGCAATACAGAGACGGGACTCAAACAGAGGGTGAGGCAAAAATTCCTAGATCCAATAATCGAATTACAAAATTGTCACTTAAACCGAAAGACGCCAGACCGACACAGGATGCCCTTAGGGCCATCGCAAACGCTGATATCATTATTTTCGGTCCCGGGAGCCTTTATACGAGCATAATTCCCAATCTGATTATTAAGGGAATGGCTGAGGCGATTATTCAGTCCTCCGCTTTTAAGATTTATGTTTGTAATGTGATGACTCAGCAAGGAGAAACCGAAGGGTATAGAGCAAGCGAACATTTAAAGGCAATCATCGATCATGCCGGCAAAGGGGTTGTCGATTTATGTTTAGCCAATAATACCTCGGCTCCCGCCAGTATGTTGGGTCGGTATCAGAAAGAGAATTCATTTCCCGTGCAGGCGGATATCGATGCGATTAAGTCTTTGGGATGCAGGGTGGAGTCTCATGATATTTTGGGAACAAAAGATTACCTAAGGCATGATGCACAAAAATTGACAAAAGCGTTAATTCAGGTTATTGAGAAAAACAGAGTGATCAAACGATAAAATTGGTAAACGGACCAGCCCATGCCACGGATGGAAAAGGAAATTATTATTAGAAATCCGCAAGGATTGCATGCGCGACCTGCGGCTCTTTTTGTTCAAATTGCCGCTAAATACGATTCTCATATCAATGTCAGCAAGGACAGTGAGAAAGTCAACGGAAAATCGATTATGGGGATTTTGATGTTAGCCGCCGAGTGCGGGACAAAGGTTTTAATTGAAGCCGAGGGCCATGATGCCCAGCAGGCTCTGGATGAGTTAATCGAATTTCTTGAGAAGAAAGAATCGACGTGAATAAGATAAAAGAAGAAGTCTTAAAAGGAATACCTGCGGCTTCCGGCATCGCTATGGGGCCGATTTTTATTTTAGATAAACAGGATTTTATTGTTTCCCCACGGGCGATTATGGAAAAAGAGGTGCCTTTGGAGATTGCCCGCTTTGAAGAGGCGTTGATTAAGACTCGCGAAGAGATTATGGGTGTGCAGGAGAAGATTGCCAAGGAGTTGGGCTCGGCCCATGCCCAGATTTTTGACGCCCATTTGTTGGTTCTCGAAGACAGGACATTGATAGAAGAAGTTATTAAGCATATCAAAATCGATAAATTATCTGTTGAATATACCTTTAATCAGGTTTTAAAGAAGTATATTAAGATTTTTGCTAAAATGCAGGATGACTATTTGCGGGAAAGGACAAGCGATATCAGTGATGTGGGTCGCAGAGTATTGAAGAATTTGATCGGCGAAACAAAATTACATGAAATAGAAAATCTCACGGAAAATCTTGTGATTGCGGCTCACGATATTTCACCGTCTGATACGGCGAGTATGTTCAATAAAAATATTATTGCTTTTGTAACCGATATCGGCGGACGGACCTCTCATACGGCTATTATGGCCAAGTCGCTGGGAATTCCCGCTGTCGTTGGGTTGAAAGATGTCACCATGAAAGTCGGCAATCAGGATGAGGTAATTGTTGACGGACGCATGGGGCTGGTTATCGTTAATCCCACTGAGTCGACAAAGGAGATTTACCATAAAGAACAGGAACGCATCAGGGCATTTAAAAACCGTTTTTTGGATATCAAAGACCTGGAATCAAGAACAAAAGACGGGCGTGAAATTAAGATTATGGCTAATATCGAGTTGCCTGAAGAAGTTATGGCCATTAGCGATCATGGGGCAGCGGGGATTGGCCTATACCGGACGGAATTCTTTTATATGAATCGCATCGATCTTCCCAGCGAAGAAGAGCAATTCGAGGCCTATAAACTCGTTGTGCAGAAAATGGATTCTAAGTCGGTGGTTGTTAGAAGTCTTGATTTGGGCGGAGACAAATTCATATCCGCTCTTGAGATTCCCCGAGATATGCATCCGTCGCTGGGATGGCGGGCTATCCGTTTTTGTTTAGCCCGACCCGATATTTTCAAAACCCAGCTGAGAGCTATTTTGAGAGCTTCCGCTTATGGAAAACTTAAATTGATGTACCCGCTGATTTCCGGCTGTTCGGAATTGGCGCAAGCCAATGCCATTTTAGAAGAAATCAAGACCAATTTGCGAGAGCATCAAATTCCCTTTGACGAACAATTACAGGTCGGGGTTATGATCGAGGTTCCTTCGGCAGCTCTAACGGCCGATGCCATTGCCAAGAAAGCGGATTTCTTTTCAATTGGAACCAATGATTTGGTTCAGTATGCTCTTGCTGTAGATCGGACCAATGAGCAGACGGCTTATCTCTATGAACCGGGACATCCGGCGATTTTACGATTAATTAAGGAAACGATTGATGCTGCTCACAGGAATAATATTCCGGTATCCGTCTGTGGGGAAATGGCCAGCGAACCGGCCATGGCTCTTTTATTGGTTGGATTTGGCGTGGATGAACTAAGTATGCCCTTTCTGAATATTTTGCAAATCAAAAAGCTGGTGCGTTCTATCAATTATGAAGAGGCTCAAAAAGTCGCCGAAAAGGCCATGACATTATCCACTGGTAAGGAAGTGGAGGAGTTTGCCCAACTTAAGCTCAAAGAAATGGCTGGAGAAGTTTATGCGCTGGATAAAGAAATAGATACGGAGAAACCTTGAAGTTAAATGAGAAAGGAAGGAAACAGTGAAGGGCAAATATTTTGTGAGTTCAGAATCAGTAGGTAATGGACATCCCGACAAAGTGTGTGATCAAATTTCGGATTCTGTCTTGGATCAGGTCCTAAAGAATGACTCTAAAGGACGGGTTGCTTGCGAGACATTTATTTCGGTGGGTCTGGTGATTGTGGGTGGTGAGATTACCACGACGACTTATGTTGATGTTCAAAAAGTAGTACGGGATGTTTTAAAAGACATTGGTTACACCGATCACAAATATGGTTTTTGCGCTGAGAACTGTAGCGTTCTTAATGCAATCAATCACCAGTCGCCCGATATTGCTCAGGGCGTGGATATCGGCGGAGCCGGTGATCAGGGCATCATGATCGGCTATGCCTGCGATGAAACACCTGAATTAATGCCTCTGCCTATTATGCTGGCCCATAAGCTTGTGGCCCGCGTGGAAGAAGTTCGTAAAGGGGGTATCCTTGAATACTTGGGGCCGGATTGCAAAAGCCAGGTAACTGTCGAATATGAGGATGATAAGCCTTTACGAGTGGATACGGTTGTTTTAGCCTGTCAGCATACGGAAGAGATTCTCGATAAGAGCGGGAAAAATATCACGGAAAAGGCCCGCAAAGAGATCATCAAATATGTGGCCGATGAGATTTTGGGAGATTTGACCGATAAAAGAACAAGATATCTTGTCAATCAGACGGGTAAATTTGTTGTCGGTGGACCCCAGTCGGATACCGGAGTTACGGGTCGCAAGATTGTGGTGGACACTTATGGCGGGATTGTTTCGCATGGCGGGGGGGCCTTTTCAGGAAAGGATCCAACCAAAGTGGACCGTTCGGCAACATATATGGCCCGATATGTGGCTAAGAATATCGTGGCCGCTGGTTTGGCCCATAAGTGTTGGGTGCAATTTGGTTATTGTATTGGAAGAGCGGAGCCGGTCAGTGTTATGATCGATACTTTCGGCACAGGAAAAGTAACCGATCAGAAACTGGTGGAAATCGTAAGAAAAAATTTTGATTTAACACCGCGCGGGATTATTAAAGAATTGGATCTGCTGAAACCGATCTACCGGAAAACGGCTGCTTATGGTCATTTTGGTCGAAAGGGATTCACCTGGGAGAAGATCAATATGGCGGATAAACTTAGAAAATGCGTTTAACTCTCAGCAGGAGATCAGCAATGAAAGGATGCATGAATGGTTAAGCACGATGTCAAAGACGCCTCTCTGGCAAAAAAGGGAAAATTGAGAATTGAATGGGCTGGATTTGATATGCCCGTTTTAAAAATAATCGAGAAGAGGTTCGAAAAAGAAAAACCTTTGAAAAATGTCACTATTGGCTGCTGTCTGCATGTGACGACCGAGACGGGAAATCTGGCCATGGTTCTTAAGGCTGGCGGTGCCAAAGTTTTTCTCTGCGCATCGAATCCTCTTTCGACTCAAGACGATGTGGCCGCCTCCCTGGTGAAAGATTACGGTATTTCTGTTTTTTCTATCAAAGGAGAAAATACCAAGACCTATTATCAGCACCTCAATGAGGTTTTAGATCAGAAACCAAATATCACCATGGATGACGGGGCCGATCTGGTGTCCGAAATCCATCAAAAAAGGCGGGATCTTCTTTCCTCTATCTGGGGTGGCAGTGAAGAAACCACAACCGGCGTAATTCGGTTAAAAAGTCTTGAGCAGCAGAATTTATTGATGTATCCGATTGTCGCCGTCAATGACGCGATGACCAAGCATTTCTTTGATAACCGTTACGGAACAGGTCAATCAACAATTGACGGGATTATTCGGGCAACCAATCGATTGATCGCTGGCAGTGTTTTTGTTGTCTGCGGGTACGGATGGTGCGGTCGCGGAGTGGCAATGCGCGCAAACGGAATGGGCGCCAAAGTGATCGTTACGGAAGTCGACTCGCTTAGAGCCTTAGAAGCCAATATGGACGGTTATGATGTTATGCCTATTCGAGATGCGGCAAAAAAGGGCGATATTTTTGTTTCGGTCACCGGTGATACCAGTGTAATCCGCCCCGAACACATGAAATTGATGAAAGATGGAGCGATTATTGCCAACGCAGGACATTTTGACGTCGAATTGCAACTAAAAGGTTTGATCAAAATGGCCAAGTCAAGACGGATGATTCGGGATTATGTCGAGGAATTTCTCCTTCCTAATTCTAAACGAATTTACGTATTGGGAGAAGGGCGTTTGATAAATTTGGCATCGGCAGAAGGTCATCCGGCCTCTGTGATGGACATGAGTTTTGCGAATCAGGCCTTATCTGCTGAATATATGACAAAAAATTACCAGAAACTCGAAAGGAAAGTCTATCCTGTTCCTGATGTTATTGACCGCAATATTGCCCGATTGAAATTAAAGAGCCTGGGTGTTAAAATTGATCAATTAACTGACGAACAGAAAAAATATTTATCAAGCTGGGAGATTGGAACTTAGGATTCGGTAACATTATCAAATGGTTGTCAAAGTTAAAATGGAATACCGTCGTTCCTGAGTGACGTAGATTGGTAGCAATAGC
>CAYZIY010000034.1:0-9608 GCA_964478715.1 uncultured Planctomycetales bacterium
CTCTAAGGCAACCTCCTCAGCCTGAATAATCGGCGCGGGAATGGTTAAGGCGAAGATCGCTCCCATAAATAAAGCGAAAAATTTATTGAATCTTTTTTGATCCATCATGCCCTCCTTATAAGTGATGAGGCTGTTGTCTTCCTTAATATGGCCAGCGCGAACAAGCCCGCGCCTAATAGAATATGTGTCTTTGTCTCAGGGACCGCATGCGGCAGTGTCAAAGCACCACCGGCTGTTGTGCCGGGAGAGAAAAGGCTCCCTTGCGCTGTGTCAATTTTGGAATGAAGAAAAAATGCCGATTGAGTTCCATCCGGATATCGGGTTAAGGATTGATCCCGGCCCCCTTCTGTGCCGTAGGGATAATCATCGATTAGCTGATCGTTTTTATCATACAGATAAATATGATCGCCGCCGTTATTGAGTCCCAGCGATCCGCTGGAAGCGATCTGGCAGGGAACATCGGTCAAGGCGCATTGACCCCCTGAGAAAACCACCAGAAAACCGTAAGGGGCGATCACCGAAGTATTGGGAAATGTATGTTTCATGCCTATGGCATCATGAAGCGTCCATCCGCTTAAATCAACTTCCTGACCGCTGCTGTTAACGATTTCAATGAATTCATCCTGGCTGGTTGAGGGCGTGCCGTCCCCATTGGCGTCGCCGGTTTCGCCGGCTGGCGGATCGGCCAGGAATTCATTAAGCAGGATCATGGCATCGGCCTGGGCGCATAAAATCAGCATTAGGGAAAAGGTTAATACACATGTAATCTTTTTCATTTTTTTCTCCTCTTTATTTTGAATGAAAACCGATTAGTTTCTTTTTTCTTGCCTGTGATCGATTAATTTTTCTATAGCTTTGAAAATGACATGAAATTGTTTATCGTATTTCTTCTCTAAATTAGATAATTTCTTTTTCAAATCCTGGTAAATAAGCTTTTGCCGCTTCATTCTCACAAAAACTCTCATAATCTCAATGTTAACTGCTATAGATTTCTTGCTATTCAAAACGCTAGAAAGCATAGCTACACCATGCTCCGTAAATGCATACGGCAAATATCTTCTTCCACCATGACTTGAGGCGCCATATTGGCACCTCAAGATTTCATCCTTGTTAATCTGAAACATAAAATCTTCCGGAAATCTCTCTAGATGTCTTCTTACTTGTCGAGTTAAATTCTTTGTTGAAACTCCATAAAGATCCGCTAAATCAGAGTCAATCATAACATTGGCTCCCCTGACTCTATAAATCATACCTTTGATTTGATTTTCAATTATCCTGCTCATAAGCCTCTAGAACGTACTCCGTTACCCTGTTTCGCACTTCCCTTGAAAGGCAATGGATTGTATCGTACCACTTTTTGTCTTTTCCCTGCTTGCGCGGCATGGAAACGAATAAACCGTTTTTGCCGTCAATCACACTGAGACCCTTGATCACGATCACATCATTGATACTGATATCGGCAAAGGCCTTGACCGGACTCTGAGTATTGAGCCGATGCAGTCTTTGAACTTTGAGATCAACCATTTTACTCACCTCTTTCTTCATTATTTTTTATTTTCATTTTTTAACTTTGATTTTTATAGACTTTCCCGCCGCAGAATAAGAAGCGCTCATTTTTTTGATTTGCTTGTGTCGGCCTTCGCTTCTTTTTTTCTCATGCAGCGACCGCAGGGCTTAAGACCCTTTTTCTTCGCTTCCTCGATATCCATCGACTGGACATCTTTGTTTTTGATAAACACGCAGTCTTGCTTGTGATACTTTTTGCCGTATTTCGTTTTGTAAACTGTTTCCGCCAAAGCCACGGTGGACATGCTTAAAAACGTTAAACACAGCATTGTTGCCAGTATTCGCTTCATCATGGTTATTACCTCCATTTCTTCTTAGACTGCAGCGAGAAAGTTATAAATTCTCAAACCCTAAACTCTAAACCCTAAACCCTAAGTAAGAACAAAATTCAAATTTTCAAATACAAAACGATTCATCTATTCCACCTTTTCAACAATGGATCCAAATATCTTTGTTAATTCAAAAGCCTCCTGAATCAGCTTGACCTTGTCATCACGATGATCTTCTCTATCTTCTATCAGGCGAAGCCAGTACCGACTTTCTTTGGCTTCTTTCCTGGCAATCTTAATTCGCATTGCAAAATCTTTCTTGCTCAAAGCTTCCGATGCCTCAATATAGTTTGCGCCAACTGAGCCGGATGATTTTATCACCTGGCGCGCATCCTCATTATTGGCTAAAGTTTTAGGTATTGACTTGATAAAGATTCTGACATGCTTGGCAGAGTTGAGTGTTCTTTCTTCTAAGTCATATTGTTTTGGGCTTTGAGCTTGAGTGCTTTGATCTTTCTTAGAGTTTAGGGTTTTGGATTTTGGATTTTGGTTATTGCTCATTTCTGCCTTTCTTAATGGCTCTACTAAACCCTCCCCCCGTCATGGCGTCAATCAGGGCGGTGAGTTCTTCGATGCGCATCTGCTTCTCTAAATGGGCCAGCTGATCCCGCGGGCGGCCGTTTAAGAGCTCCACCTGCAGACGGCGTCTTTCAAAATAGAGCCGGGTGACCTGATCGAGAATATCTTCGCGTAACTCCACCATCATTTTGGAGCGAGAATCGATGCTGGTCTGATCGCTGCTCCAGATCAAATCGCCCAAATCCCAGGAAAACGAGGCGCTCCAGCCGAAATTATCGTAAAAGGTTTTATCGTCGGGCCCGAGAAAAAGCTGCCCGCCGGAGGTATAGCTGCCCCAGACACTGTCATTGATCGTGCGATTTTTATCGCCGTCTACGCCGACGGATAATTTCGGCAGCCAGGCCTTTTTACGGGCCGCCTCTCTCCATCGCTTGATTTTGGAAGGGTTGACCTCGGCATATTCAATGGCCATTGTATGAATCTGTCCGATCGTGGGCTCCAAAGAGAATTCTTTTTTCACTTCGGCATAATGTATGGTCGGGCGCGCCTTCGGCGCGCCCTGATCCTCCAATAAATAGATCTCATTTTCTGTAGCGGCCGCCAGCCGTCCATGTGGAATCAGAATCATATCCTGGACACAGCCTGAGGCCATGCCCTGATAAACCGGCCGCCAATGATTTTCTGAATATCGAAAAACCCCCTCGTCTGTTGCTATCCAGAGATCATCATGACTTTTGACCACCAGACGGTTGACTTGTTTTAGTAAAACGGTGTTAGCCGATACCCTCTGCCAGCTGTCTCCGGCATTATTGGTTTTAAAAATCCCTTTGGTTGTTGCGATAAAAAGAAGATCGGTCTGCGGAAGAATAAACAAATCCCGCACTAATCTCTCTTGAGATGTTTCGACTGCCTCGGCCTCGGATGAAAAAACCCGAAAAACCTGTTTGACGATCTGTTGAGATTGATCAATCCGGAAAACCTTATCAGCACTAGAGAAATAGACAAAACGCGCGTCTCCAGTAATACGAAAAACCGGTTCACGCTGAAAAACCCCTTCCTTCTTTTTCCATCCCTGCCCATTCTCTTCCCTAATATAGAGCCCGCGGCCGGTAGCCAGATAAAAGCGCTTTCCGGCATCATAAAAAAAGAGACACCGCCTTTCATCCTGTTGATTCGCGTGAAATATCTTTTGCCACTGTTGAGCGTTTCTATCGGTCACGTATAATCCGGAATCCGCGGCCGCATAAATTTTTGATCCATCCGGTGAAAAGCCGACATGATTAATGTCCCGGTTATGACCATTTACCTGCAAAACCAGAGATCTCTTTTTCGTTTGCGGATTCAAACGAAACAAGCCGGCCGTTGTCCCGATATAAAAATCGCCGTCATTTTTGCGGACGGCGATGGTGTTGATCTTTTCTTTCTGAAAACTTTCCGGCTGGCGAATCCATTCAAAAGTTTTATGCTCAAACCCCAAGGAAAGTAAAATGAGGATCAGCAAAATAACGGGAAAAACATAGTGATTCTTCTGATATTTATATCTGAAGTCCTGCTTGTTGTTTGATTCTTCTTTCATCCATCGATCCTTTTGATGAAAGCATAACATTATTTTGATGTTTCGTCAAGTTTAGTTTGATATTGCATCAATAATATGGTATCTGTATCTTATTGTTTTTTAATATGTTACGCATCCCAAACTTTTTTTAATACTTTTTTTCAAATTTTATATTTTTATCATCAAATTTGCTTTGACTTATTATCAAATTGTGGTAGTCTATGGATATCCGTTAAATCTCTTTTCAAAGGATAATTCTATGCAGATCGGGAAAAAGGTCAGAGAATTGCGTAAGGCCCAAAGAATGACGCTTGAGGATCTTTCACGCCTAAGCGGTGTGCAGACAGCCACGCTCAGCCGCATTGAGAATCTAAAGATGACCGGCACGCTTGAAAGCCATATGCAAATCGCCCGGGCACTGGGGGTAAGTATCGCCGATCTTTACAGCGATGTGGAAATATCGGAAAAGCGTGTGGATGTTAAAAAGAAATCCACACGCACAGATGTCTTCGTGCACAGCGAAAAATCATCGTATGAAATTCTGACATCAAAAGTCCTCAATAAAAAAATGATGCCGATCCTTTTGAAAATCGAACCGCAGGGCCGGACAAACAAGGAACAGAATCAAATCGGAACCGAGCGTTTTGTTTTTGTTTTAGACGGAAAGGCAGAGGTCACCATTGACCGGGAGACTTTTTCAATCACTAAAGGAAACTCACTCTATTTTGACGCCTCCCTTCCTCATTATTTTGTCAATAGCGGAAAATCGACCGTCCGGATTGTTTCGGTGACAACGCCGGTGGCATTATAAGGATATATTAGTGAAGGATTCAATCGTCTTCATAATAAAGAATACCGGTATTTTCTCTTTGTTACGCTTGGCTCTTGCTCAGAGCTGGAAACACAAATTGAGATTTCTTATGATTTGCATTATCTTAATAAAGATTCCAAAGAATATTTTCTTGAAAATATTGATCATGAATCACGCATGCTTCGCAATTTAATTAAAAAGCTTTAACGAGATACGCTTCACAAGAAAGGAGTAAACCATGTCTGCCAGAAAAATCCTCATCGTCGATGATGACGAAGGAATTCGGGAGTCGCTGAAACTGATTCTCTCCGATAACTATGACCTGATTTTAGCCGAAAGCGGCCAGCAGTGCCTGGATGTGCTTGATCATGCCGATGACATCGGCCTGGTGCTGATGGATATCAAAATGCCCAAGATGGACGGACTAGATGTCCTTAAAAAACTCAGAGAGAAAAAATCAAATATGAAAGTTGTTATTGTGACCGGTTACAAATCGGTCGACACCGCCCAGGAGGCGGTGCGCTTAGGAGCGCTGGGCTATATCCTAAAACCCTTTAAGCCCGAGCATATTCTTTCTACTGTTAAAAACAAGATGGGTTCGGATTCCTGAAAAGCATCTATGCTGTCCGAAAACCCCGCCATTAAATTTTTCCCTGATCAAAAAGTTCCTTGATGGCCTGCGCGGGAAGCGGATGAAACTGCGTGCCGGAGTACTGAACGATTTCATCCATAGCCTGCTTTTTGGTGAGCCCTTTTCGATAGGGGCGGTCTGTGGTCATGGCATCAAAGGTGTCGGCGACCGCCAAAATGGCGGCAATCATCGGCACCTGAACTCCTTTGAGTCCGTCGGGATAACCCTTGCCGTCATAACGTTCATGATGATGCTTAATCCCGTCGATGCTCTCTTCAAATTCGGGGATATGGTTCAAAATATTAGCTCCCTTTTCCGGATGCTGTTTGATCACATTATATTCTTCATCCGTGAGCTTTCCCTTCTTAAGCAGAATATTTTCCGGCACGCCGATTTTACCGATATCGTGCAGAAGGCTGGCATTTTTGAGATTTTCCATAAACCCGAGAGGAACTTTGATGGAGCGGTTTTCGATCATCTGCCAGGCGATCTGCTCGGCGTATTGAGTGACCCGCTCGGTATGACCCCGTGTGTAGGCGTCTTTGGCTTCCACGGCTGAAGAAAGCGCGAGTGTCGTATTGATAAAAAGCCGGCGGTTGCGTTCGGCCTCTTTTTTAAGATCCTCAAACAGCTGGGCGTTGCGGATGGCCATCGCCGCGTCAAAGGCGAGCGCCTTAAAGAAATCCAGCTCATCATCGGCAAAGGGGCCGCCGTCTTTTTTATGTCCCAGAAGCAGAATGGCGATCAACTCATCACGAAAAAATGCCGGAATGCAGGCCTCTGTATTAAGCGTATGGAGCTGCTCGCTGGCCTCATTATAAAGCTCGCGGCGACCGTTGCCGTTAGGGATCACGGCCTCCTGCCACATCATCTTTTCTAAGTCACCGGTTAACAACTTGTCTTTTTTCTGAACAAGAATTTCTTCATTGAAGAGCCGGATGAGAGGATTTTTCTTATCAAAACGCGCAAACCCGGCCGGAACCTTCACACCGGCGTCCCCGCGGGAAATTTTCAAGACATACGATTCCCTTTTGGGATCAAACAGAATCATGCCGGCGTGAACCACCTTCACCTTGCGCACAATCATGCGCACAATTAAGCGGATCAGCGTGTCCGGATCGTGGACGAGGATCATGGTCCTGGCCGCGCCCTCGAGTTCTTTTTTATAATCGATGGAATGGTTCATTATTTTTCATATACTTCCCAAGCCAAATCCGACATTTTCCTTGATAACTGACATACCTCTAATTCTTTTAATGGAATATACTTATTCTTAGTTATCCAACCTATCTCAACTTATTTCAATCTACTTCTACATATTTCTACCATATCTCAAATTCGTCCTAAGCCTTCAACTCCTTCATCACAATGCTTTCCAGCTCCTGCAAAACGAGCGGCTTATGGATATAACCGATCACGCCCAAATCCTGAGCTTCCTTAACGGTCTCCCCGTTTTCCACTCCCGTCACCATGATAACCCTGGTCTGATTGTCGGCCTCGCGCATCTTGCGCAGGGCCTCGACCCCGTTCATCTCATTCATGCGCACATCCATCAGAATCAGATCCGGATTCTCTTTAAGGATCAGATCCAGGGCCTCTCTGCCGCTTGAGGCGGTGGACACATTGATCTTTCTTTTTTTGAAAAAATTGGCGGCGAATTCCCGCACATCCAGTTCGTCGTCGACAATAAGTAGTTTGGGCATTACATATCCTCCATTTACATTTTATCTTTCAGGCGTCATGTTTTCAGGTAACAGGTATCAGAAGTTTTCAGCCTTAAACACATTTTTAAGAAGAGATTTCCAAGTAACAAGAAACAAACACGATCCGGTTAAAAAGTTGTAGTCAAGCAGAGACTTAACCCCTCAATGTGATGGTGAACACCGTTCCTTTTCCCGGCCTGCTTTCCACTTCGATAGTGCCTTTATGCTGTTCGACAATCTCTTTGCTGATCACCAGCCCCAGACCGATCCCGTCTTTTTTTGTCGTATGAAACGGCTTAAACAATTGTTTCAGTCCCTCTGAGCTGATCCCGCATCCGTCATCGGCCACCCGCACGACCACCGCCGGCCGGCCTTCAATCGTCCCGGCTTTCATTTTCACAGACAGCGTTCCATTATTGTCCATGGCGGCAAAGGCATTGAGAAAAAGATTTAAGAAAACCTGCCGGATCTGATTCTCATCCGCCGAAACTATTTTATCATCCGCCGGAAAATCCTTCCTGATTTTTATTCTTTTTATTGACAATTGATTGGAAACCAGAAAAAGCGTGGAGTCAATCAGCTCGCGGATATTGACCGGCCGCAGGTCAATACTGCGCTCGCGGGCCAAATCCATCAACTGATAAACAATTTTTTCGATTCGGCAGATTTCCGCAGGGACAATTTTTTCGAAATTGCGCCGGAATTGATGTTCCCCGTATTTTCTGGGGAGATAATCGATAAACGTCTTGATGGAAGTCAGCGGATTTTTGATCTCATGGGCCACAGAGCTGGCCAAGCGTCCCACGTAGGCGAGTTTTTCTGTCTGATAAAGCTCTTTTTGGCGGATCTGGGCCTGGGCAATGTACGTGGTGTTTTCGACCGCAATCCCCAGCTGATTCGCCAAAATCGAGAACACCGCGATATCATCTCCGGAGAAGAGTTTTTCCGAGCGCTTCTTGCCCAAAAGGATGATGCCTAAAACCTTGTCTTCGACAATGCTGGGCACCACCAAGGCCGCGTCCAGCTGGGCGAGTTGTTGTTCGATTTGAAAGAGGACCTGGTCATTGTAGTCCTGGGCCCTTTGTTTGATCTCTTCATAGACAATGGGCTCCTGATGCCGGATGATGTGTTTGATCAAGGGGGTCTGGGCCTTGATCAGACCGTTGGTTTTCTCCTGTCCGTGGTCGCGGAAAGCTTCCAGGGTGAAGGCATTGTCTTTTTTATTGTAAAGATAAATGCTGGTATGGGTGAGGTTAACGGTGCGGTTGACGATGCGCACAATGAGGTTAAGGAGTTTCTTTAGGTCTTTGATGCGGCTCATGCCGCTTGATGCCTGGCGCAGGGTGGACTGATAGCGTCTTTGTTCCTGCATGAGCCTGTTTTCAGCGCGTTTTTGGATGTAGAGATAAATATACGGACCGGCGGTGGCCAGAACCGTCGAGCTGACCAAGGGAATGATCCACCACTTTTCGCCTATTGCATTCTTCAATTGGTCTTGACAGCCAAAAGCTAATGCAAAAGGTATTCCAAGAACAACGGAATAAACAGCAGCAAAAATGCCAGTTCGAGTAACAAAAATATTTAAATCTAACACGCGATATTTTAAAATCGCATAAGTAATAATTATGCAGTAAAGTACAATTGTAAAGTTTCCAAAAGGATAGAATCTATTGTCAAAGAAATGCGGTAAAAAGTTTGTTGATCCTCCCAATAACCCAACAAAACAAGCAAATAGAAAATATCGAATTTGGTTTCTTTTAGCACCACTTGATTTTCTATAAGTAATGAACAACAACAACTGTGCGTAGGTGACAAGCATCATCCATACCACAAAAAATATTGAGAAAATTGGTCCAGGCTCAGCATAATATATTGAGTTAAAAACAAATTTCACATCCTTAAAGAAATTCATTGAAAATAATGATGCTATGGAAAAAATGAAGCCTTGCAAGTAAGCGAAATATACTACTTTTTTCCTATGTATATTACATACTATGAATGTCGAGTGCGTAAATAAAACAGCTATAAATACAACTCCAATCTCTGTAATTCGCCATCTTATTAAAGCAATAGCAGCAGTATCTGATTGGCTTATCAGAAAAGCACCTAAACCCCACATACCAACTGAAAGATTTAAAAGTGCCCATAACCTGTGCAAGAAGCTCTTCCCATAGATTAAAAGAATTGCTATCAAAAATGTACAAGTGAAGAAAAGAAACAAGCTCGCTAATGAGAATGGGTTCAATGTATATGTCATTATATAGTGTTATTAATACTCGTTAAATGCTTAATATACCCTTTTAGTTTAGCATAGTAAAACAGTCGGTTTATATAACGCTTGTTAATTGAAGTAATTCTATTTTTAAGGGGTCAAGTCTCTACTTGACTACACCTCATCCTGCCCCGCCCCACACCTTTCCAGAGAATAAGGGGTCGAAATAAGGGGTCAAGTCTCTACTTGACTACACCTCATCCTGCCCCGCCCCACACCTTT
>CAYZIY010000035.1:0-95 GCA_964478715.1 uncultured Planctomycetales bacterium
GGTTGCGGGGACAGGATTTGAACCTGTGACCTTCAGGTTATGAGCCTGACGAGCTTCCTGGCTGCTCCACCCCGCGATATCACTGCAAACCTTAT
>CAYZIY010000035.1:195-9063 GCA_964478715.1 uncultured Planctomycetales bacterium
AAATTGAAAAGAGCGTTATCGCGAATAAACTTTCCGCGAAGGGCTTGTCCTGAGAGACGCCGCCGAAGGCGGCGGAGTCGAAGGGCTCCACCCCGCGATATCACTGCAAACCTTATAAATTGAAAAGAGCGTTATCGCGAATAAACTTTCCGCGAAGGGCTTGTCCTGAGAAACGCCGCCGAAGGCGGCGGAGTCGAAGGGCTCCACCCTTTTATTCTTCTACCGGCACTATCTTATACACCACTTCGCCTTCTCTGGCAAGACCCATTTTCTCGCGCGCGACCTTCTCTAAATACACCGGATCTTCTTCAAGCCGGCGCTTTTCTTCATTTAATTCCTGATTGAGTTTTTTTAATTCCTCAATCTTTTGTGTATAGTCGATATTTTTCTGATGCAGATCCTGCATGTCGCGCCAACGCGGCACAAAAATAATCAAGGCCATTACGGCGATGATGAATAGCCAAAAAGCGTTCTTAAGCATAACTCAGCTTTCAGGTGTCAGCTTTCAGGTGTCAGGTGTCAGGTGTCAGGTGTCAGCTAAAAACTGATAGCTGATAACTGCTGATGCCTGCTACCTGATGCCTGATAGCTTAATTAACAAATCTTTCCCCACAACGGCCCGGCATACGTCGCTTTCTCGCCCAGTTCCTCTTCGATCCGCAAAAGTTCATTATACTTACAAATACGGTCGGTCCGGGAAAGCGAGCCTGTCTTGATCTGCCCCACACCGGTGGCTACCGCCAGATGCGCAATCGTAGTATCTTCGGTCTCGCCAGAGCGGTGCGAGATCACCGATGTGTATTTATTCTCACGCGCCAGTTTAATGGTTTCAAGAGTTTCTGATAAAGAGCCGATCTGGTTGACCTTGATCAAAATGGAATTGGCCACGTTCTTTTTGATGCCTTCGTTCAATCGCTTAACATTGGTCACAAAAATATCGTCGCCCACTAGCTGAATATTGTCGCCAATTTTATCGGTCATCGCCTTCCAGCCATTCCAGTCGTTTTCATCCAAACCGTCTTCAATCGAAATGATCGGATATTTTTTAATTAGATCCGCGTAAATATTAATTAACTGCTCAGCGGCAATCTGATTTTGATCATATTCATACTTGCCGCCCTTATAAAAAGAAGAGCTGGCGCTGTCTAAGGCGATAAACACATCGCGATCCGGCTTGTATCCGGCTTTTTCGATGGCCTCGATGATCAAACGCACGGCCTCTTCATTGTGGGCCAGATTCGGCGCGAACCCGCCTTCATCACCGACAGAGGTAGTCAATCCCTTGACGTGCAAAATACTTTTTAAATGATGGAACACTTCCGCGGCCATACGCAGCGCCTCTTTAAAAGTCTGAGCGCCTAAGGGCACAATCATAAACTCCTGAATATCCAGGCTGTTATCGGCATGCACGCCCCCGTTTAAGATATTCATCAAAGGCACAGGCAGAATTTTGGCTTCCTCGCCGCCAAGATATCGGTAAAGCGGTTGACCGGTTTGAATCGCGGCGGCCTTTGCCACAGCCAGTGAAGCGCCCAAAATAGCATTGGCGCCCAAGCGGCCTTTATTATCTGTTCCGTCGAGATCGATGCAAATTTGATCGACTTTTTGGTAATCGGCCTCTTTGCCGGCCAGGCTTTCAGCGATTTCGGTGTTGACATTGTTGACGGCCTTGGTCACACCTTTACCCAGATAACGGTCTTTATCTTGATCGCGCAGTTCAATGGCTTCGTGCTCGCCGGTGGAAGCGCCCGAAGGAACCGCGGCGCGTCCGATAATGCCAGAATCCAAAAGGCAGTCCACTTCAACGGTGGGATTGCCGCGGGAATCTAGAATTTCGCGTGCTTTAATCTGTTTAATAGTAGACATAAGAGCTCTCCTCGATGACTATTTTTGTGTTTTGAATATCAACAACCTTAGCATAATTGGGTTTGTTAGTCAAATACAAAGAATGATATCAAACGCAAATTTACGTAAATTACACACACTTAGCCACAGAATAGCCATAGAAGCAAATAAGTCTTTAATGATTCAAAATTTTGTTTTAAAATCTGTTATACTAGAAAAGCAAAAAGTCATCCTGTATTAATATGTGTGCAATACGCGATGATTGCGTTAATGCCTCTTTTGATAACCCTATACAAAGGATTTCCTCATGAAAAAATTCTGGATTTTTCTGCGGGTCTACTGGATGCGGATTCTCCTGCTTTCTCTTCTTTTGGCCGTGATTGTATCCTCGGTTATGTTTGTCCGTTTTTGCGTCACCAATTATTTCACGCTGGAATCTTTTTCGCGCAAGCAGATGGCGGGGCAGATGGCGCTCCTTTTGCCGATGTTTGTGATCGTACATCTGGTCTCGATGCCCTTGGTGATCGGTCTGCAGTATTACATGCTCCAGGGCGGTTTTAGCAAAATGTTCAGCCGCTCGATCGAAAAAGCACGGGTCAATGTCAAATGGGATGAAGTCATCGGCATGGAGAGCGTCAAAAAAGAAGCCTGGGAAATCGTTAAGCTTCTTAAAGACCGGCATTTGGTCAAAGCGATCGGCGGCAAGGTGATCAAGGGGACCCTCATGCTGGGACCACCCGGATGCGGCAAGACCTATCTCGCCAAAGCAATCGCCACCGAATGCGGGCTGCCCTTTTTGCCGGCGGTGGGAAGCGATTTTGTGGGCATGTTTGTCGGCCAGGGCGCCGCGCAGATGAAATCGCTTTTTCACCAGGCGCGCACCTTTGCTAAAATCGACGGCGGCTGTATTATTTTCATTGATGAGATCGATTCTTTTGCCCGGCCGCGTCAGGCCGAACGGGGCTTTGGCGGGGCGACCAGCCACAATGCCACAATCAATCAATTCCTCACTGAGATGGACGGCCTGCGCCAGAGCGAAAATAATATTGTGGTTTTGGCCGCCACCAATGTGAGTGAAAGCGAGCTGGATTCGGCCATCATGCGCTCGGGCCGCTTTGACCGCAAGCTGTATGTCACCCGGCCCAATCTCAAAGAACGCGAAAAGCTATTTCATTTTTATCTCAAACGGGTCAAGGCCGATGTCAAAGCCGATGCCAACCTGCTGGCGCGAAAAGCCCTGTGGTTTTCTCCGGCCGATATTGAAAACATGATCCGCGAGGCCAGCCTGATCGCCAGCCGGGATAAACGCGACGCGATCACGATGAAGGATCTCTCCGAGGCCTATGACCGGGTAATCTTCGGGATGAAATCCAATATCACCTTAAATGAAAAAGAAAAACGCTGGACCGCCTATCATGAGGCGGGCCATGCGGTGATCGGGTATTTGCTGCATCCAACCGATGACATCATTAAGGCCACGGTCATTCCGCGCAAAGGCGCTTTGGGCATGGTAGCCCGCCGGCCGATTGAAGAGCTCTACTGCCCCACCAAAGAAGAGCTGATGGCCGATATCAAGGTGATGGTCGCTTCTTATGTTGCCGAAAAACTAAAATTTCAGACCACCAGCCAAGGGGTCGGCGGCGGACCGGGATCTGATTTTTATAATGCCATGCGCATTGCCGTGCGCATGGTTTATTCGATGGGCATGGGTCAATCGGGCTTAGTGGGCGATTATCTCTCGACGATGTCGCATCTGGGCGATTATCAGATTTCGGAAAAAACCAAAGAGGTCCTCGATCAGGATGTCCAGGAAATTCTCACCTCCTGTATCAGAGAGGTTGAAGGTATCCTCAAAGAAAAAATCGATCTGCTGGATCGATTCGCCGGAGAACTTCTTAAGAAAGAAGAGCTGGAGTATGATGAGATCAAAATGATCTTTGATGAATTTGGGCTCAAACCTCTACGACGGACCGTATCTTGATGAGAGATTTTTTCATCCTTCTCTGTTGCGTTTTTGTTTTTTTGACGGGTTGCGGCCGTCACGATGATGCTTCTTATCAAAACAGTGAGCCGCAAGAAAGATTGAAATCGATTCTCAAAAAAGAGAATGGATTAAATTCTGTCGTCAAGCGTATCGGCCAGACTCTGTGGGTCTATATTCCTTTAAAGAAAACCATCATGGGCTACGGAGTGAAGGAAATTCCCAAAAGAAGCAAGCCAAAACCCTTCACTCTCCTTTACTCTGAAGGCACATTCGCAAACCGCACCTTCATCATCACCTACGATATTGTGCCCTCCACGCAGTCCGGCGAGCCTCAAGGTTTAAGCGGCATCTATACCGAAGATTTCAATACCGCCTACCGCAGCAGCTTTTCGGCCATCATGCGTGCCTTTCATGAAAGCGAAAATCCCCCGACTTTTCTTGTGGTTGTGATCAGCGATATCTTGACCGGCATCGAGGCGCGCTATACGCTAACCTTTGAAGATCTTAAGAAACAAAGCCTTAATGCGCTTCCTCAGGAATCCTACGTGCGGCGCGTTTTATATGAATCACGGGGTCATCCCGATATCGTCGGCGACTGGCAGGGACGCTATCTGGATATTCGGGATCTCTCCTGGGGAGAATTCCTGGCCCGGCAGATGGAGCATCGGATCAAGTTTGCGTATCAGTTGAGCGATTTCCCGCCGGAGGAATCCCACAAAGATGTCATCGCCGGTATCTGCGCTCAGACGGTTTCAGATTATGATTTTCGGAATTTTGAGGAACTGCGTCTTGTGGATTGGCGGGACAGCGGGGAAATATATTTTTCCCAACAGGAACTTCTTTCCTTTCATTCTTCTTTTTAAGATAATCGCTAGCGCTTCAGTGAAACCTTTCGGCCTTTGATCCTCAGCTTTCCTCTGGCCAAAAGATCGATCACCTTCGGATAAAGCCTGTGCTCCAGGCGGTGGATGCGCCCCTCGAGTCTGTTAAAGGTGTCTGTGTCTTTGACGGCTACTTGATCCTGGACGATGATCGGTCCGTGGTCCACCTGCTCGTCGACAAAATGAATGGTGACCCCGGTTTGTTTGACGCCGTAGACAAAAGCGTCTTTGATGGCCTGCGCGCCCTTAAAGGCGGGCAGAAGGGCCGGGTGGATGTTAAGGATTCTGTTTTTGTAGGTTCTGACGAAATTTTTCGAAAGAATGCGCATGTATCCAGCGAGCACAATAAAATCGATTTTTTCTTTGCGCAAAGCCGAAAGCAAGGCGCGGTCAAAATCTTCCGGGGTTGAAAACAAGCGCGGGTTCAGATAAAGGGTTGTGATTTTAGCCTTGCGGGCGCGCGCTAATGCGAAGGCCTGCTTCTTGTCGCTAACCACCAGCGCCAAATCCGCGCGGATCTTTTTCTTCCGGCAGGCATGAATGATCGCCTGGAGGTTTGATCCGTACCCCGAGGCCAACACCGCAAAACGCGGTCTTTTTGTTTTCTTTGATTTTCCCTTTGCTTGCCTGTTCATGGTTGACTCGCCTGTGTTTCGCCAAAAATAGCATTATAGCGCGAAAGCCCAATCAGGCCAACCAGAGAAAAAAACGCGCCCACCCACATCAGAATAAAGTGATGACTCATCCTATCGGCCAGATAAGAGCTTAAGAGCATCGTGATCAAAAAGCCCAAGTGCATAACGATCTCGAGAGAATTGAAAACGCGGCCGCGCATATGATCAACGCTCACTTCATGGACGATCGTATTGGAGGCAATGAAGACCGGCCCGATCACAAATCCCAAAAGAAATGAGAGCGCGGCCGCCAGTCCAAAAACCGGCATCCTTTGGATAAAATAAGCAAAAGCGATCAGCGTCACTCCACCGGAGATCAGGCACAAAAAAACCGTTTTGAATTTGGAGACACCGAGACCGAAACGGCCGTAGAGAATCGCGCCGATAAAAAGACCGCATCCCAAAAACGGCGCCAGAAGACCTAAATCCCGGGTGATGCTGCCAAACGATTTTTGAATAAAGACAATGATCACATTGTAAACCGCCCCGGCAGCGGCAAAAAGGACAAAGAGCAATACCACTATAAAGCGAATCCGGCCATCCTTAAGACAATAGCGGAATCCTTCCTTAAGCTCCACCAGAAACGACTGGCGCAGGGCCCCGGCGATTTCTTTGCTGACCCGCCTCAGCTCTTCTTTTTTAATCTTGAACTGGGCATGGGGACTGATCGCTGCCACAAATAATCCCGAAACAAAAAACGTGGCCGCATTGACAAGAAATCCACCGCGCGGTCCCAGCTGATCGACGATCAGGCCTCCTAAAAGCACTCCTAAAACAAAGGCGATCATGCCGGTGGTACTCACCAGCGAATTGGCCATCAAAAGATGTTTTTGCTCGACCAGATCCGGGATAATCGACATCTTGGCCGGAACATAAAAACGGCTTAAAGAGAAAACCAGAAAGACCACCGCGTAAATCGGGATCATGGAACGGTGATAAATAAAAACAAAAGGGATGGTTAACACCAGACACCCCCGGAAAAAATCGCTGACAAAAAGCGTGGTGCGACGGTCCCAGCGGTCGACATAGACCCCGGCGATCGGCCCGATCAGGAAAACCGGAATGATGCTGAAGGAAATCAGCTTGGCCAGATCAAAGGTGGAATGCGGATGGCGCATGGCCACCAGGCCGATTAAGGCCATCTGATTAATCCGATCGCCGAACTGAGAAATGATCTGCGCCAGCCACAGACAGATAAAATTTTTATTGCCGATTCCTTTGATCATATTTTGTTTTCCCTCCTGATTCTTTGCCCTACGCTCCCTGCTACTTCCCTTGCGCCTCTTGCCGTTTGCGGATTAAGAGCGCCCTTAAATACCTGACAAATTCGCTTTGGGAAACGACGGTCTCAAGCTCCTCAAGCAAACTCTCGGCCTCACTCCACCGTTTGAGCATAATCAAATCGTGTACCGCGTAAACACGCGCCATCGCGCTGGGTCTTTCCGAAGATTCTTTTTCCAAGACCTTCCCGGCCACGTGCAGCGATTTAGATAATCGCCTTGCTTGAGATAAATCCTGGCCAGAGCAATATACGGAAAGATGTAATCGGGGTTTTCCTCAATCGCCCTTTGAAAATATTTAAGAGCCTCAGCTTCTTCCTCGGCGCTTTGGCCCATAAGATAAAACAAATAATAACCGGGTTTTTTGTGAAACGGACTGCGGTTGGGAAAATCGAGCGCCTGCTGCAAATGCCGAGCGGCTTTTTCGTTCTGCCCGTTTTTCAGATAATGTTTACCCATTTCCGGATGCGCGCTGTAGGCATCGGGCTGCCGTTTGAGCATGGCTCTCAGATACGTCTGATCATCACGATAAAGACGGCTCTGAAAGATCGTGGTGATCAAACAAACAAACAGGATGACAGCCTTGAGAGCTTTTTTGATTGGGATAAGCTTTCTGCGGTTGATGGCAAAAGCAACCAACAGACAGAATCCCACCGTTGGTAAATAGAGATAACGGAAGGCGATCGGATTAATCAGCGGGATGATATTCGATGTCGACAGAAAGACAAGGCCCAGCCACAGAAGACCAAAGGTCTCCCACCGGCGTCGGCGGAAATTTTTTATGATAAAAATCAGGGCAAAAACAAACGCGACCGCCACAGCCAGCGGCTCATACCAGGCCACCGAAGCGTCCGCCGGATGGTACAAAGGCGCCGCCACCCCAACCGTTAGGGGGATAATCAGGGCCAGCAGATACTGAAAAAGGATCCCCATCTCGGATAATAGCGGCGGGTAATAGCGGGGGTCAAAACTGAAAATCGCCGTGCTTACGGTATTTTTCATCACCCATAAATACAGGGCCCAGTAAAAGATCAAAATCAAAAAATATCCCGCATAAAGCGGCCCACGCGTTTTAAGGATTTGCAGAGGCGGTTTATCTTTCTCTTTGAGGATATCGTAGAGAATGATGATGATCGGCAGCGTCGAGCAGAGCTCTTTGGAAAACATGCCTAAGAAAAACAAAATATAAGAGCCTGTCAGCCACAGCCCAGGCTTAAAGTAAGACCGCACCGGCGGGGATTTCTTCCGTTTAGAATTCTGAAACAAAATGTAGGTGATCAGGGTGGAAAGAAAAAATACGCTGGCAATCAAATCGTAGCGAAATCCGATCGCATTGACGGCTTCGGCGTGGACGGGGTGCACGGCAAAAAGGGCCGCGGCAAAAAAAGCAACGGGTTCTCGTTTGACCAAAAGCCAGACCAAGACGTAAACCAGAAGGCTGACCAGAACGTGCCACAGCAGATTGGTCAGGTGGAATCCGGCGGGGTTGTCCTTCCAGAGGGCGACATCGATAAAGAAGGTGACCAGCGAGACCGGCCGGTAGCTCATTGTGCCTGAAGAAAACTTTTGGCCGATATTCTCAATGGCCGTATCGGAGAACTTCAAGATAGCGTCGGAAGTGAGCAGAACCTTGAGATTGTTGAGAGAGCTGTAGAATGTGTTATTTTCAAACAGGAAGTGATCGTCGCCGATGAATTGATTTGAAAGCGAGAAAATAAAACCAATCAGACACAGAAAAATGAGTAAAAGCGTACTTTGTCTTTTCATGATCAGAGATTTTGACCCTTAAATCCGCCGGTTTTCGGGCCTCCCGCGTAAGCGGGAGGCCCGAACCATCAAATCCAGCCGTTGAGCAAAATTCCCATCTTGCCTTCAGTAGCGCCTGAGACAAAAGTAATTTTAAGCCGATGAGAGGTTTCGAACCCCCGACCCACGCTTTACGAAAGCGTTGCTCTACCAACTGAGCTACATCGGCAAAAATCGTTTACGAAATAGACCAACTTTTCAAAGCACTAAAATAATCTTAACCAACTTGCCCTGAGCCTGCGCGGGAGGACTGGATCGACAAAAACAAAAGGTGCCGATGCCGATATTCTCACAAAGACGCACCGGCATCGGCACCCAATCAAGTGCCGGGGCCCAGACTTGCACTGGGGACGCCGGGCTTTTCAGGCCCGCGCTCTACTACCTGAGCTACCCCGGCA
>CAYZIY010000036.1:0-8345 GCA_964478715.1 uncultured Planctomycetales bacterium
CACCATTATAGGATGTGTTAGGCTTTTTTTTATTCTTAATTTAGACAAACATGATGTTTTTAACATGTAAAAAACTGTCAAAAACGTTTCGGCTTATTTATGCGCATTGTTTTAACTTATTCTTGAATAATGATTTATTTTAATTGCGTTACTTACGGTTCTTGTTGAGTTTTTTAGTAAAATTTTCAAGATTGAGTTTATTTCGCCATTTGAGAATGTTCTCTATGTCAAAAACTGTAAAAACGGGATAGTTTCTAGAATCGCGTCTTGGCTTCACCCACCCCTTTTTAATCCAATAATAAATGGTTTGCCTGGGAATCTTCAGAACTCTTGCTACATCTGAAAGACTATACCGTTTGAGTTTTCGCTTTTTTTGTTTTTCAATAATCCTTTTATCTGCATCATCAAATGTTCTATCTATTTTAGTCTTTTCAATTTTTTTCTTTTCAATTAGGTTCTGTAAGGTCTTTTTGTCCATTTCATGACATATTTCAATCATCTTTTGATATCTTTTTTGAGCATCACTTCCAAGAGGATAAACTTCAACGACGTTCCCTTTTTTATCAAGGAAAATTAAATCCTCATCAACTCCGCCAATCGGTTTTAATTTATTCATCGCACTAATTTTCTTTAATTTGATATCCCATTGCTTTATACGTTTTGAGTCGTCTTTGATGCATCCGGTTCAACACCGAAACATTTTGATCAACATAATCGTAAATGAGAACATTTCTTTTTCCTTGATAATCCCGGTGTAACCGACCAGCGTATTGAACAATTTTACCTTTAAAAGAAACCGGCATTGTAATAAATAGAGTATCTAACCTGGGATCATCAAACCCTTCGCCAAGATAAGAGCCTGTTGCCAACAAAATCCTGGATTTAGCATCCGGACAATCGCGGAATTCCTGAAGCGCCTCTTCTCTTTTAGCTGTCTTCAATCCTCCGTAAAGAACCGTTAATTGATCCACATGCGGTTTGATTAATTCTTCCAAGATTTTTAAATGGCCTCTACGTTCCGTTAAAATAACGGGGAAACGTCCGTCCTTAACCAAATCGATAACGTCATTGACAATCATTTCGTTTCTCTGAGCGTCATGAATCAATTCGGGCCACAATTCTGTAATCTTGGATTCTTCTGTCCAATCGTGTTGAAAATCTGTCATTCGGGAAACTACGGAAAATTGAGAGATTTGCTGAGTCGCCTGACTCTGTTTAATTCTTGCGACAATCGGACCACACTGCATATGGATAATAGGTTGATGCCCATCGCTTCTGTATGGTGTTGCAGTTAGGCCTAAAACATATTTTGCTTTAGCTTGCGTTAAAACACGTTCAAAAGAGACCGCACTGATATGATGGCATTCATCGACAATAACGAAACCATAATCAACAATACAATCATCAACGACACCCTTTCGCTCCATACTTTGTACCATTCCCACATCAATATTTCCCGTCACATTATTTTTGCCTGAACCAATCTGCCCGATTTCTTTTATATCCATTCCCAGAAAAGAAGCCAGCTGCATACGCCATTGTTCTAAAAGGGGTTTGCGATGTACCAATATCAAAACATTTGTTTTGCGTTTAGCAATCGCATGAATCGCCATGACCGTTTTCCCGACCCCAGGAGGAGCTACCAAAATTCCGACATCATGTTTGAGAACTTTCCTTGCCAAATTTTGCTGAATTCTCGTTAATTGACCGTTAAATTTACTCTTGATCTTCTTCCACTCAACACGTTCATCTTGTTGCTCAACTTGAATTCCATACTCTTCCATCATTGAAGTCACATCTTCCAGACAGCCTCTAGGCAAAGAAAGGTATCCATTTACTATTTCAGCGCAACAGATGACACGCGGCGTCGCATGTGTCGAGAAACGCATATTCTGCCTTTTATAAAACTCCGGATTCTGGAAGGCCGCTAAGCGCTTGATCTGGTTTAGCAAGACAGACGGAACACTTTCTGTGTTGATATAAACCCGATTGGCGACAACAATCTCTACTTGTGCGGGAAGATCAGTGATGTTTGTCTTAAATCTTTTCTTTCCCGATGGTAATTGCATCCAAGGAGGATCATCCTCATCAATCGGACTCATTCTTACACCAATAATTTGATTTGATTTTGACGCTTCTCCCGCAATTTTCTCAACATCTTTATACGACATTTTCTGAATTGAGTCCAAATAGGACCACTGGTCGACGAACGGTTGACAATGTTCATCAATAAACACTGAATTCCCATGTCTGGATGCCTCTTTCTGGAACGGTAAAACGATCAAATTCCCGAATCCGCCTTTGGGAAGTGTATCTTGATTAGGAAATAAACGGTCATAACTCTTCATGTCCATCTGATACCGTTTGGACATCGTCTTTGTTATCAAATAACTTCCTAACTTTCTCGCCATCGAAGCAGGTACTTCTTCTTCAAAGAATATCCAGGCATGTGCGCCGTTGCCGGATCGGGATCGTTCAATGGCTACAGGAACATCCTCTTCCAGACATGTATCTCGAAAAGCAAAATCATTTTCACTCCAACCTTCCTTATCAAAATCAACCGCCAGGAAAAAACAATTCTCATTCTTCAACATGGGATAAATACCAACCGTATGAACACCCTGAAAATGCTTTCGTAAAATTTCGTCATCAAGGGCTACAAACTCCCGGTTTGGACATTCAGAACATTTAATCCTGGGTTTCTGACAAATACGCGGAGCCCACTCGTTTTTGCATACATAGCTATAACCTGATTTTCCAGTCTTTTTACTAACCCAACGATGAGCAAATACATCTTCTCTTCCCCGGAAGAGACTACGAAATAAGCCAATTTTCTCATGCGGGGCTGAAAGGTTGTTGATCGAACTGCTCGAAGAAGCTTTTGGAATTTCTTGTTGGTTCAGACTGGAAAGCAAAATTTCCTTCTTGCTCTTCAGGGCGGCAATCTGAGCATCAATGTCATTGACTTGATCAAACAGATGTTGATTTTTATTCTTTATTGGAGTATTAATTTCAAAAATTTTTTGAATCTCTGGATTACCGTATTCAGCTTTCCCGGTAAATATTTTGAGGTTCGGAAGAATTTGACACTCGCCGGCACCGTGAGTGTGGCCGCAGAGAACAGTCATTTCAGAATTAGGATAGTCTTTCATAATGTTTTTTAAAACATCGCCTAATACCTTGCATGAGAAAAATGGTAACCACTCTTGACCTGAAGGCTGACCTCGATACCAGCAGGCTTCTTTATACGGTGGCACATGGGTTAACACAATAACATGTCGATACCTCTTCAATGCTAGAGGAAGAACTTTGCTGAAATGCTCTGCCGCCTCATCGGCTAATTTTTGCATGGCTTTTAAACGATCAGTGCGAGCCTGAAGCTTTAGTTCTTTAATTAATTGAAAATCATTTAATTCTACAGTGCTATGATGGAAGTCACCCAGCCGTCCGTCAGCCCAAGAGTCATGGCCGACCAAAGCCGTTTCTTCCGTTAACCCAACATATTTAACTTCATTTAACCAAATCAGTTTATCTGATGTCTTTAAGAAATCAGAAACATCCGACCGGACTGTTTTAATTGCTCCGTCATAAAAATCATGATTCCCAAGGGTAAAATAAATTGGCCGATTTAGTATTCGTTCCATTTGTTTTAGATAAATAACAATACTATCCGCCTCACCAATATCCCCGGACACTAAAAAACAGTCCACCGGTTTCCGTGATAATTTCCGCAGAGATTCTTCGATCTGATTTTGCTTTAGAAAATTAAGATGAATGTCTGTTAGCCAAGCCGCTTTCATTTCGGTTAATTCCACCTTTAAAAATAAATGAAAAAGCTCGCCGATTTGGGCTAAAAATCCAGTCGAGCATTTTTTAACAGTTCTTATCCCAATTTAGCCCTTAACACTGAGAATCTTTCAAAGATGTCCGCCCGTATATCTTCAATAAATTCATCTGGTCCGTTTTCCTTCTCGACCATTAAACAACCCTGGCTGGATTTTCGTTCAAAATATTTTTGCAAATTACCTGCTACTTGCGGAAGATGTCCTTCATTATTGAATTGCTGAACTTCGTCAAGAATAGCCTCTACATCCGGAGCATAACGCAACACAAAATAGATGTAAAATAAATCCTTAGCCTGTTTTAATTCATCTTCACGCTCCACAAATGTTGCCGACTTGTGATAAACAAATGCTGCCGGTTTAGGGCAAAGAATAGAATAGTTTTTATTGTTTTTGGTATGCTTTATTTTAATCGACAACCTATGCTTAAGAACAAAATCAAAATCATCTAACCGACTTACACTCATTTGGATACCTACCAGTTGCTCAACAATTTCATTTGGAATATCCGAAGGACTGATAAAATCAATCCGCACTTTTCCCTCTTTAAAAAGAACTACCGGATACATCCGATCCATTTTTACATGGCGTTCTGTATAATCGAGATTAGACAAGATTTGAAAAATGGTCTTCTTATAGACTTTTGGCTTATTTTTACTAACACCAAAATCGACGTCTACTGTTGTAACTGGATTGATATTGAGATTATCCCAAAGAAATCGTGCATAGACGAAAGATAGCCATCCTCCGACAAGTGTTAAATCTGGAAGATATTCATTTAAATCATCAAGTACTCGAAAAAATATGTCTTCAATTTCTGTATTATTCACCAAGATTTTTTCCTTTTTGCGCTAATTGTTCTTTTAAGAATTCCGCATGCTCTCTGCCACGGGGCTGGAAATGATAAAGATCCAAGAATAACTGAAGGCTCGAAACTACAGAATAACCCTCAATCATTTGTTTATTAGTGAAAATACTTGCCTTATAAAGCGGTTTGATAAAATGAATATTGCCGCCTTGCACAAGTTCTTTTAAATCAAGCTGTTGTCTTATAGACAAAATATCCTTTTCCCAATTGTCTGTGTTCAAATAAACGTATACGTGATCTGTCTTCACGTAGGATGTTAATAAATTAGCTCCGGAATGAAGGGTCAGGGCATATGATTTATTTTTCAAATACGTTTTCATTTTCTTTAAAATATTTTTGTCGTGGGTGTAATATGTGCTTACAGAATTAAGCTCAAATTCATATGCATAGGTCCAATCTTTAATGAGCTTGTCAGGATAGGTCAATATGGTATAACTATCCGGTCCTTTTTTGACCCGTTCAGCATATCCCTTTTGTCCCATAACTTCCAATACCTGTTGCGCGAGCCTAAGGCTTACGCCTCCTGGACCGTTAAAATCGCGAATCACCCATTTACGGTCAAATTCCCGAAGCATTTTTCTTAAAATCAAGGTGGATTTATCGGCAAAAATATTTCGTTGAGATATTTTTTTATCCATAATGTCTACTCCTGTTATAATGTATACTCTACGGTAAACAATATACAACGAGTATACATTAATGTCAAGAGCAATTCTACATTCATCATACTTTTTATTCTTTAATAAATAATCTGTTCAGAAGAGGGTACAAATTGTACCTTAGTTGGAATTGAGCCTGGAATTACGTCTATAAATTTTTACCATTTTCGAGCTCTGTAACATACACTCTTTCAAGCACTTGCAAGACCGCCGTACGCCACTGGGAGGTACGGTCAGCCATAAGATTGTATATATACCCTATCCATTTTTGCAAATAATAAGATTGCTTTTAATTGACACTTTACTCATTCTCCTTCATAAGAAACTACTATAGGTGCCTGAGAAATCCCATAGTAGTAAGGAATTCGATTAGAAAATATAATATGAATAGTGAAAATAGACATGTTAATAGTCGATAGACAATCTTTTGCGTGAAGACACTTCTCTTTTCTATGGAGTTAAGGCCAGAGTTGAATAATAAAATAATTGCAAAGAAAGACGGAAAAAGCAATCTAGACTGAAAACAAGACCAAACATCATATTTCAATCCAGCAATAACAACTAGCAGTATATTCATTAATAATAAAAGAACAGAGCTTACTTCAAAAATAATTCTGCGCATATATTGTTTGTTTAAACCAATATTTTTCCGGAATAATACATTTCTAGCCGACATTACTATTCTAAATAAACCGATAAAGAAAATAAAGGTTGGTAATAATGCAAAGACAGTAGTGTCTCGTTATAAGTCGAATAAAAATAATTGTTTATGAGAGTCACCTGTTTCTTTTTCAGGGTCAAGCATAGCAAAGACCTGTAAAATGGACGTTTTCTCGAATATAGTGACGCTCAAAACCTGTAACATTGTGTAGAGACTGTGCTCTATTTTTAGCTGTTTTTTGATAATTGCGATTAACACATAAGTGGCAATCGCTGTCCAAACTTGAGTTTTTACAGCGTTCTTGCTCGTTCCGAAAAACGCTTTTATTCGCAAGTGCTGTTTTATCCATTTGAAAAACAGTTCTACTTGCCACCGGCATTTGAAAAGTTGTGCTATAGTTATTGCCGGAAGGCTGAAATTGTTCGTTAAAAATATAAGATGTTTTTGTTTTTCTTGATCAAAATAGCGAATCCGGCGAAGTTTTTCCGGATAATGTTGTTTTGAATAAAATCCTGTCAGGGAAACCGTTTGGTCGCAAATGAGGCCAAGTGATTTGTCGACATGATGAGAATAGATTCTTCGACATTGAAAGTTCTTTTTTGCGCGGGTAATGAAGAATCCCGATTGTTCTTTGAGACGATATAACCTTTCGAAATCGATATAAGCACGATCTATCACATAAAAGGAGCCAGGTTCTATGATGAGTTCGTCTAAGATGTTTACATCGTGTACGGAACCATCGGTAACACTTATAAATGCTGGGATAGGACCGCGCAAGTCTAACAGAGTGTGAATTTTGATCGCGCCTTTTCTCTTTCGAAAATGTGCCCATGGGAATAAGGAAAGACATAAATCTATCGTGGTTGAGTCGAGAGCGTAAACTGTTTCTTTTAGATCTACACCAAAGGGTTCGTCGGCATATAATTTTCGCGCTTTTTCGATTAAGAGCATCGCGAAATCGGCATAAATACGCCAATCTCGATTTTTGTTTGCCCCTGCTAAGGTCGGTCGCGATATTTGCGAACGGGTACCCATGTGATATGTTTTGTTTTTCATCGATCGAAGACAGGACTCTATGTCTCGCAGGCTTTCGCGATAGGTGAGTTGAGCAAACGCCAAACAAAGAAATTGTTCGAGACAAGAAAACTTTTGTATTTTGTAATTGCCGCGATAACGCCTGACGCATTTGCGGAAATCGTTCATGGGAAGAAAGTCCATAATTTGTGAGAAAATAGTTTTGCCTGAATTCATTGACCACCCCTTTTAGATTAAAAACGGAATGGTCACAGTATAAAATTGATTTCAAATCGATTACAAGCATTTTTGTTCCATCATGTTATAATTAAAGACATTGCAATAAAAAATAAAAAAACAACGAGACAGTACTGATAATGTGCATTCTTTAAATATGGGACAATGACGCGTTTCATATCGCCTTACAGCATCCAAAAGCGCAGGGGTCGATAACGGAATATTCATCCTCGTGGAAGCATCGCGCATTGCCAAAGCGATCTCATTATCGTATTCAGGACACGTTAAGATGGTCTGCGCCGCTTCAGGCATACCGACCTTTTTGAAAAATTTCGCTATGAGATTTTGATGTTTTTTTGTATATTCCATCAGACAGTTACTCCCTCTTCAGTCAAAAGCCATTTCCATAAAGGCATGGTTTTTACCTCAAATCCATTCAGCTTTTCTACTCCTTCAGCATCTTCTGTTATGATTAATGCGTTGTCGCATTTTAATTCTTTCATCGCTTTTTGAAGGCTGCGAAATTCTCTGTTCTTTGTCTTATCGTCGCGCATACTCCAACAAACTTGAATTAAACTTGTTACATCCAGCCCATCTTTAATAACAAAATCCACTTCTTTATGCTGAACGTCTTTCCAGTAAAATAGTTCAATACGCGGATTAACGATTTGTTTTCGTTTAAGAGCCAGAAAAACGATATTTTCCGCTAACCGCCCTATATTCTCAGAAAACCGAAATCCCACTGAATTACATAAGCCTGTATCAATCGCGTAAATCTTGCGGGGACTTTTTTCTTGCTCCTTTACCTTAAAAGAAAACCTCTTAAGTTGAAATATAAGATAAACATCCTCAAGGTAGCTTGAAAATTTATCAATTGTATCGGATGTTATGTCGAGGTGTTTTGCGATCGAAGTAAAAGTCATAAGGTTCCCGGCATTACTCAGATAATATTTGATTAATGCCTTCATTGCCTTGGTCTTCCTAACACGGAATCTTTTTATTAAATCTTTTGATAAAAGGTCATCAAAATAATTCAGCAAAACCTCTGTTTTTTTATCTGATAA
>CAYZIY010000037.1:0-6571 GCA_964478715.1 uncultured Planctomycetales bacterium
TCACATAAACGGTGGCGAAGGTGCCGTCAACAGCGCGGCGCAGGGATCCGGCTTCAAGTGTGGCATTATTGGTGCCCATCTTTAACCAGCGGCCGGCGATCTTGCCGATCCAGTCGCCGTATTTGATGTTGAATGTCTGATCACCGGCCGTCAATTTAGCCTCAATCGGCCGCCCGTCAAGAGCCACGCCCTGGATCATAATCTCAACGCTGTCACCGCTGGGATAATGCTTGACCGTCACAATCTCATTCTTGAATCCCTTATGGACATGGTTCTCTAAATCAGTCAAATCATAATGATTCGAGCGGCCATTGGTATTAAGCAAAGTAGATGTTTCATCCACAGCCACTCTCTGGCTGTCAAAGACAATGTCGTAAGTTTTGTATGCTCTGATGACTTGATTGCCGAAGAAATTGGAAACTTCCAGAGAATCTCCATTTTCATCTTCATAAACATAAGTCTCAGGCGCTGTCACAATCACATTACTGTCGGGGCTCACTCTCTTGATCTCGGCCCCGGAGTGATGGGAATTTCTCGTTAAGAACCACTGGGTATAATCATCTTCAAGAATGCTATGAATAATGCCGCCCTCATCAATTTTCTGAACCTTCTCGATGCTGTAATAAAGCCCGTCAAAATATTCCGTCACAATCGGCATCGTCCCGAAGAACTCAGGATTATACGTCCAGGCGCCGGTATTCTGATCCTGCATGGCCACGATACGAAACGCATTGTGCGGATCCATATAAAGGATGGCTTTACCCAGATTATTATTGGTCATCTCGACAACCGCCAGCCCGTCTTTATTATCCAGACGCTTGGAAAGCTCTTCATATCCGTTTGTCGTGCTGTAGCGGGAATCGCGGTATTTCGGTCCGTTTTCACCTTCCGGATTGAAATATTCCGTTGTGGCGCAGGTTAAATCATCCTGCATCGATTTGACCGCGCCCCGCTTATCCATATCGTAGACAATCGTGTAACTTCCCGTGGTGTCCGCTCTCTTGGCATTGAGCTCCCCATCGACAGGCTGCGGCACAACCGGGTCACCCTGAGCATCTTTCCTGGTTAAGATCTCTGTCTCCTGGATGAATCCGTCGCTCATTCGGTAGGTGCTCTTGACGCTAAACGGCCCGGCCATTTCTTCAACAGTTGTCTTATTCCTGCTGTAAATATTTTCGCTTGAAATCATGGTACCGAAAATCGAATTCAACGCCAGAACCTGACGCTCCTGCGTCTCGGGCTGACCGCGGTCATAAGTGGTCACTCTCTGTATGAGCTTGGTCCCGTCAATATTCTCCGGCTGGATCGCGGCAAATAACTCACCCTGTTTATCATTTCCGTCGAAGTAATAGACCGCGCTTACACCCGGTACCAGGCCGTTATAGCGAAGCGTCATATCATAATCAAAGCCCTGGATCATCTGATAACTCTTGGCGCCCTTATAATCATTCTGGATATACCAGAAGCTTCCATCGGCATTGGGTACGGTCACGCTTAAGAGCCGTCCGGTATGATAATCAATGCGGCGCAGTTCCGTGACAACCGGCCGGCCGATCACGCCTTCCAGCTCACTGCGGTGTCCTTCGCTCAAATAATCGATCTTCATATAAAGGATGCCGTTGGTCTCATCGATCCTGGTCACTTCATAGCGGGCCAGAATCGGCTGCGTACCCTGGGTGGACTGCATATAGCCTTTGGATTCAATCGACTTTCGATCCATAAAGCGGGCGCCGTCAATAAACTGTCCATCATGGAATCCGACGATGCGCACATCGCCAACAGTCCGATCAGAGAGCGCGCTGGCTATCGTCTGCATGATCATGCTGCGATCATACGGATTGTTCATGCTGATCATCCGGTCGGTACGATCGGAGATAGCTTCAATCGCCTCAGGAACTCTGTTGATCCTTTGAGCCAGTGCCAGCGGATTGTCAAAAGTATTCAATCGATCCATCCCCACCATGGCCATGTAGTTCCACAACATCCAGGAGAAGTTGGCGCGCTCACCATTATAAGTATCGAAGTTAACGCGGCCAAAGAGCGCGATCTTGACATCGCGCGGGGCCTTATCGATTTGTTTCAGAAAGAGGATCATGTCTTTCCATTTGGATATCAACATCTCCAGTGATCCGTAATTCGGAGACCGGATAATATCGCCCACCGGCAAAACATAAGTTTCCCAGCCGGGGATAGTCTTGAGAACTTCATTATTAATGATGCTCTTAAGGATGTCGGCCTCTTTGTCTTTATCCTTTAAGCCGGTTCCCTTAAGCTGATATACCCGCTTGAAATATTCGAAATTGTCATCCTGATTTAAGAACTGCAGGAAGGCGGTTCTGTTGGCGTGGAATTCTTTAAGGGCCGCTCCCTGAAGCGTTTGGGTTACATCAGCCAGAGCGCCGGTATCATAATCGAGCACAAATTTGAATTTACCGGCCACAAAATCACTCAAATCATAAATAAACTGCGGACCGTCATAAGGAAGAATGTAGCGGGTGCCTAAGAAGGTAATGACATTGCCCTGTTCCACAGCGAGAGACTTGCGGGCGGCCAGCAGTTTCTCCTGCCAGGCCATCAATTCCTGAAATGTTTTCTCAACCTTAACCGTATCGCCGCGATGGTCAATCGACCATGTTCTGTGGCCGCTTTCAACTTTAGCCTGGCTAACAATGTTTAAGACAAAAGAGACATGCGCGCGGCTGTTGATATTCATGCCCTCGGATCGAAGCGCCTGCCAGTTGCCCAAGCTGTGGCCGTCGCTGTTGGGCCCGACCAAAGCGCCGTGATACAATTCGGCAAAGATGCGGTTATATTGAGGATTTTTAAAAACCTCAATCGCATAGGTCATGGTTTCAAGCATATCATCCACATCAATGTCAGGATTAAGCAGCAAGCTCGCGATATATTTATGCCATCCAAAGTTCTCAAAGTCATATTCCTCGGCCACGGCTTCGGTCAGCTCCCCGTTCTTAACGAACTGAACAATTTCATTAACTCTTTCCATCCAGATCTTGTTGCGGGCATCATAGTAAACCACGCCATTGTCAGAAGCGCCTTCACTGTCAATATCTTGATGCAGGACTTTTAAGATCTCCAGTTCCCAACCGCCTGTAAATCGAGCCGCCAGGGAAATCTGCCTGCCGAGGGTGTAAGGATCATAGATGCGAAGCTTGATTTCCTTTTCTTCAAACTTGCCTGTGCGCTCATTGTAATCCTGAGTGAAGCCATGAGTGCGATCCGCCTCGCCCTGCCAATCACCGTAAACCAGCTGGGCCAGCATATTGAGGAAGGCCCGGTATGTTTTGCTCGTGGCGGCATTCATATTTTTTGTTTCATCGACAAAGACCGAGCGGACATCCGATTTATGTCTTTGGAAATACTGATCCAGCTTATACATAAAGCCGATGTGCTTATAGGTGTTGACAGCGAGTTTAGGATCTCTGTTTTCGCCCGGAATATTAGTTCGTGCGTATTCGATATTATAAGAACCCAGACTGTCACTCCAGCTGGGATCCCAGCGGTAGAGTTCGGGCTCGGCAAAGGACCAGAGCAGATCGATGGTTCTTTGCGGCGCGTGACAATAATGCGTAATAATGCCGTGATCACCGATATAATAGGCTGGCAGATTCAGAAGCTTTCTCAGTTTATGCTCCGGATCTTCCTGATCCTGAATCTTGAGGTCAACAATAAATTGACAAAAATCGATAGCCTGTTGAGGCGTTTTAAACATGGCCGGGTAAATCTTCTGCGGCTGGCCGACCACTCTGACCTCGCCGATCAAAAGCTGCGCGATCGGATAAAGCGCATTATAAACATATTGATGATATCCTTCTCCGACAGTCGGCCAGCCGCCTCCATTAAACCCATTATTACGGTGATCGCTGTCGCCGTCAAGCAGATCGATCACGGCCTTGCTGTGGATGAGAGCTTCAAAATCCTGTCTGTCTTTGGCGGTGTCTTCGGCGCTTTCCAGCTTGAGTTCAAATTTCTTCATGATTACATCGCTTGGATTGACGCCGTCAGAAGCAGCCTGGCTAACCCGCTCCATCTTCTCGCGCTCGCTTAATCCGTCATCCTGGACCAATTCCCGGTTCAACTGTCGATCCATTTGTCTTTGCGCGTCGATCTGGGCGACTTCTGTCTCTGATCTCATACCGGCCGGATAGCTGTTGTCAAAAGCGCCTTTTGTCGACCGGGATTCATAATCCGGCCCGGAAGGTTCATCCGCGCTGAATATTTTTCTCAAAAGACTGGCGGGATCTGTGCTGACAGCCGCACCGATCTCTTGGGCCTTTTGACCGGCCATATCGGTTGTTCTCTCGCCTCTGACCATCACCTTATAACCTTTGCCGACATCGGCAGATGCCTGTCCTTCAATATCTCCGTTCTGTGGAATATATGTAAAGCCTAAATCGAAGCGACCCTTGTTGACATTGAGATCGAAGATATCCTGCTTGACTGTCCGCTTCCAGCCGAAAGTGACATTGTCGATGTAGGAAAGATGAAGCGTATTCTGATAGTTATTGTTCCTAAGCCAGAAACCAGATACCTTGGCGCTTAAACCGCCTATACCCAAAAGATCTCTCAGGGTTCCGGAAGCCTTATGATCGGCATTGAGATCTCCTGCATATATAAGCCGCAGACCTTTAAACAAATAAGGAACGCCGCGGTTGCCCTCATAGGTCAAGGAATAATAAGGATCTGACTGACCCTTACCGCCTAACGGAATTCCGCTCACAGTGCCGTTGATGACATCTTTATCGCTTAACTGGGCGCTGACATTAGCGCTTCCATCAACATAATCATGTGTCGGTCTCTTATTGTCCCAACGACCGAAGAGATCGCCGCCCAATCTCAATCTGTCACTGAATGTCACTTGGCCGCTAGCCGATATGCTCAACTGATCGACTCCCTGGCTTTGCCATATGGCTTGGAAGTCCATTCGGGAGGCGCTGTAACGCACTTCATTGATCAAGCGGACCAGGCTTAGATCAAAATGATTCGCCCGCGGAATAAAGAAGGATGTTTGCAAGTTTTCACTTGAGAGGACGGCTTCCAGATCAAGCTCATCGGCTTCCTGCTCGCTGTGAAAGCCCTGGGCCGCGATCTGAGCCCATTCATAAGGCGTGTAGGCGGCACGCCAGTTGGCTTTATAAACCGGCGAATATCCTTTATTGTAATAGCCGTTGAGTCCGATCGAAGGCTTCAGTTTTCCGTTTAAGAAATTGAAATCCAGATCAAGGTTACCGCTGGCATGCTGTTCGGTTCCGGTAATCCGGGCATTGGCGCCGAACCAGGAGCCGTAATAACCGCCGCTTAAGCTCACTGTGCTGTCATAAGCGGCGTAATTGCCGTAGAGTGATCCATCTTTACGAAATGCCTTCAACTGCGGAATTGTATACCACGGCTGATTCGTTTGATAATAGATACCCGCTCTGGTATCGACTTGCGCTTTTGCTTCCTCTTTTTGCCAGTTGGCAGATTCCGGATGCTCATCGCCGGAAATCCTTACCTGTTTTCTGACAGCAGGTACATCCTGATATACAATCGTGCCCTTGGGAACCTGTGCCTGCCGTTGCTCTTTGATAATTTTCACACCGGCATGCTGGACCATAAAGGCCCTCGGATCGATATCCTGTTTTTCCGTGCTGACATCGAAGCGCAAATAAGTTGTTTGCGGTTGTTTCTCATCCATGGCTTTCGCGCTGACACCGATCGGCTCACGGGCCGCCAGCACCTGACCTTTTCTAACACTCACTTTATCTAAGTGACCATAAGTAATCTGATAGGCGGTGTCTTTGACCGTGCTTAAGATCGTCACGGCAAATGTGCCCTCTTTGCTCTCTTGACTCACAGCCGCCACCCGTCCTTCAAAGACAGCGCCCACCGGCGTAGAAGCCGGATAAACAAAATAGAATCCCTGATCATCGGCTGCCTGATAAGACGTCAGACTGATTTCGCGCGAAGTATCAGCCTCCACCGGCGCCGTACTGGCTTCAAGAGCGGCCTTCAGAGAATCGTGATGAGCTTTTAAATCGTCGATCTCCTCTTGAATCATTGCCTTGGAGACTTCATAAACATCTGCCTCTTTGGGATACTGCTTACCGGATTCTTGCTGGGCCACAAGCGTCTGTTGATCAGCGATCAAAGACTGCAGGCTGATGTTTCTGGTGTAGGATTGGATTGGATGATCATTATCCAAATTGTCAAAATGCGTATCATTGACATCGAGCTTGAAGTACTCTTCAGGATCGACAAACTGCCCGTCGATCTTGAAGCCGAAATGCAAATGCGGACCGGTGGAATGCCCGGAATTACCGCTTCGGACAAAAGGCTGACCCACCTCAACCGAATCGCCGATACGGACCTGAGTGGAATGCAGGTGTCCATAAATCGTATGGACAACCGTTGTATCCTGACTGTTTTCTCCAACCATTCTGGTTTCAATCTTCACATAGCGGCCGATTGTGCGGCGGTCATAGCCGACATCCACAACAATGCCGGGCAGAACCGGCTGAATGAATGTTTTCTTAGGCATCCCCAAATCGATGCCATTATGGATTCCGTCGCG
>CAYZIY010000038.1:0-6524 GCA_964478715.1 uncultured Planctomycetales bacterium
TTTGTCAAATCAAGAATAATATGGGCTAAATTTTCATTCATTTCCAGCATCAATCCATCGTCATCGGCCTGGGCTTCAACGTGCCGTAGTTCTTCGCCGGTTTCAGGGTTGATGAAGCGAACTTCCCATGTCCCAGCCGGGAGATCCAAACCAATCTTTTTGCTATTTGTGCTATCTTCACCCCAGATCAGTTGTACAACAACTCGTTTATTCGTCTCAAGTAGAGCATTCGCTCCGGCTCCTTGAGGCAATTTTTGCACTAAATCGGGGTTAGGACGCATACGCCAAAAAGGGATTTTGGCGGCAAACGCGCCAAGCCGCCCAACCGCTTCATGTTGGAAATCAATCACCGATTCGGGATGGTCGCCGGCCGGCCGATGAAATCGCGACGCCGCGCAGCCACCCACAAACCGGCCCCACAGCACCATGTCGCCTCCATTCGGGGTGCGGGTGTAATCTTTTGACGTGACCAGCGGTTTTATTGTCCCGGCCTCGTTCATGGCCTGCCGGTATTTGAAAATACGCTTTCCCCCTTCGATGGCTTGCTGTTGGGGAGAACCCAGCCCATGTCCCGAAACGGCTTGGGCAATATCCACATAATCATATCGCTCATCGGTTGCCAAGGCCATCGGGCTTAACGCCGGATCGCATTGTCCATTATCATTATCCCGGCGGGTCGAAGGCATTTCGCCAATCATCATTTCCACAGATCGTTCTTCGTGAATATACTCCGCCCAATAGCGGCTCCAATCGACATGCGCGCGGCTTTCGTTGGAAATGTTGATCATGACATTGGGATAATCGGCGGCGATGGCCAGCAAATGATCGACATAGTGCTTTTGCAATTCGAGAACGGGTTTGATGTTTTCTTTTGCGGGGATGGTGCTATAAAACGGGGCGTTGCATGCGCTAGTGGTTGCTGGCAACAAGGATTCATCATAATTCACGTTGTTTTTAGGATTGAAAGGATGAGCGTTCCAGCCAGCGTTTTCGCCGGGGTCATAAGCCCCGTCAATGCCTCGCGTGATCGACCAGTCGTCCCACACTTCAAGCGAAACCACAAATTCGTGTTCCAAAGCGGTTTGCAAGTAATCGCGCAGGCGTTCTTCCCATGCCGGTGAAAACCGGGTTAAGTCGTATCGGCCATCTTCGGTTTTGACCCAGGGCTGAATAATCTTACCTATATCACCATCATGGATCCCATTTGGATCATAGGGCAGGCAGCGCACAAATCCTTTAACATGGGGGCTGTCAATTTCATCAATCACTTGCGCCAACCGGTTGAATTGCGCGTGGAAATCTACTGTTTCTATACGGCTAATTGGCGTCCAACTTTGGTAGCCTGTTGCGCCCAAAGCAAAAATAGGAGTACCATCCCACGCGAGATAGTGAGGGTTTTCTGTATAAGGCTGAATGAGGGAAGTTTTTTCAGCGAAGGCAAATACACCAACTCCCAACACTATTAAGAGGGTAAACATCTTTCCAACAGTTTGAAAAACGCGTGACCAATTTAGAAACATAATTGATGCTCCTTTCGAAAATTTATTTAACATCATACACCTCCTAAATCTCTTTCTGAACTTCCGGCGTCACTCGGCGCCAATCAAGTACATCAATTCGACAGCAAACCGGAATCATGAAACACAATACTCAACTTGGCCAGAGTTTGGAAAGGCAATCAGGTCGAATACCGATGGGGCCGCAAGGCGGGGCGTGGGTGTGCTTGCTCAACCACCCGTTCCCCAGCGATATATATAACGTTCTTGGCGTAGGCGTTGTCTTCTACACACTCGCCGTATCGATCAAGGGGAAGACTATCCGAATCGTAAGGTCGTCACTGGCAATGGTGGATGGTGATCCGCGAAAGTTTAGTTGATAAAAACCTTTTCTTTTATTATATTATTAATGCTTTGGGCAGATTGTTGGAGTCTGAAATCAGGGGTATGGGCTTTGTCGTCAAGAGCTGGCAAACAAATTGAAACAATATTAAACCTAATTTGAGCGATTCTACCTCGAAAATTTTTTAAGAAATTGCGGAGCGAATTGATTTCTCTTACGTTAAGTATCTGGTAGATGATGAATACATCAAAACCTATTGGGTGAGGGAAATCAATGTTAGTTACTAAGAATCGAACTAAGAAAAACAAGCCAGCCCGAAAAATCAACAAGATTGATGTAACCAGAGATACACTAACGTCTCGAGGTGGATTAAGTTTCTTCGCCAAGTATCTTGAAAACACACAAATCTTATCATATCTCGCTGTAATGTTTGGTTCAATTCGGAAAAGTTCAAAAGGAAAAGACCTCGAAACGATATTCAAACAACTTCTCTGTTATTTGATGGATGGTACGAGTCGCAGTTTGACCCACTTTGATCATCTGAAAAAGATTCCGGTTATGCAGCCAGCTTGGAATTCGATTCCAATGAAATGCTTTCCTCTCACAGTGTCAAACGGTTTTTCAAAGCATTTTCGATGCCGCTGGTGTGGTGTTTTCGTAAGGTGTTGAGACAATTGTTTCTTTGGCGATTGCGCTTTAAAAAGCCGCTGACCATTTATTTGGGAATCGATTTGATGGTGATGACGAACGATGAATCTGTGAAACGCCACGGAGTGCAACCCACCTACAAGAAGAAGAAAGGGTTTCACCCCGTTCAGATGATTTGGGAGCGGTTTATTATCGATGCCGTCTTTCGTGGAGGAAGCAAGCATTGCACTGCGGGAACCACAGTGGAAAAAATGGTTCGAGAGATTGTCAAACTGATTCGCACCCAGTATAGAGATGATGTGGTCATTGTGTTTCTGCTCGATAGTGGGTTCTTCGATGAGAAACTCTTCCGTGTCTTCGAACAGTTGAAGGTCGGATATGTATGCGGAGGAAAAATGTATAGTGATTTATACGAATACGCCGAAAATATTGAAGAAGATAGGCTATGTCTTGGAACTGAGCAAAGATGATCCGGAGCGGCAGGTGATTGGTTTTGATCGCTTCGCCCCACCTGACGGCCGGTGCTCGGGTAATACCGATATGAACGGATTATCTGTTCACTTGCCGAATGGTTGGACCGTACCAGACATCGGACCTGACAACCCGTATGGATTGCGGCCAAATTCTGCGTTTACATTTCGCCTTTATGGAACGGATCGCGTTTGGAACGAACCCGCTATCACACGCTGTGATCCACGCGGACCCTTGTATATGTACTCGTTTGTTCGTTTTCCCGGGAATCGGATTCACGAAGATCTTCGGGGGGGGACGGAAATACGGAAACTGGCGGCCAGGGGGCCTCTCGGATGTCTGGCATGGGCGGCACCATCCGGCTGGGAGAACTAACCGGAAAGCGCCCTCTACGTCACGTTATAAAAATTAATGTTTGGGGACACCATCTTTATTACAGTGAAGACCGGCCGGGTTACAAATGGCCAGCCAAGGCGGCAGACCGTTATGCGAATAATCCAAACCACAGGAACCAGTATGTCGGCGACAACCCAAACCTCGTCATGGGAACATTGCTGGCCGTACCACCGAAGGTCACACCAGAGGAACTGGGACTGGAAACCGAGCCAGGCCGGCTTCTTCTAAAAACCCTCCAAGGGTATGGCGCTTACATCACCGAAGACTCCAGGTGGGACGTTTTGGATATTATTGTGGAACGAGGTGTGATGCCCGAGTCCCGTAAGAAATACGGTTTTAGCCTGGAGGGTGAGAAATGGGAGGCAGAGGGATTGAAGATCGCTCCGCATCTCAAGATCGTCGTCAACAACGGACCGGACTCAATCGGTGGCGGTGGTGAGCCACTGCGACCCTTGGCCCCACCATTGCAGACGGATGAATAAAGCGGAAAATTTCACGTTTATCTTTTTATTTTCAAATAATGATTATGACCACTCAATTTTAACATCTTTCTCTCCCTATGCTTTATTTAGATATTAATAAGAGGCTAGTATTTCGTCACAAATGGATTGAGGGTGAAAATTCCAAAATTCAGTAGTATTCGTGTGTGCAGAAAGCCGACTCGGTGGGAGCCTCGGCCTCCTAACAGATTAAAAAATCAATATATTATTGCCATCATTTCATCTGTGACGCAGTACTAGGTTCCTTTCCCCCATAAATGATGCCAGAAATAAATAACGGCTGGCTGGGCAAGTTTTTATCTGCCCTTGCCAGCCAGCCACTAATTTCCACTACGGTTGGGACAACACCTTTCTTCCGATCCTAATCTTAGCCCACTGCGAATTTCGCACGCTCCACTTAATTGAACCCGGTATTTTTCCACACTCTCTTGCTATGTTACATTTGGCAGTCTCTTAAACATCACAAACCTGTACGGCTTGGCGCAAAGGTTCCAATGGTTCACGGGTGGGGATGAATTCCTGCCCGACAAATCCATCATATCCGATATCAAGCAATGCTTTCATGCAGGCGGTATAGTTGACTTCCTGATTGTCATCCAACTCACCTCGGCCCGGATTTCCGGCTACGTGGATATGTGCTATGAAATCTTTGTGTTGCCGGATGCGGCGAATCAGGTCGCCGTTCATGATCTGCACGTGGTAAATATCGTAAAGCAGTTTCATATTGGGTGAGCCAACGGCGCGGCACAGTTCGGCGCAATAATCGATGTCATCGCCCAAATAACCGGGATGCCCCTTCATAGGGTCGCTTTCATCACGCGTATTGAGCTGTTCCAGGCACATCGTAATGCCCTTTTTCTCAGCGTGGCCTATAATCTTTTTCATCCCATCAACAAAATTCTTCTTGCCTTCTTGAGCGGATATAACGGGTGAGTTTGGATCCTCAGGATTCTTGTATTTGAAACCTGTAAAGCAAATAACCCGTGTGTAGCCATAGTCAGCCGCGGCGTCGATCGCCTCGCGTGTGGCTTGAATTACACGATCGTGGTAATCGCGGTTACAAAATCCATAAAGGAACGGTGGGTTCGGCGCCATATCGATCTGAACGATTGCACAGGTTAAACCATGTTTTTTTAAAACTTCAAAATCTTTAAAATCGACCAACTCAACAGAGTTGAGACCTAATTGCTTTGCAATCCGGCATTGTGATTCGATATCCCAATAATCGGCAAAACACCATTTTACTATTGACTGGTTAATGTTTCCGTTACGGATGGCTTTGCCTGTAAAGCCATTTGCTTCTTCCGCAGCCTGCGCTGCGCTCGTTCCCATCAAGCCGGCAGCGGTTAACATGCTGCCTTGTTTAAGTAGATTGCGGCGGGTCATTTCTGGTTTATTAGGCGCATGGCCTGGGGTTTTCATTTCTTGTTTAGACATAGCGGTCACCTCACGGGTTCCATCTTTGGATTTTTTGTTCGATTGCTTCGATGTCAAAATCTTCTGGTTGAGAATAATCCTGGTTAGCTTGCATGGTTTCTAAAGTAGGGGTTTTAGTGACAATGCCGGTTTTGGGTACCTCGGCTTTCGCGGTCCACAAGATGGCATTTAAGACAACTTTACGGAAATCGGGATGTGCCCAATTCCAATGCCAATGCCCACCTGTAAAACCAAAACTTCGGCCTCCATCGGGCCGTTCATAAGCCCAAGCCGTTTCGTGAGGTTCACCAATTTTTTCGCGAACATGAGGGTTATTGCTATGAGGGCCATCTGACCGGTCTAGTGTGGACTTGGGGGGCACATCGGCCAAAATTGAGGTGATGCCTTTCTTATCTTCAACAAAACGCATGTGGTAATACCATTCATCGTTCATGGTAAATGGCTCAACACCCAAAGTGATAGGGTGCTCAGGCAGATTGTCGTATTTGGCAGTCCAATGGGGGTTTACAGACCAATGGGTTTCAAAATAGCCGCCAAGCCAATTTTTAAATTGGGTGCCTTTGTCGCCTTTGGGGCATTCGACAGCGTAATGTAAAACCACAAACCCGATTCCCTGTTTCATGAGTTCCTCAACCTGGTCCATGTGTGAGAGTATGGGATGGCCGCCTCCCCCATTTGAATAGATAACGATGGTATCCGCATTGTCAAACGCATTCGGCTCATCGGGCCAGCCATCTTTATGAACCGTGGTTTTTACCGGGAGGCCGCTGTTTTCTAACCAATTAGCCAGCAACTTACAGCCGGCATAATGCTCATGTGCTCCATAGCCGTGACTTCCTTTCCCGGCAACAAATACGATATTCTTTTCCTTACTGTTTTCAGACCCCGATGTCACATTTGCCCAGGCAAACGTGAATAAACCTAGTGAAATGATTGTTATTACAGTGGCTGCTAAATTTCTCATCTTTTAGACGATCTCCTTTTTTTTATAGAATTATTTCTAAGAAACAAAGCTAAAACGTACAGGCAAGAGGCTCGTCCTTTGCTTCTTTTCACATTGACTCACACGGCATCTCTTCCAATTGTTTTAGTTTATGTCGTTTAGCCCTTTCAAAAAAGGGCCTCCAAAGGTAAAACATTATTTTTCAAAGACAAAGTTAAATGTAACGTAACATGTCAGCCATGTGAAGTAAGTTTTTGAGGGAAAGAGGGTAATTGGCTAGTGCGAATGTA
>CAYZIY010000039.1:0-6411 GCA_964478715.1 uncultured Planctomycetales bacterium
TCATAATACCTCGCCCCGTAATAATATAATCCGGTCTCATTATCGAACTGCTGGCCGGTAAAATAAAACCAGGCTTCCTGGGAATCGCTGCCGAAGCGCTGGTGGCGGAAGAATGCGCCAAACGGCTGATACTCAGCCAGCTCAACCATTGTCCCGTCACTGTTTGTCACCACATTCGTACTGCCCAGGTGATTGGCGTGATTGTATGCGATAGTCCCGTTTTTGATGCTGGCAATCCGCGTATCACCCAGATAAATATGCTCAAGCGCGCCCTCATCCGAAGATTCGTAGAGCGATCCCACAAAATGCGTGGTGCGAACATTTTCCAGCAAACCGGCTTCAGCTTCCTTAACACCGAGCATGAAATCCACAGCCGCGCCCGCGTAATCAATGAAATCCCGCAGGTCAAAGAGCCGGTTCCCTCGCGAAAGATTGACATCCGGCAGACGGAACTTATTGTGAACCAGGAATCCTCCGGCGAAGTAGTTGTGATTGTTTTCGACTTCGATGTTGTAGACTGTCGTTGAGTCTGTTGTGTCCATTGAGTCGCTGGGTTTACTTCGTCGGATAAGTTCGATTTTACTTAGTGTGGCTTCCCGCAGATTGGAATCAAGAAGCACATGAGAAGTGCTCAACTTATCCGCCCGGATCCAGCTGCCCTTTGAATAAAACGGATGATTGCCGGTCACACCCAGAGCCTCATTGAGGATCAGATAATCACCCTGATAATCATCATGGGCGAAAGCCTCGGTCACGGTGGAAGCGACAAGCTCCATCGTCTTCTCATCAAAGCTTAGAACCTGATCGCCTGTCTGGATCATCTCAATCGGTTTTAAGGAACCGTCGGCCATGGTCACCTGCGTTCCAGCAAGAAAACACGCCGGTCTCTGCCCGCCCGGAACACTGGTGGTGTGAACGATCTTCTTGGTGCGGCCGCCGTCGCCGTCGTATTCAAACTCGGCGCGCAGAAAATCATTGCGCCGCACGCTGATCAGGCGGTTTTCCGTATCGTACTCATAATCCCAGGCGACATCGTCTCGAACCTTGTGGATCATGTTCCCATTGGCATCGTATTCAAAGAGCGAACCGTCGCTGCCAGAGGTGACAGCGTGGGGTCCGGCATCACCCTCACCGTAAGTATATGTGATGCCGTCTTTTTCAATGATGTTTCCTATTGTATCATAGACATACGTTTTTGTGCCATACAAACCCACAGCCTGTATCAAACGGTTGAGCCCGTCATAGATGAATGTCTGCGAATCGGTATGGACATTATCGACAATCTCGATGATATTGCCGGCGCTGTCATAGGTGTAATTCAAATCCTGCAGAAGCGTCCCCATGCCATTAATTGTATAAATCCGGCTTAAGCGCAGGCTCAAAGGATCATACGTATAGGTCGTTATCACATCGTTGCCGTATTGAATTTCGGTAATCTGACCAAAGGTATTATAGGTGATATTCCGCACAAATTCCTCTGTCTCTGTCTCGCCCCCTTCAACGGGTTCAACCACTACCGTCATCATGGCCCAGGGCCCCGTCTCAGCGAGATTCCAGGCCACTTCCTGCGGATTCTCACCGGTAGCCGGTTTTGTGCTCATTCCCAAAACACTGTCGCCCTCATTGGTCTCATTGATCCGCTCGATCTGCCCATCCCCGGCTGAAACAGGAACATAACTATGGAATCCATTGATCATATCTACAATCCAGGAGCTTTCCTGATCCACATTGTAGATATTGACGGCTTCGACTCCCTGCCCGGCCACTTGCGGCCACACAAAAGGCGCCTGCTGCTTGACATGGCTTAAGGTCATCGCGCCCATCACAATCCCGTTGACGTCCATATTGAAATCCGCCGTAATGGTTCCGCTGATCGGGTCGGGATTGAGAAGATACCAGAATTCAAGAGTGTTGATATCAGAATTACTATACCGATAAGGAAATCGGTTCAGCAATGTCATGGTCTGGCCGGCAAAGGACACGTTTTGAGACTGAGGATCCGTTGATGAAGTTTCTTCCATAACAATGCCCACCAGCAGAATTTGATTATCTTTCCCTTGCGGAACTGTATGCGCGAGCGAAACTCCATCCTGATCATCCGCGCTTATGGAGCTGGATGAATCGAACGCGATTTCCTGAGGGCCTGATTGAGCAGCTGATGACACACTCACAATCTGTCCGGCAGAATTATATTCGTAAATCAACTCCTGCCCATTAGGATAGGCGAGTGTTTTTAACCGGCTGGCCGCGTCATAGGAGCGCTGAACCTGATAATCGATGTCATCGATCATCTTATTCGAGTAAATTTCGCGTCCCAGCTGATCATAACGAAATTCCGTGCTCTCGTCGAGATGATAGGCCGCCTGCGTGAGACGTCCTTTGGAATAATTCACGTCAATATCATCGTAGATATAATCCACGTTATCATCCGATCCGAAGATGTGAAATTTTTTGGTGATCCGATTAATCTCGTCATAAAAGAAATTGAGGCTATTTTCTTTGGCATCGGTCTGCTTAAGCAGATTGCCGTTATGGTCATAAGTATAAACCCATGTGCCCATGTCGGGATCGTCCATGAATAATTTTCGGCCGAGTTTATCATACGTGATTGTCGTGATATTATCCTGATCGTCCGTCACCTGGGTGAGATTGCCCTCGCTGTCGTAATCGTATGTGGTTGCGGCATAAAGAGTGTATTCTTCTTCGGGATAATGTTCACTGCGGCCGTCAGCTCCCGTATATTCTTCTTTTTTGATCAGCCGGCCCTGCGCGTCAAAATATGTTTTCTGCTTGTGCCCGTTTTCATCCACTGTGGTTTTCACCAGATCATCATGCTCAATGGTTGCATAGCTCCCGTCCGGATTGGTGGTCTGCACAACCCGTCCCATCGCATCATAGGCAATGGCGGTATGCGGATTTTGCTCATCGATCGCATCAATCACATTGAGCGGATTAGCAGAAAAAAACGGCAGATACTTCTTAACCGGCAGTCCTGCGCTGTTGTACTGCGTTTGACCGCTGACAATATATTGCCCTTCGGTTGCCGAAGGGGATTTGGATTGGATCAGCCGGCCCAAACCGTCATAAAATTGAACAGTACTGATCATCTGATCCGTGCCGTGCTCGATTCTCTGAGCGCTCGTGATGCGGATATGATCATCGGCAATATGATAGCTTGCCGTTGTCGTGGGATAATCAATCGAATCGAGGGGAGAAACCGTGGCGAGCGGCCTTCCGAATACATCGTAGGTCTTTCTCCCCTCTTGATTATTGGGGTCGGTGGTGCTTTTGATCTGACCCCAGAGTCCCTTGTATCCGTCTCCGCTATTCAAGGGAACACCATCAACCCCGTAATATTCATTGATCACCTCATGTCCCAGCGCATTGGTTGTCGAAAGCGGAAACATGTGATAATCCGTATCATAAGCGACCGTCGTCTGATTGTGATCATGATCCTCTGTCATTGTCAGATTGCCGTAGCTGTCATAGGAATAGTAGGCACTGGTATACTGCTCGCTGGGGACATGCATCCTTAATTGTGATTTTTTCGTAAGCCGTCCCTGAACAGGCAGGCTGTCAATATCTTCAGAATCATCGTAATAGAATTTTGTCTTGCGCATCAGCTCATCCTGCGCGTTTTTAGCCGATGTGATTTTAGGAATCCCGAGAAGCCAATTTTCTCCTGAAGCATTATTGTGATAAGTGGTCTCAACCGTGCGATCGTCCTCGCTGATATCATCGCCCGATTCCAGATCGACTTCGCCAAGCTGGACGGTTTTGGTCAAATTGCCGTATTGAGGTGATTCTTCATAGAAATATTGCTCAGCCACCCGGAAACCGTCCGCATCGCCGTCATAGGAATAGACATCTTTTCTTTCCAGATAAACAAAGTTCACGCCGGTCGCGATCTCCTCATGATTCCAGGTCATTTCGGTTTTGGCATAGAGGTTGCCGTCGGCGTCTTTGATTTCCTGCTTATCAAGACGTCCTTTTTTGATATCATCCTGATGAAACCAGCTTTCGGATGTGTTGCCCTGGGGATCAGTAGTCTTCACATAACCGAAGCCGCGGAATTCTCTTTCCGAGATACTCCATAAGCCATCAGCATACTCGTATTGTGTCTGATAACTTTCATTCTGAACGTTTAAATTAATACTTTTGACCGTTTGAATGGGAAAAGGTAAATGGGAATTTTGATATTGGCTTGAGGATTCATATTCAATGGTCGAGACAGCACCAACTCCATTATCAACGCTTATTAAAAGATCAGGGACATCGGCTTGATTAAGCCAAACCTCTCCGGAGCCTCCATGAACGATAAAATCTGTCAGGCCATCCACATCGACATCACAAACCCGCGTATGGTAATCTTTGAAATTTCCGTTTGAAAAGATCCATGCGGAATCATCACTCCAACCCTTACCGGTATTGATCAGCGTTCTGGATGAGCCATCATTGACAACAAGGAGATCAGCTAAGCCGTCGCCGTTGATATCAGAAAACTGGGTTGTACCGTCAAACAGATCTCCGTAGCCGAATGTATTATCCCAAGATGAGATATTATCCTGCACCCAGTTCTGCCCATTGTTGATATAGACGTGGGTTGATCCGTCTTTCCTGTAAAAGATATCAGGAAGGGAGTCGCCATTTAGATCGACAAATGTCGCTCCATTGGCCATATCGGTATAATCCGATGACGGAGTATCCCATGAGGCAGAACGGGTCCAATTCGTTGAACCGCTTGGGATATTATTGAGATAGGTCCTGTGAGAAGCAAAATCGCGCATTGTAGAACGCACAATATCCGTATATCCATCAGCATTAACATCTACCAGCATTGTTCCCATCAAATAGGTGTACATCCAAACAGGTTGTCCACGCTCGTAAACAAAAGCTGTGTCATTGGGGCTTGTGTCTCCTTCGTGCGGCATAAGCCACTGATTGTTGCGCGTCCAGGAATTACTTTGATTATTCAGATAGGTTAAATTGAGCAGATGTCCGCCACCGCCCCAGTAAGGATCCCGCTTAAACTGTCTGATAAAATCTGCAAAACCGTCTCCGTTAATATCGGCCAAACGCACTCCCCACTGAAAATCTCCCCAGTTTACGCTTGAAATAAAGGTTGTCAAACCGCTTTCATCCCACCATTCAACCTGATCTGGAATACTCCAATTTGATAAAAACCATCCATTTGATCCATTATGTAAATAAACCTGCCGGATATAATAGTCCCCATCCCATCGATGATAATTTTTCACAAAGTCAGGAAATCCATCGGCATTCACATCTCCTATTCTTACAGCCAAATCGCGCCAAGTGCCTCCTCTGTTTTCTCCTAACTGCATCCCACCGGGAATTGTCCACCCACTGGCTGATGTAAAACCTTTTGTTCCCTGCTGATAGGAGAATGTCGTCGCAGGAAGATTCGTTGTGTCATCCGATCCGAATTGAACAACTGAGGAGATCAATGATCGATTGGTCATAGGACTTTGGGTGTAATGTATTTGATAACGTGATTGCAGATTCCCATCTTCCAAAACTCTTATCTGAGAAATTCTTTTCGTTGTCTTTATAAGAAATTTAGTCAAATAGCTGAAATTTTCATCCGGACGGTCTTCCAATATAAACTCCACCTGGGCAAAAGTTGAATCGGAAGTGGCGGAGTTCCCTGTGTAATCAATATATTGAGGATAAACCTGATTATTGTCTTTTTGGTATGTGAATGTCATATAATTTCCGTTTAGATCTTCAACGCGATCCAAAAACCATCTGAAAATTTTACTGGAATCGCCGGGATCGTATTGCCGAGAATCGCTTGATTGTCCGAAATAATATTTCACCCCTTTTCTGTCAGTCACGATCCAGGTATTGGAATTTTTTTCAATTCTCATGAAAGCGCCTTCTATTTTTGATCGATAGAATCCAACCGCACTGTCATATACTAGATCTTGACTTGAGCCGGATTGATTCAGCGCAAAGGAATCACTGGAGTTGTATTGAGGAACACCTTTTTTTACCGAGCGCTGAATAGAACCGAACTCTAAGGACCAGCCAACACCCAAAATTCCGTTTTTCAGATTCGAATTATAAGTTAAGGCTAATTTAGGTTCGATACCGCCGCGGCCTGGAGCACCATTGATGGGAATAGAAAAGGTCGCGCTTCCTGTTGTTGGCTCGACTTCCACACTATTTGTGGCAACATAGGGAACTTCATGACTCTCGATTACTGTCATCGCAGAGCTTGCCGATGCCTGACCTTCCGGTAAATATCCTGTTGGTAAATCTGACGTTAAATGTTCTTCTGTGCCACCCGAATTTAACATGCTTTCGCTTTGAGTGATATTCTGCCCTTCTGACTCTAAGGCAACCTCCTCAGCCTGAATAATCGGCGCGGGAATGGTTAAGGCGAAG
>CAYZIY010000040.1:0-6139 GCA_964478715.1 uncultured Planctomycetales bacterium
GAACAACGTAAAAAGATAATTTTTTTCTGGGAATTGAGCAAGAAAAGGATACGGATATTCAAACTTTTCCTGTTTCAGAGCATCCAATCTTCTGAAGGTAACGTTCAGCAGGCAATGCCTGAAGGGCCTACGCTAACTGTTCACTTTTTTTATCAATTTTTTATCCATCCCGATTAGATAATCTTTGCCATAGTTACCATTCTCCAATCCGTTGATAAGGTTTTCGGGCAGATCCTGTTTGATCGTTTTGCTGCAAGAAGCTGCTGCCAGGGCAATAGTAGCCACAGTATCCGTGTCGCCACCCAAGGCAATGCTGCTTTTAAGAATTTCAGACAAAGAATTGTTATTGATAAGAGACGTTATGGCAGCCCTCACGCTCATCCATCCTTTTGAACCTACTTTGCCCTCCCAGGGTTCATTCCACCTTCCGGGTACATGCTGGCAAAGAAAACCAGGGAGATCTTCTTTGTTCCCATGGTTATATAAAAAATAATGCACCATCAGGGAAGCAGCTACAGCAGCATGGATGCCATCGCTTGTGTTGTGTGTCAGTTTTGCCTGCCTGGTGCTTAAATCCATAACCCGGTTAAGTTCCGGGTATACTCCAACGGGCCCTGCACGCATGGCTGCCCCGCTTTTATCGCTGTGTGGTTTAATGTTTTCGAGAAAATCCCGGGCGTACCGGGTTTTCTTCAGAAAAGCATAAAAACCGCCGGCATAACCCTTCCGCACATCCCGGTGAAAAACCTCTACAAATTTAGCTGCAATGTTTTCCGGTGTCCAGGACTTGTCTTCCACGATCAATTCGGCTATGGCAAGACTCATTTGGGTATCATCGGTATAAGTTCCCGGTTTTTGTTTATGACGGGGATGCTCAATATAACCCTGCAGATTATTGTTTTCCCGGATGAATTCTCTGCTTTTCATATATTCAAATCCAGCACCGTATGCATCTCCTATAGCCAGTTCAAGCAACATGGTTCGTTATTTATAGGGTTTCATTAAACCACAATTTCGTTTTCTTTCAATAGCGAAATTAATGAAAATTTTTAGGTAGTGGCCTAGCTTTCCGGAAGTTGCCGCTAATCAAAGGGCAGCGGGCAGGCCAATAATGTATCTTCTTAGAACCACTAAATACCGAAGTGGAAATAACAAGGAGCATAATCAGACACTGGCTTCTCCCGATTTTTTGAGCGCATATTTTGTTAAAATGGGCCCGATTATCTCAAAAATCACACTGGTAGCCGTAATTGTTGTAAAAACAATATTTCCGATATGATCGCCCATGGTCAGGCCGGCATCATTAATTTCAGGACCCACCCCCTGAAACCGGTTCTTCACGATCAAAGCCAAACCAATGGCCACTCCGGCTTGTGAAAGTATTCCAAAGCCCAGGTATTTTCTTACTTTGGGTTCTAATCCTCCCAGGCTTGCTCCAATAAATGCTCCACCCCCTAATCCCGCTATTCTGCCAATTATATACAAAAGGCCAATAAAGCCCAAAGCAGGAATTGATTGTATATGCAAATTGGCGCCGGCTATAGTAAAAAATAGTAGATAAAACAGCGGTATGATAAAACCAACATCCTCTTCTTCATACTCTTTTAACTCTTCCAGATTGGGATAATTTCCAATTACAAGTCCAAACACCATACCTGAGAGAATCTCTGACAGATGTGCCAACTGACTAACTCCGGTAACTAATATGACTGCGCCAAAGGAAAGAAGCATCAACTCTTCCCGAAAACCTCTGAAACGGGTCAGCCAAATAAACAAAGCAGCTACTACCCCTCCCAATAAAATACTGAAACCAATTTCCCGGAAGGGCTCAATTAGAGATGCCCAAATACTGCCTTCCAGAGTTGCCTCAGCGCCCGAATGCGAAAGAAGAAGTATGGCGATGGGACTAATCAGACCAAAAATAATAATGGCCAGTCCATCATCAATTCCAACAACGGAATATAAAGTACGGGTGAGGCTGCCTTTGGATTTGGTTTCGTCAATAACCGCAATGGTTCCCGCCGGGGCACTTGCCGGCGCCAAAGCCCCAAAAACCAATGCTAAAGCAAGATTTCCAGTTAGAATGTAAAGAAATAAGGACACCATTATTACAGCCAAAAAGGATTCGGTAAGAACGGTAATAATAATTCCCCGTCCATGAGCCATCACCTCCCGGACATTCACTTCCAGCCCAATTTTAAAAGCTACAAAACCCAGAACCATATGGGTAATGAATTCCATATTCCCAAGTGTTTGCTCATCTAAAAAATTCAAAACAGAAGGCCCCAGAAGAATTCCCGCAATCATATATGCAATAATGTTTGGAAGTCCTATTCGTTTGGAGAGTTGAGACAATACAAGAGGAATCAGAAACATGATACCTATTGTAAAGAGTATTGGTATGTTAAGGTTTTCAATCCAGTTAATCATAATGGTTGTGCTTATTCATTGAATATTCTATTACTGAGCTTACTCCTAAAAGTCATTTGTTTTATAGAACACGGATGACGCGGATACACAGTAACGCAGATATACGCGGATTTAATTTTATCTTTTTTGTATGACAATTATTTATAGTGTTTTGATCTGTTTTTATCCCTATGCAACTTTGTAAGTTTTACATGAAGAACAACTTTTCGGAGTGGATTCATTGCCTAAAGACTCGTATTTACTTCAACTTCTTTTTTAAGGATAAATATAATAAACCTACAGTAAAATTTTAATTTGACATAAAAAATTCCCGTGTCGGTTTAATAACCCGAATTATTCACAAATAATTCTGACGCTATTGAAAAACCTGGCTTTTTGCTTCATTATTTTTCGCAAAAAGCCGGTTTTTCTAATGCGGGGTTACCTGAATCCTACCCGCAAACCATCGCACATTCATAAACGAATCCCGCTGATCAGCGGGATTCGTTTATGAATGATCCAGGATAAAATTGCGACACGGGAATTTTTTTTTAGATTCAACGACCAAAATTATTTTGCGGCGCAATCCATGCACACCTTTTTATCGTCTTTGACGCGGCCATATTCCATCACGGTCATTTCGCCACACTCTTCGCAGACAAAGCTGTTAAAACTGTCGGATTGATTGTTCCACTGATATTCAAAAACTTCTGAAATGTCCATGATTTGTTCTTCAGGTGCATTCATTACGTTTTCAACCAATGGTTCAACCACTTCATCAGGTACTTGTGTTGGCGGAACCCCTTTTTCGCGATATTCTTTAAAAAATTCGGTTTTTTTGTTGGCCAGCATCGCTTCGGCTTTTGGGGTTACCCTCACGGCACGGTTGTTCTTTTTGTCCACCAAAGTCAAAGCCCATTTGCCTTTGTGGGTTTTGCTGATATTTCCTTTGCCGAGGGTGCATCCGGTCATTACCTGGATACCGTCGCCAAAACAGGTAGCACAGTGATTTTCGCCTAAATCTACGAAAGCTTGTAATGCCTTGTCGCCGGTGCGTTCAACGCCGAGTGCATTCATGGCAGCCGCAGCTACTCTTAAGCCGTTTGGCATAGCCGGACATTTGTGTCCGTGAAATTGTTGCCCGAATTCGAGCCATTCTTTTGGATTTGTCATAATTTAGAATTTTTATGGTTAATAAATAATTTGTTTGTTCATTTTCTAAGCAATTACGCCATAAACCATTTTGGCAGCAATGACCAATAGAACGATGGCATAAGCCACTTTCACCTGTTTCGATTTGGCTTTTTGGGTCATGTAGCGGCCACCTAACTGCGAGCCAATGATAACGGCAACTACAACAATACCGGTGAGCAACCAGTTCATCTCGCCATGTGCAGCGTGGCCCAGATAGCCCGAAGCAGAGGAAAACGTAACGACCATGGCGGTTGTTGCTGCGGCCATTTTGGTTTTATAACCCATCATCATCAGGATAGGGGCCACGATAAATCCACCGCCCAGGCCAAGCATTCCGCCCATAAAACCTGCAAAACTGCCCACGAAAAAGCCGATTATGCTTCGCTTCTTCAGCGACATCATTTGCTCCGGTTCCGGCAACCTCGAGGCCCAGAACATTCGCAGCGCTGCAATCATTACCATGGCCGCAAACAATATTTTCAGGGTTTGCACCGGCACATGTTCACTGGTCATGGCGCCCAGGGGTGCAGCTATCAAAGCGGTGGCAGCCATCACTGCGCCGCCTTTCCAGTCCACCATCTTTTTGCGGGCAAAAGGAATTAAAACTAAGGCCGTGTTCAAACCATTAAGCAATAAACCAAGTGGAATAGCCACTGAAACCATATCAAAACCAGCCCAGTGGAGTACCGGAACGTAAACCATCCCGCCTCCAAGTCCGAGCATGGCGAAAATAAAGGAAGCAACTGCTATTATGAAAAAAACGATTGTATAAAGCATATTTAGTTAATCTTAGAAATTCAATTGTTAAATTTCTTGCTATCAATTTATTACATACATAAAAGCAAGTACTTACTTGCAAGTATATTAAAAAAATTATTTTTCCAGCATTTTTAGTAACAATTGCATCATTCGGGCACAAAAGTTATCGATATGCATTTCCCCGCCGCTAAGAATCAAATCGATATTCAGAGAAATAGGAATTCCCATATACAGCATAGCAACATTTTCCACCGGGATACTTTCATCCCATTTGCCGAGGGCGATGCCATCCAGTATAATTTTGCTGACCAGCTTTTTCTGCTTGTTAAAAATCAGTGAAAGCTTTTCCTTCATAACTGCGTCGTTCTTATGCGAGGCTTCAGAAAACATGAGCATGGTGATGCCCTTGTTACGGGTCAGATAATCCACTGTAAAACAAACAAAGCTATTGAGGCGTTTTTGCGGATTGTCATCATTATTTGCTATTTGCTGTAAATTGCCAATCAAATCCGTATGTACATCCGATATGATGGAAAGAATAATATCCTGCTTGGTTTGAAAGTGCCGGAAAATTGCGCCTTCACTCATGCCAGTCCATTTGGACAGATTGCGTGTGGACAGGCTCTTTAATCCATTGGTGTAGATAATATCCAATACGGCCTTCTTGATTTGATGCTGCCTTGTTAGTGTATCCTGTCTTTCCATAACTGCAAGTAAGTAATTGCTTGCAAAGTTATGTAAGTTTAATAAAACTGCAAAATTTTTTCATCGTATTTTTAGAAGAGATTTTTCAGGACGGATCACTAACCTAAATTTCAGTGGATTACCTGTTGAAAGCTGGTGTTCCTGTAGAGAACGTAGCTGTCTTTCCTGGCGTATGCATCTTATGAATTCCATGGAATTAACCCTTAGGAAAGCGCTTACATTCAAGCAGTATTGACTAAATCATATCTATAAATTTGTCCAGGTATTGAGGCTCTTTAAGATTTAGAAGATATTCCCGGTTATTATCCAAATAATTAAAGTCCATTTCTTTTATTTCATCCTTAGTGAAAGGAAGTAATGTATTGTTCCCTCTCGTGATGATTCCCAGCCCGTGGTCACAGTTTAGAACAAAGATGGACAAATCCTTATGATTAGATCGTAAATCAACAATCGTTTTCCATACATCTCCGTTCCATTCTCCTTCTTTTTTGTACTTTCTGAAGCTTTCATAAGTACTATAAGGGATTGCAGCCTCTTTGGTTAAAGGACTACAATCGTGAAGAACGATAACTCCCTTGTTAGAGAGATGTTTTAATACATTATTTACATCTTTCAGAGATCGCTCGTATTCATGAAAACCGTCAATAAAAGCAAAATCGATCTATTTTCTGTTGAGCAACTCAGTATTGTTTTCAAAAAAACTGTCGCTGGTAGTTGCAAAATATTTATTTGAAAAGTTGGCAGGAATAGCAAAATAATATTTTATTAGTGTTGATTTAGAAAGTTTATAATAGGGATCAACGCCTATTTTCTTTTTTGCCCTGATTTAAAAAAAATTCTTGCCATTTCTTATACCTATTTCCAGATAGACTTTTCCCCGCTTTTTATCTATCAACTTTTGCAGAATATTTGTTCGTTCCATATTTGTCTTTCATTCTTTTGTTGTTTATTCAAATAAATTCTTCAAGCAATTTTTATATTTTTTTACAAAAAATATAACGCATGTTTACGTCATTAAAAAAAATTGACGTATATTTGCGTCAAAATTAATAACAGATACTATGGTACTGGC
>CAYZIY010000041.1:0-4696 GCA_964478715.1 uncultured Planctomycetales bacterium
TATATTAACACAAAAAACACTATAGATCATACTATTGATCCAAAAATAATTATTATTCACTCAATTATTCACTCATTCTTTCAACTAATCTATTAAAAAAAAACTATAAGGAAAAATTCATTCTTCAATCAATCACTCAATCGAGCAAGCCACCCAGGGTGACTTGAAAAAGAAAGGCGAGGTGCGGTTGATCTTCATCTTCTCTTCGCCGCACCTCTCATGGCACATTTTTGGTGTATTCTTTGTGATTATTTTATCAATTCTTTCTATGAATAGATTCTTTCATTTTAATTTTTAAAAAATCAATTTCTTTTTCATTATTATATTATCCAATCCAAATTTAATTTAAATTCATTCAATATCATCATTCACATTTGGATTGATTATTTATTATTATCTTGAATTTTCTCTAATTGTTTCTCGACAAAATCCCGAACGATCTCGGCCAAGGAGACCTCTTTCTGATCGGCAATCTCTTTGACGGTGTTATAGGTCGTTTCCTTCATAGAAATTGTTAATTGTTTTTTGAATTTTGCTACTCTCATTATCATCATCTCCTTATGCTTCTATTAATTTGTCCAAATATTATTCAAAAAAATTATCAAATTTTTAACTGTGAGGACTATTGGTTTTCTTTTTGATTTCATTAGCATAAATTAAATTTTTAAAATAGACTGAACAATATTTTCCCCCATTAATTACTTCGACTTTTAATACAATTCCCACAAGATAATTTTTTATCTTATCATCATTTAAATCATAGATCGAGTCTACTTTACAATGACAAACGATAAGATCATTAATTAATTGGTTTAATGAGTTATCTGATTCTGTAATTGTATTTGTTTTGTAGAGAATTTTTCCTCGATGTTCTCCATCGGTGATTTCAAGTTTCCAACGAAATAGCTTTTTGTTATCACTATTATCTTCAAACTTAACGGCTTTCACTTGGACCACATAGATGCCATCAGGGGGAGTTTTTGCCTTTTGTAAGGCCGATGCATACATTTCTTTGAACTTTGCATCGATGTTGTTATGGTTTGTTTTTTGATTGTTAAACATAATTAAAGACCTCCATTTAATAATTTTTTATAAAAACATGAAAATCAATAAAATATAATGAACTCATACTTTTATTTTTAATTTGTCCTTTTTTCAAAAAAAATAAATTGAGGGTGATAATAGCCAATGTTTATAGGGGTTTTACAAAATGATAGGAAAGATTAATAGAGAATTTAATCAAAAAAGAATTATAATAAAATATGTTGAAAATAAATCAAAAAAAGAGATTATAATTAATCAATAAGAAATAGAATCATGAAAAAGATTGAAAAAGAATATGTTTTATAATGATCAACCGTGCGCCTTTATGGGATGCGCCAGGTTTGCTATCACGAGTTACCACCTATTTGACCACGAATGTTGCTGAAACCAGAGAGAATCATCCATTTAAAGAATTACAATATCGATATTTTGATGAAAATTCCGATATCCTTATGAAGCATGTTTTAAATGCAATTTATAATTTGAAATGAGAAATTAAATCTATTGATAATGAGAATTTTGAAATCCATGCTTCCTCACGTATAGGAAAAGGCGATTTTGGAGCCAATACGAAGCATATCATTGATTTGAATAGAAATGGTTACCCACTTTCATGTCCAGGGTGTCCACCCAAAAATTCTGCGTGTCCACCCTTGCTAGAATTGACTGGACAACAAAAGATCAATAAAATCAATATGTTTTGTACACGTGTCTACCCTGTCCAGGGTGTCCAGGGTATTTCGGTGATTTCTTATATATAAAAAAACTACTATATATACAGTATACGTTTGTTTCTTTTTTATTTTTCTCAATTCTTCGATTTTGGTTGGACACCCCAGACAGTACATCATAAGTTCAATAAATACAATGCTTTTTTGTGTCCACCCTTCAAAATACGTGGTTGGACATGCCTAGACAGGGTGGACATTTTAAAAATTATATTCTTCACCAAAATCATCTTCTTCATCAAAACAAGAGTAATCATCATCGCAATTTTCCATCATCTCGAAGCACAATAAGTTTTATGACTTAATAAAGATTCATCGATATCATTTAAGAAACCATCACTATGATCGCTATTATTTGATAATTCATTTTCGTTCTCATATAGATATATATCCTCTTTTTCATCTCTTTCGTCTGGTGTCCATAAGATTGTACCAGGATTTTCATTTAAATATTTTTCGAATGATTCTCTACATTGAGCCAAGGTGGGAAATTTGCATATATAGAGACGTTGATTACAATTTGGTATGGATTTTCTTTTTGTAACAATTTCTGGACACATTTTATTTATTGTTTTGAAAAATTCGGATTTTGATACTCGTCTCTTGTATCCAATATTCTGAGAAAAATTAATATAGTAATCATAAAAATTGTCTTTAGATATTTCTGTTTCCCACATTTTTTCGTGATAGCGATTGAATCCAAAATTCAAACCTTCATACCAGAACTTTCCAACCGAATCCAAAGATTGAATTTTTTGATCGAAAAGTGAATTATTCTGTGGATAATTTCTTGAATTAAAATCAGAAATATCAACATCATATTTCAAATAATACAATAAAGCGGCCTGTCCATCTTCATTCATTGCGTTTTTTAAATCTTTGAAATATTCAAAATCTCTTTTTCTTTCTTCATTAATTTTGAGAACAAAAAAACGACGTTCATCATGACCTGCAGGGATTACCCAATCATCGTTGGACGCCATGAAGATTCTCAAATAATTTTTGATAAAATAAGCATCAAGCCCTTTCTGTTCTATAACAAAATATTCTTCTGTAATATATGTTTTTAACACACTTTCTCCTTTTTGATCACCCGCCCAATACGCTTCATCCACAAATAGAATCATTTTATCTTTGAGATGACCATTAAAATTCCCGGTTAAATGTTTAGGATTTGATATTTGAAGAAAATGCGGACGAAATAATTCACCAAACAAATTAACAAACATTCCTTTACCGGTACCACGACCACCTTTTAGAACGATGGCGACTTCCGGTTTCTCTTCGGGCTTTTGAATAGCATGAGCCATGTATTTAATTAGATAATCATAATAATCTTTATTACCACTACAAATTACATTTTTAATGTGTTGCAAGTATAATGAACAATCGCCTTGCTTGGGTTCAACGGAAAATCCTCTCCAAAGATTATAATCTTTTTTATCAATATTGTTGTCGGGAGAAAATACAACGTTGTTGTACATACGACGATCTTTGTGCTCCAACCAGAGTTTCGTAATGGGAATTTCTTTCTTTTTATCATTTTCAACAATCTCAATCTTTCGATTTTCATACTTGGTAATGAAATCACGTTTTTCTAAAAAACGTACATCATTTTTATTAAATTTTTCTCTTGAATTATTAAATTCTTCCAAAATACGTACCTTGCTTCCAATAGTAACGACAGCATGATTTTCATTGAGTTCTTGAATTGCATCTTTAATTGTTTGAATTTCATTCTTTATATCACCATGTTGTTTACAATGCTTTTTTAAAATTCTATTAAATTCATCTTCGAGCCATTTCTCATCTTTTGGTGGAACGACATTGGCAAGATTGTATCCTTTCACATTTTCAAGAGCCTCTTCGACTGTAATAATTCCTTTATGAGCACACCATATCCAATAATAAATCACTCGTGTTATCGCATCAAACCGAGTGTATCCATCCACCCCACCTTTGTGGACTTTCTGAGTTAATATAGTATCTATGTTAGGTTTCGTTTTTGTATTTTTGTTATTTGGATTTTTTTCCGCATTTAAAGATTCCAAGGGAGGCATATCTTCCACATTCTCAAGAAGGTCGGATAATTCATATTCCTTGTTAGAATATTCTTGAATGGTTACGAGTTTATTTTCTTGGTTCTTTTGATAAATGGAACCAGCGATACGTATGGGTTGGCTTAATCTTTTAAACGATGTGTCTGTTGATGCTTTGATCGCGATTTTTTCTCGTATTTCTCTTACGGTTTCAAGATCCTCCCCAGAGATGGCCTCACTCAATTTCCAATAAAGATGGAGCTTTTTCTCCCCTTCGTTGGTAACACCTCCTGATTGGACGATCAGAGTTGGTTCTCCTAAGTGGCGTCGAAGGTGTTCATATTTTCTCTGAATTTCTCCATCATCGATATCGACGAGGATAACCTGGGTTTCAGACACGTTTTCATTTTTGGCGTTTCCTTTCTCTTTAAAAGTGCATGGCACAACATAGGCGGCCCCATGGCATTCAAATTGTTCCTTTACGAATTTGATACATAAATCATGAATATTCTCTTCATCAACTTTATAAAAGGGTAAGTTTTGACTCGTATCCTGACCCCCCTTATCAGGAAATCCACGCAAGGCCACATACCCACCATCACAATATTCAAAAAGCATATCCATATATTTTTCAACCATTTGCTCATCAATACATACCACTTCATTACTGGTTGTATCATTCGCAAAACAAGACATCTTATCTTTAGTTATGCCTAAGTTTTTAAGCAAATAATACTCATTTAAATTTTCGTTATTTTGACTCATTTATTAATTTCCTCCAAAAAATATATTTGAGGTTTTGACGTAACCTCGTTTAGTGTTTGTCCTGCTTCTTCAAAATTAAAATGAATCGAAAATTGAATGACATGAAAATGGCCACAGATC
>CAYZIY010000042.1:0-3387 GCA_964478715.1 uncultured Planctomycetales bacterium
ACGCCCTTTTTGTTGTTTTTTAAAGCAATTTACACAACTTAGTGTACATCACCTGATGAAAAATATTTCTTGACAAATGCCGATGGAGATTGTATATTTTGATCAAAGCTTGGGCAAAGGTGTCCCTTAGGTCGAAGATGATCTGAGGGATTTTTTATTGGACAAAGCAGTCCTCTTCTTTGGCAGAGATGCCAGAAAAGGGGATTTTTTATTGGGCATTGAGGCCCTCGAAGAAAGCCGTCGCTGGCTTATCCGAGGGCCTTTTTTATTGAGCCGCGAACTTATGGAGTCCAAAGGACGACATAATTTCGATGGGCGAAACAATCCTGGGCAAGCGAAGCGAGTCGAAGGATAGGTCCTTAAACGGATAAAAAAAGAACAACAAAGAGACAATAGAAAGGAATAAAAAATGAGACGGATATTTTTCACTATGTTGAGCATGGCTGTTTTGATAGGGGGACTAACCCATTCAGCTTGCGCCGCGACTCTCTTCGGAGATTTACTTAGAAAAAATGATATCGAAATTGATATCTCCGGTTCGCTTGATTTCTACAATCAGTACATTTGGCGCGGGATGGAGTTGGACAGTGATCCGGTTCTGCAGACGTCTTTAACGCTCTCTACTTTTGGATTTGAAGGCGGAATCTGGAGCAGCTTCGATGTGGCCAATAGCGATGGAGAAGGCACCAATTCAGATGAAGTGGACGGATGGATCGGCTACAACTTTGATTTAAGCAAAATCAACGAGGATTTAGCGTTTTTGGGCTTTGGCGTTGGCCACACCTGGTACAGCTTTCCGGGAGCCGATGGTTACACTAAAGAGCTCTATGTCACTCTTTCGGCTGATATTCTGCTCTCTCCCTATTTTACATGGTATTACGACTATGGCGATGAAGACGATGGCGGAGCCGATGGCAGCTACTACTTGCTTGGAATCGGTCACAGTCTTGATGTCATTGAAGAATACGGAGTGACTCTTGATTTAGGGTATGAAGTGGGCTTTAACCATGAGTTTTTTATTGAGGGCGATGGGGGCTATCACCTGTTGACAGCCGGACTCGGCGTAGCGCTAACCGAGAATTGCACGATGACTCCAACGATTGCCTACAGCATTCCTTTCGGTGATTTGGAGGATGAAGACGATGGCAACTATGACGATTACTTTTATGCGGGTGTGTCGATGTCTTTCGATCTTTAATGGAATGTTCATCAAAGATAAAGGAAGGTGATTCTCATGTTTCAATTCAGATGGAGAAAATTAAAGAAGTTAATGATTTTATTGGCCATAGGATTTTTTTGTGGCAGTCATCCTACTTTAGCGGATGAAATACCCACTGTTGCATCTAATGCGGTTGCTATTGCAGAAAAAAGTATTGCTTTGGATACAGTGTGGGTTCTTTTAGCCGGAATTCTGGTTATGGTCATGCAGGCGGGTTTTGCCATGGTTGAAACCGGTTTTACCCGAGCCAAAAATGCCTGTAACATCATGATGAAGAATCTGATGGATTTTTCTGTGGGTTCCATTGCTTATTGGGCTATTGGTTTCGGCATTATGTTTGGGGCAGGTAATGTTCTTTTTGGTACCAGCGGTTTCTTCCTTAAAGATACAGGAGAGACATTTGCTTCCCTTGACTGGACTACTGTTCCTTTAGCCTGTAAGTATTTCTTCCAAATGGTGTTTGCGGCAACGGCAGCGACTATTGTTTCAGGCGCAATGGCTGAGAGAACAAAATTTGCCGGATATCTGATTTTTTCTTTGGTGATCACGGCTTTGATTTATCCGGTTGTCGGACATTGGGTCTGGGGCGGCGGATGGCTTGCTGAGCTTGGTATGTGGGATTTTGCAGGTTCGACCGTTGTCCACTCCACAGGTGCTTGGGTTGCCCTGACCGGAGCGATTCTCTTGGGGCCAAGGCTCGGAAAATACAATACCGATGGAACATCGAATGCCATTCCCGGACACAATATTCCTTTGGCTACGTTAGGTGTTTTCTTGCTTTGGTTTGGATGGTATGGATTCAACCCAGGGAGCACCATGGCGGCTGTTACAGATATCGCTCACATTGCAATGACAACGACATTAGCTGCCGGCGCTGGATCTGTTGCAGGTATGTATTCAGCTTGGCTGCTTTTTAAGAAGCCGGATATCAGCATGGCTTTAAACGGAGCCCTGGCAGGCTTGGTCGGGATTACAGCCGGATGCGCTTTTGTTTCAGCTTTAAGCGCTGTGATTATCGGATTAGTAGCGGGCATTCTGGTTGTGCTGTCTGTTGTAATTATTGATAAGGTGTTTCGAGTGGATGATCCTGTCGGGGCTATCTCGGTTCACGGCGTTTGCGGTACCTGGGGCACACTGGCCGTAGGTCTCTTTGCCCAGGATGTCATTGCTCCGGGAACAACAGGTAATGGTTTGTTTTTCGGCGGAGGCGTCAAGCTTTTGTCTGCGCAAGCAGTCGGAATTGTGGCGGTTATGGGATGGTGCCTGACCACAGGCTTTGTGCTGTTTACTATTATTAAAAAGACAGTTGGATTGCGTGTGACAAAAGAAGAAGAGCTTCGAGGTCTTGATATTGATGAGCACGGCATGGAAGCCTATTCGGGTTTTCAAATTTTTTCGACACAGTAAATGAGCCTACCGGCCGGCTGGCACTGCCAGCCGGCCGGTAGGATTTAAAACCAGGAGGCTGCTCATGAAAATGATTGTTGCTTTGATTCAGCCGCATAAGCTGCCGGATGTCAAGCAGACGCTTTTTGATGCGAATGTCCACAAAATGACAGTCACAAATGTTTTAGGGTGCGGTCAGCAAAAAGGGTATTCCGAAACTTACCGCGGTGTTGTCCAGGAGGTTAATTTGCTAAAAAAAGTCCGTCTAGAGATTGCGGTCAATAAAGATTACGTCCAACCGACAATTGCGGCGATTGTCAAAGGAGCGAAAACGGGAAATATTGGTGACGGCAAGATATTTGTTATGGATTTGCCGCAATGTATTCGTATTCGCACCGAAAAGGAAGGAAATGCGGCGATAGGATAAAAAAGGTGGGAGGCCCGATCTCTCGTCGTGGAATCGGGCCTCCCGCGGGCCACCAATGTAGAGAAATTGAGCAGAAAATGATAAAAAACTTGACAAGAAAACTTACCTGTCCTATACTTTTTGGTGCAAAGGGCGCAGAAGTCCTTTGCAGAGAAGACAATGATGTCCGACTAAAAGTTATCTGTGGCTTTAGTCGGATTTTTTGTTTAATGACCAAAAGGGCAAAGCAGCCCTCTTTCAAGAAAGTCATAACGCTTTTTTGAGGGAGGGTTATTTTTTTAAACTGCCGAACTTTTGCACAAAAGTTAAAATGGAATACCGTCGTTCCTGAGTGACGTAGATTGGTAGCAATAGC
>CAYZIY010000043.1:0-3087 GCA_964478715.1 uncultured Planctomycetales bacterium
ATTTTACGGGCGACCCTGTCCGATAGTTCGCCCATATTTGATCCCCCGGAACAAGGAAAGATCAAAACCCCCGCTTCTTGACACATGCAATTATTTTCTGTCATTTTTCACCTCATGTTCTTGCTGTTCTAAAGAAATCACTTATATAAACCATTACAAAAGCTATAATCAAACTGCCCGACAAAAGCCCTACAGAATAGATGACGTTATTCAGCAAAGACGGCCTGATTAACAAGCTGCCACCTAAGCCCAGCATCATCATGCCGGATATTAACTTGAGAATCTGTCCCTGGCGCTCTGTTAATTTCCTGCCTCCGAGTGTGACGGCAAAGATAAGGACGATGATTGCCAAAGGTATGACATAAACCAAATTATAAAGAACCAAATATGCGTAATACTGCGCGACCGGTAAAGAATGAAGTGTCAGCGCTCTTGTAAAAACCATCGGAAAACCCGCCGTGCAAAGCAGTTCATAGGTATTGGCGAGGATCGCCAAAACAACCGTTCCTGTCAATACGGCAAGGGTTGACGTTGATTTAAGAAGGCCGCGCATGCGTTCAAACAGCTTTGGTTTGGCGCTTTGCGGAATTGTCAGCGAAACCCCCCGTCCGAAATAAAAGAACTCTTTGATATTAATCAGCGCGAACACAACCGCGATTGCCCCCGCGATCAAAGTGATAATCCTTAATTGACCGAGCAGCAAAAACAGATTCAGCCATGCCGCCATAAATATAAAGTAAATGAACGCGGAAAAAAACACAAAAACACCGCCGATCAACAGCATTTTTCCTCTTGAACGCGCGTGAACCAGCATGCTCAGGAGCATGAAAAGTACGAAAAAGGCGCAGGGGTTAAATCCGTCCAGTCCTCCGAGGATAATTGTCAAAAGCGGCAACGAAAATGCTGAAGTATCAACTTTTCCAAAAAACGGAAGGCTGATCTCGGAGGAATCATCCGGCGTAGCCTCATCAATCCAGGGCATCACGGGAAGAGCCCCCTGAACACGGGCTGTCGGACACAGGCATCCTTCTTCTGCGCATCTTTCTATTTGTGATTCTAAAAACTCAGCGATACTGTTTTCCCCGATCAACACCCGTTCGCCGATAAAGACAGCCGGCAAAGAAGCCTGTTTTAAACCGTATATTTCTTTAAACTTTTCGTACAAAACTTTCTCGCGATCAGATGAGATATCGTGCAATTTAAGCTCAATATTATGTTTGTTCTGCAAAAATTTAAAAAAAGACAATACATTATTGCACTGATAGCATTCTTCCAATAAAAATACGTGGACGCAAACAGGATGCCCGGGAGAAACAGTCTCCGGAAAATCCGTAATTTCCGATTGAGCCGGCGGGGCTTTCAGCCGCGCCAGCGGATCAGCGCATGCGCCGGCGTTCAGGCATTCCTGAACTTTCCTTTCGATCTGACGCCCTGTTTCATCACGGTATCCAATCCACATTTTATCGCCAGCAAAAGTCGCGGGAACGCCTGAGCTCTTGCGGCCGTATGCTTGGGCCAGATCGGCGTACAGCTTAGCGTTGTCCCGGTTATACCACGTTTCAAAAGATTTAACTTCGACCTGAGGATATTTCTTTTGAAGTTCTTCAAGAAACGGTTTTTCATGTTCACAATGCGGACAGCCGTCTCCCCAGAAAAAATAAACTTGAACCTTCTTCAAGGCATTTTTCTGGGCATAGCCATGAGGAATAAGCATCAACAATGCAATAGCAAGAAGCGCTGACTTTAAAATATTTTTCATTGCAATGAATCCTCTCTTTGCGTGTTCTATTCCAGTAAATTCTGTGTAATTGTTTCTAAGACTTCCCCATTATTCGAATATAGAAATGGAGCGCGGAATCTCGGAACTTTTTTCCCGTCTTCAACAGGAATCAATAAAGCAAAGTCATTGGGAACATCTGACCAATCGGCCAGAATCACACCTCCAAATCCACCCCGGAAGGCTGCTTCCTTTGTTTCATAATAAATGATTTTTGTTTCTGGAGAAAGAAAGGCTTTCACCCGATCTTTCTTAAAATACGTATGAACCGCTTCTTTAGATAAGTCCTTGTAATCAATAAAACTCGGGGTCGCGGCGATCAGCGTCCACCCGTCTTTGATTCTCTTCTCTTTGAACTCCGGCAGTCTCTCCGCCTGTCTGGCCTTACGCCCGATAAGGCCGACATCAATTCCACCGGATCTTAAGCTGCTCAAAACCGAAAAAGCAGATGGAAACGTTTTAATTTCTACATCAGGAATTTTTTGAGCTATTTCAATCGCGTAAGGCTCCATGGTCGGACAGAAGCCAAGCACCCATTTTTTTCCACCAGCATCCTTTTTTGAAAAATTTCTTGATAAAGCTTCAAAAGGAACGATAAGGATAAGAAATATAAAAGCACTGATGAAAACGGTTAAAATCGATCTTTGCATAATTTGATATTTCCTAAAAATAACTTCTTTATGATAAAAATAATTTTGAGACCCTCATCTCTTCTTAAAGCGCCAGGCCGTATGCCGTGTTACATAACGCAAGAAGGCCGCTTAATATTTTAGATGCCTCCTCATGGTTGCGCTGAGTTACGGCTAAGGCGAAATTATCCAGTTCAGACGAAAGATTTTTTATGGCCGCGGTATATTTCCCGCGCCGCTTGGTATCATCCGGCCAGGGGCAAGGGGCCATAAAGACATCGTCCCTCTTTTGCAAAAGGTCAGGAAGTATTTTTTGAATGCCGTCCAATCCGACATTTTTATTAACGGCACTTGCGGCTTTAATGACCTTTCGCACATGAAAGAGCCGGTCAAGGCCGTAAACAAGGCCGTTTTCCTCGTGCATGCTTACAAACAGGCCGCAGGCAAAACCGCAAGCCTGAAACGATCGTTTCGCGCGACCCGCTTCTAAACGCGAATGCATGTCGTCCATTGCCACAGAAATATCCGCTAAACGGGCTTTAAACTTTGCGTCACGGCTATATTCAACCGGCGGATTGTTTTCATATTTTTGACGCACTGCGTCCCATAATGTCTGCGCTTCTTTGAGATACCGCAGCGCTCGTTCTTTCTTGCCGGAATCAACTGTCCTTTCAGCCATCA